>NZ_JBFEFT010000001.1:0-332404 GCF_047229225.1 Bacillus sp. 179-C3.3 HS | reverse complement strand
ACGCACCAAAAACATTTGGTAGCATGTCAGCCTAATAAGGGTGTTTTATTTGTGTCTCATTCTGCTATGTCAGTCTAAGCCTCGGCAGCTTTTTATTGAATCATGGATACTGACAGCGTGTGCTGTTCATTATCAACGACATATAGATTGTTTTCGCCCTTTATCACGAATTTCGTCTGTTTCTCGTTCATCATGACATTCTGATCAGATAACCCAAGTGTAGAAGGGGATATTGTCATCAACTCATGGAACACAATGGTATCCGCACGACCATCTCGAATGACATAATCCGTTTTTTCTGTAGTCAATCGTTGAACAGTGTCTCCTTGATCGCTTTTTACAGAGATCAGTGTTGGCATTCTTTGCTCGAGTACAGATTCCTCTTTTCCAAGGAAAGAGAGTAAATACTGATAGGAAGATGCTGATGCAGGTGATACATAAGAACTGAACTGATCTACTCCAATCGATAACGACTTCAGTTCATCAGCATTTTGCAGGCCATCAGGCTTCACATAATACGTGTCCGAGGCGATTTTGATTTGAACGGTTTTTTTATTTTCAGCCATCGCTTGAACTTCTTGTCCAAAAGATAGAGTAGCAGTTGCCTTTTTCATGTCTTGATCTTGAAAAGCAGTTATTGAATCCACTACAACAATCGCTCGTCTGTCAATTTTCTTTAGATCAGAGGCACCTTTCGTCTGAGAATTCGTTGCTTGCTCGGGTGTCTCTATTTTATTTGGTGAAATGGCACCAAATGTTGCGAGTGTACGAAGCAGGTGATCCGAAAACATTGACAGCGCAAGTAAGATGGTCAAGACTGTTAAAACCGCTACTTGAAACGCTGGTCCAAAAAATGTGCGTCTTTTCCCGCTATCTTCATACCGCGTGAGTTTTTCGGTCTTTTGGACACCTTTTCGGCCTTCCTTATGCTTCCGTTGATATTCTTTTTTCTCTTTCTTAGAAAGCTTGTTAAACCATTCAACAAACTCTTTGTACTCTTTTACTACCTTTTTTGTTTCATCAAACATACGCAACTCGCCATAATGCATCCAAGCGACCCGATCACAGATTTTTTGAATTTGGCTAATGGAGTGACTGACAAAGAAGATGGTCTTTCCTTGCTTTTTAAATTCTGTAATGCGATCGACACACTTTTGATAGAACGTTTGATCACCGACAGATAACGCTTCATCAATAATCAAGATATCTGGATCAATATGCGCCGAAATGGCAAAGCCTAATCGGGATTTCATTCCACTAGAATAGCTTTTTACCGGCTGATCGATGAAATCACCAATATCCGCAAATTCCACAATTTTTTCATAAAGATCATCGATTTCCTTGTTCGTCAGACCCATCATTAAGCACTTTAATCGAACGTTGTCTTTCCCGCTCAACTGATTGTTCAGCCCTGCCGCAATGGCAATTAACGAAGGCTGACCGTCCATTTCAATCTCACCACTAGTCGGGGGAATGATTTTCGCAAGAAGGTTTGACATCGTTGATTTTCCAGACCCGTTGATCCCGACAAAACCAATCGTCTCGCCTTCATAAACATCAAAGGAAACGTTACGAACAGCAAAGAAGCCTTTTTCATTTTTATTAGGAAAAAACAGTCCTTTGACTTTATCCGACTGTTTTTTATATAGGACGTATTGCTTGGATACATTTCGAAACGAAACTTTTAGTTTCATCGTATAATCTCCTTACCTTTTAAAGAAAATCAACAAATTTATTCCTAAATTTCATATGAAGCAACGAACCGACTGTTAAGAGTAGAAGGGTAATCAGCCAAAAATAAAGCGTATATTTCACATCTTGGAAGAACCATTCTCCCTTTAACAAACTGTTTCTGAATCCATCAATAATGTAGAAAAGAGGATTTAATCTTAAAATATCTCCGATCCACGCCTTGTCCCCAGTGAGTTTCTCTGATATATTCCAGAAAATCGGCAACAAGAAGAACAGTAAACGTGTCACTGATTGCAAAAGGAAGTGATAGTCTCTCACAAGTACACTAATCGTTGAATTAAACAAACTAAATGAAAACATAAACGCAATCATACATATAAAATAGTAGATATATTGTAACCAATGCGCGTCAGGGTATAAGCCATAAGATATCAACACAATCAAATAGACACCCATCATAACAAAGTAGCTAAATAAATTAGACATAATCACTACAGAGGGCAATGCACTAATCGGGAAATTCATTTTTGATACCATATTTATGCGTTTAAACACACTGTTTGATCCATCAAGAATCGTCGGACTGATAAAAAACCACGGAATTAATCCGGCAAGCATCCATATGATAAATGGAACCTCAATGTCGCCTATGACAATTGGTTGTCCTCCGCGAATTCCCAAACCAAAAACAAACCAGTAAGCCAACATTTGAATCAATGGATTTAAAAACTGCCATAAAACACCTAAATAATTCATCTGATATTTTGATTTCGTTTCATAAACAGCAAGTCGCATAATCAGCGGAAACGAGCTGATTTGCTCCTTCAAGATCGTCAACATTGCATTCATTCTAATCTTCCTTAGATATAAGTTTTTGGGCTTACTTTTTTAAAAGCACCGCTCATTATTGTAACAGATGTTGAGGAATATTTCACTGATCTCCCTCTTACAGTTAAAAGTTTAATACAATTCGGATTATTTTTTTAAGAAGATTATTCTGCCTAAAATCTTATCTAATAACTTTGTAATTAAATTCACTTCATTCATATAAATACTTTTTCCGTTCGAAGCTAGTACAAAAGAAAATTTCATGGCATGAAGAGGGATTTTAGCTTTAATTAAGGAATTGTGCCTTTTTCTAACTACCTTATCCCAAATTTTCAAGTCTTTTAAATCTTCCTCATATACAACTTTTAAGTTCTTATTTCTCGAGATTATGCAAATATGATCATTATCATTCATAGAATAATGTTCACCGCTTAAAATTCCGAAAATTTCAAAAAAACCTCTTTTTAATTTCCATTTAACGATAATTACTTTTTCTTCTGTAACTTCACCCAATTTTATTATTTTATCGAAATGAACACCTTTTCTTTTTAAAGTGATTAAATACTCTTTAATATACAATTTGAAGTTTTGTTCAAAAATAATTTTTTCATCAATATATTGTAAAACTTCGCATAATTTCTCGAAAAATTCTTTTCTCTCCAAATCATCTAAAACCTCGTATATAATAGAATTATATTTTTTAAAAAAGTAAAGCTTCATATGATAAATAATTAGATATTGAATGTAATCAATTACATAGCCGAATTCATCTATTGAGATTTTTATTAATTTTAAATATCCTTCTTGTAATAAGTTCGTATATCTATCTTTCTTATACCACGTAATATCTACTAAGGAATTATTACTTTTTCTTTTCCGATAAAAGTATTTACCTTCATGAACTAATCCATATTCTTTTTCCTGAATTAATATTTGATTTATTAATAAGGCGTCTTCCCAAAAGCTGAGGTTTGGATTAAAACCAAAATTTTTATCGTCTAAAATACATCTGCGAAAAAAAACTCCACCGATGTGATAATGTACAAAATTAAATTTTTCAAAAATATTCACTACATTTGTCTTCTCTTCAAACCGATAATTCAGACTATGTGATCCTTTTCTTGAATCGAAATAATATATAGGCAATACAGATATATTCACCTTCAAGTTACTTTCAAAAAACCTATAAACTTCTCTAAGTGTGCTCTTTGAAATTTTATCATCTGAGTCAATAAATCCTATGAAAGAAGATGATTTAGAACATTCTTTAATCCCAACATTTCTAGCAATGCTTACGTTAGGCTTGTCAATATGTCTAACTTTAATATTTTTTGGGTACTTTTTCATATAATAATTACAGATTTCTAATGAATTATCATCGCTGTTATTATCTATTAATATAATCTCAACATTTTCTTCGAAATTTAGAGATTGTCCTAGTATACTATCAATCGCTTCATTCAAATAAGTGCCTGCATTATAGACTGGCATCACTATAGAAAAGAGCATACGCAACCTCACTTTTCATTATCATAAAATTTTATTAACAATTTTTATAAATTATAGCATGCTCTCATATTTAAGTTAAGTCGGTTTCTTTTTAGTTTTATAATACTTTCACTCTACATTTCCAATAAAGATCATAAATTATACATAAAATGAAAAAGTATTACCGTGATAAAAGGATTATCGCGATAATACTCTTTGTTTGATATTATTCAAACACCACTTCCACCACTCGCTTCGATGACTCGCCGCTCTCTAAATAGCAGAACTTATCATAAAACGGTGCGAATGAAGCTGGTAATGTAAAGTTTGGCTGTTCTGTTTCTCTTACCCAGTCAATAACGCTTGCTGTATCTTTCACAAGAGGTCCTGGTGCTTCTTGCTCAAAATCGAAGTAGAAGCCTCTTAGCTTGTCGCGATATGTCTCAATGTCTGGTACATAGAACAGCATCGGACGTTTGAGGTTTGCGTAATCAAAGAATACAGATGAGTAATCTGTGATCAGTAGATCTGAAATCATGTAAAGGTCTCTGATGTCTTCATAGTGAGAGAAGTCATAGGCAAAGCCTTCATACGGACCTAAGTCAAAGTTTTCAGCGACTAAGTAGTGCATGCGAAGAATAATGATGTATTCATCGCCGATAGACGCTCTTAGTTCATGAAGATCTAAATCTAGATCAAACTTGTATTGTCCTTTTTTATAAAATTGATCATCTCTCCAGGTTGGTGCATACAAGATCAATTTTTTATCAAGTGGCAGGTTCATCTTTTGTTTGAGTGCTTTCATTGTCTCTTCATTGTTTCCATTGTGAAGGAAATCATTTCTTGGGTACCCTGATTCAATCATGGTTTTTTCGAATTGAAACGCACGTGTAAAGATTTCAGTCGAGTATGCATTTGGTGAGATGAGGTAATCCCAATTTGATGCTTCTTTTGTGAAATTCTTTTTGTATTTTTTCGTGTTGGTTCCAGGCATATGCACTTCATCCATGTCCATCGCCAGTCGTTTTAAAGGCGTACCATGCCATGTTTGCAAGTATGTTGTATGGTCTGGCTTCGGAACCCAAAGCGGTAAACGGCTATTCACTACCCAATATTCCGCTCTTGCCATGGCAAAAATCCATTTTAAAGATAGGCGATTGATATAATAGATATCTCTTTCTTTTAATGGTGCTTCATGCCCTTTTTTGACACTCCAGATCAATGTATAGTCTGGGTGATTTTCCTTCATATACTCATAAATACCACGTGGATTACAACTAAATTGTTTTCCATTAAAGCTTTCAAACACAACGGTTTTCTTTTTCACAGACAGTTTACTTGCCAGCTTAAAGGTCGTTTGGAATGTCCTTGTCACAAGACGGTTACGGACTTTTTTGATTTTGCCGACCTGTTTTTTAAATTTCTTCCACTTGCCTTTGACGTAATACTTGGCTCGGGTTTTCATTGTGTAATCATTCATTCGGATGCCAAGCGTTTGTCTTTTTTTATTTCGATATACTTCATATCTAAAAGGAATTTCATTCTTCTGTTGAATTTGGACAAGACCCTTTAATTGTTTGGATCGATCTCCTAATACAAGAGACGGTGTCGTTAAGGTCTCTTCTACTCCATTCACTTCACAGATGAATTCAACATACATTCTATAGATGTATCGCTTATCAGTTGAATACGTTAACGAGTCCAAAGGAACCTCTACTTTAAAGGGATATACCTCTGGCTTTACCCCGTCTGTTCTAACACGATCTATCTCATGTTTTGGCTCCAGGTTTACGGAGAAACGGTGCTCAATTACGGGCTCACTATTCATTTTCACTAACAATTGCGCGTTTTTCATTCGATACGCGTGTTCAGCACTTATCACACCACAATACCCATCGATACTAAGGGTGTTGTTCTTATCGAGTGAGATGTGCTTTATTTTCGTGATCTTCATTTCTCGCTTCACTTTAATAGAGATATTCCCTTTGTCTGTACGATATGGAACCGCAAGTAGCAAAGTGTCTTTATTTTCTATGAAGCTGAGTTCAGGCGTTTCAATGTCTAGCTTCAGACGACACTTATAATAAGCCGTTTCGTCTTCATCTATGACCTGCTCTTCTTCTTCTCCTAATTCAATCTCTTCGTCTTCTCCATCAGAATCATATGAGGAGTCTTCCGTTTCATCTTCACTCTCATTCTGGTCAGTCATTTCAGAAAAGTCCGTCACATATAAATTATACGTCTGGCCTTGTTCCATTTTATTCGAAAAAGAACCTTCATGCAGAACCGTTTTAAAACGATTTTCATCTAGATGTTCAAGCGGCAGATACACTTCCTGCTTTGACACTCTTTCCCGCATCTGCAAGTAAAATATGCGATCTTCTAGTGGTCTTTCATCATCTATTCTCAACACGATTTCCAATTGTTGATCATGGTTCCTTAAACTTTCAACAACACTCTTCTTCTGAACGGTCTCTTCAATCATCAATCATTTATCTCCTCTGTTCATTGAAATCTTCACTCATACTCATACACGATCTAGTTTCATCAAAGGTTTCTATTTTTCGTTCGTTTTCCAAGAATAATTCCCTTTCACTGTCTTGTAAGAAACACCATCAATCTTTGACACGCCTTTTTCATTGTATAAATGTTCGGCAACTGGCAAACGCTGAATGGTTTCATTGCATTCTTCGTCTCTCATTCTCACGTAGAAATCAACATATTTTGTTTTGTTTCGCTTTAATGCTGCCTCTATAAATGCATGTCCAATTGGGAAGGATACTTCTAGATTCTTGATCCTTTTAGAAAATAGCTCTGCATAATTATCTCGATCATATCCGACAAGCTCTAATATAACCTTTTCCTGCTTTTGAATTACGCCTTCCATCTGTAATTTCAATGAAAGTACATGATGCTCACTACTCATGTCTACCAATTTGAAATGAGTGGATTTCATCATCTGTTGTATTCGATCTCTTTTTTCACGCATGTCTATCATGTTGTGAAGTGCCGTTGTCCAATTTTCATAATAGTTCGCGATTGAATACTCTTCGGCAATCTCCTGGCAATTTTCCGAAAAGGTTCGATACTGTTCGTCGCTTTTTAGTAATTCAATGATTTTATGAGCTAGCTGCTCCACTTCATACTGCTCTACGACAAAGCCATTAAAATCATTTTTCACAAGCGTGCTAGCACCATAATCGTAATTATAAGTAATGACAGGGCATTTGTTAACAACTGATTCCATGATAGACAATGGACATCCTTCAAAAACAGAAGTAGAGATAGACATTCTAGCTGTTCTAAACTCTGCATCCGGATCTTGAGTGAATCCTTTCAAAAAGACATTCTTTTCTAAGTTTAATTGTTCAATTTCCTGTTTTAACTTTTTTTCTTGGGGACCGGAGCCAAAGATTTCAAGCCTCGCATTTGGTACTTCTTTTACGACAAATTGAAAAGAACGGATGGCATCGATCACATTCTTAATTTTCGTTAACCTCGCCATCATGAGGACCTTATTTGGGTCATGAACATAATGATCTTGCACTTGATGTGACGCACGATCTAATGTATGTGGCGTTAAATAGAATATATTTTGATGACCGAATTGTTTTGCGACATCTCTTTGTTGCTCTTCAGTGATAAAGAAGACGGCATCTATTTTTTGTTTTCTGATTTGGCTAAATAACTCCTTGTAATCAGAACGTAATGTTGTCTTTTCTGTTTCGTAGTGTTTACTGTGAATGATGGCTGCGTAGTAAGATGAGCTTCTTTTTTTCATTTGAAACACATACTTATCCTGCTTCCGGCTATCAACTAAGAAGAGCTTTTTCCGATCATTTTGATGCTGAATATTCATCAGCCACTCTTGTCTTAATGCCTTTTCACTTTTAAAGGTTTTGATTCCTTCCTGTGCATACCATACGAGTTCTTTTAATTTGTTTTTAGACGTTTCTTCAAGATATTCATATGCTTTTTTCATATACACATGCGTGTGCTGATCAATGAATATCTCTTCATACACTTCGCCTGTTTCTAGAGAGAAAAAAGACACTTTATGCAACTGCCCTTGTGTATTATATTCCTCACGCTTCTCCATTTGTTCATTTTGATGAAAGAACTCAATCGTCTCGATTTGATTTGTTTGTTCATTCCTCATGAGTCGTACAGATGGATCTTCATGGTTAAATACCACTTCATTGATATTGTCAGCTTGAAACGATGTCTGATACTGCTCTGCTGGTTTACGATTTGGTATAAGAAAGTCTATATACATATTTTTGATCTGGGTCATGTCAGGATTGACGATTTGCTTGTCGATGATACCTTTCACTTTCCGAGAGAATTCAGGATCATATGAAAAAGTCAAAAAGTGAGTTGGAATATTCTTTAATCCAAATAGTTTCGCACGTAGTAATAAAGACTTCGTCAAACCACCATATTTTTCTTTAATTTTCCCGGTAATAAAGTAATACTCCATTTCCGGAAGTTGTAGTTGCGGCTTCGTTTGACTGTGATTATTGTTATGTGTCTTTCTTCTAAGTTTGTTTAACCAATGTTGTATCAAAACATTCAACCTTTCAGTGGTGTCCATTTTAATAACTAATGCTTCGGTTTTTAAATAAATTTTAAAAGGTTATGTTAACATGAAAAAGTACTTCTCACCAAATGTTAAGAAGTACTTTTTTTCAATCTATTATAGTCCCGCAATTTCTTCCTTAATTTGTGTAGTAGAGATACCTTCTGTTCTCTTCAAATACACGACTTCACAATGCTCTTTTAAGAAATCAAATTTACCTTCCCAGTCATCTCCCATGACAAATACATCAATGTCATGCTCTTGTACGTCACGGACTTTTTGATCCCAGCTGTTTTCCGGAATGACTTCATCTACATAACGAATGGTCTCTAAAATCAGCTTTCTATGCTCGTAGCTATGATAAGCCTTTTTTGATTTTTGTAAGTTAAACTCGTCTGTAGAGATCGCCACAACCAAATAATCTCCAAGCTGCTTTGCGCGCTCCAGTAGCTTAATGTGCCCCCAGTGTAATAAATCAAATGTTCCGTAAGTAATAACTTTCTTCATTTCAAACTTAACTCCTTTCTTTCGTCCTTATTCGTCTGCCTTTGTGCAGTAAAGTTTATCTGTCATCCTATATCATCGATCAAGTTTTTTCGCTCTTCGGAACCTCATTATATCACAGCGCCCATTAAACGTTAAGCAGATGTAAAGACAAACTATTTCCAGTTTATTGGGCATTGGAGGAAAACCCCGAAAAATCAATGTTTCACTTGATATCTGTCAAATCATTTTATTAAATTGTCACGAAATTCAAAGGTTTGTAAAGTTATTGTTAATCTTTCATAGGCGAACTGTGATAAAATGATCAGTAGACGAAAAATGAATTTACAATGGACGTTTATAGATAAAAAATGGAGAAGGAGGTCAAAGTCATGCAAACAGAAGTTGTTTCTAACCTTTCGTATGTGAACGGCGATTTAGATGAATTTATGAGCTATCTCAACCAGCATCATCTGTCACAACGAAGAGGCGCTATGATTGCGACAGTGAACCCAGAGATTGGCTATGCGGTCATGAAGGATGCTTCGTACCATCAAGTCGTCTCTTCAGCGGATTATGTATTGCCAGATGGTGTAGGTGTCGTACTCATGTCACGCATAACACAAAGTCCTCTAAAGTCTAGAATTGCAGGCTTTGATGTCTTTATGTCTATGCTGGATCTTGCAAACAATCAATCTAAAAGAATCTTTTTATATGGCGCGAAAAAAGACGTGCTTGAAGCAGTTAAGCAGCGAATTGATACAGAATATCCAAATGTGGTCATTGCGGGTAGTTGTGACGGCTATCAAGCGGATAAACGATTTGTGGCGAAACAAATCGCGCGGTCAAAAGCAGATATGGTATTCGTTGCTTTAGGTTATCCTCATCAGGAAAACTTCATTTATGAGCACCGCCATTTATTTCCTCAGGCTGTCTGTATCGGTTTAGGTGGAAGCTTTGATGTATTCAGCGGAATGGTAAAGCGTGCACCACGTTGGATGATTAACACAAATACAGAATGGCTGTATCGATTGATTGTCAATCCATGGAGATGGAAACGGATGCTGAATATCCCAAAATACGCCTTTGCCGTATTGAAAGAAAACAAAGAAAAGAAACGTTACTATCCTGAGCAAGTAAAGGATCAGACAAAGCAGCTGTGAAAGACTGACATATGATGAATATACATTCGATGATTATCTCATGTTATGCGGCATTCGTCTCTTTCATTGGATGGCTAACAAGCGGCGTGAAACCACGTGAAAACCAAGTGACGCTGCTTGTTTCATTTCAAGAAAATGCAGCTGCTCTCATTCATTCCTATCAGCAACAAGCGAATATGACGATGAAACTGACCGTTCTTTACACAAAGCACGCTTCTACATTGAAGAAGGACGATCCTCATCTGTCATTTCGCTATTTTAATGAAAAAAATCCCATCCATCTCATCAGATGTATTTATACACTGCATAAGAGTAAAGTCGTCGTAACCGACAACTATTTTCTCATGACGAGCGTATTGAGACACCGTGCTGATACCACTTGTATTCAAGTTTGGCATGCAAATGGCGCTTTGAAGAAATTCGGCCTTGAAGATGCATCAAACGCTAACCGGAGTCCACGCGATATCAAGCGTTTCAAACGGGTCTATGCGTCATTCGATTATATCGTCACCGGATCGGAACAAATGAGTGAGATGTTCAAAAAATCTTTTGGCGTGACGGACGAACGTTTTCTACCTACTGGTGTACCGTTTACGGATGTTTACTATGATCAACATCCACCTGACATTGTGACGAACGATCTACCAAAAGGAAAAAAGGTGCTGCTTTACGCCCCGACCTACCGTGATTTTGCAATGGATCGCCTTGTTCTTCCTTTTTCAAAAGAACAGTTGCAAACAGAGCTAGGCGGTGACTACATTTTGCTCGTGAAACTGCATCCGGCGGTGAAACATCTAGCCAATACCGAAGCAGATGATGAGTGGATATTTAATGTGTCTGATCAACCGCTCTATCCTTTACTCCATGCCTGTGATGTACTGATTACAGATTACTCTTCTATTGTGTTTGAATATGCATTGCTTCAAAAGCCCGTCCTATTCTTCACATATGATTTAGAAACTTATCGTCAAAAACGGGGCTTAGTGGATCACTACGAAACCATGATTCCCGGAAAGGCTTGTGTAAGCAGGGAGATGCTTTTAGAGGAGCTTTTCTGTTTAAACGAATCGATGAATCAGGACAAGTTAAGGACCTTTGCAGAGGATTGGAATCAATATTCAAAAGGACAATCCAGTGAACAGCTGTTATCATTTATTGAACAGCAGCTCTTAAACAAAAAACGTCCGGCTTCTCAATAAGAAGCACGGACGTTTTTTTATTTATTATATACTGGGATATCATAATACAACGTATAGTTATCAAGTAAACTATAGAGGCTGTACATCCGATTGACTTGCTTGGAAGCCCACCCGATATCAGTGGCATATTGATGACTGGCTGTAGCAGACCAGCGCATTTTGTACAACGTATCTTGTTTATATGTCGCGTGGTGGATATAGCTAGTCCCAATGAATTTTGCCCCGCCAATAATCGCAGCTTCTGGCGTAAACCACTTCTGTTCATATGCATATTTTGCGCCAAAATAGTTTGGATTGCTATCATATGCGCCAATGCCATACATATTGTAAACAATCTTATCGTTAAATTTTGTACCGTTCGCTAAAATCGACCGTCCGTTACCCGTTTCAAGTAACGCATGTGAAATAAGATAGATTTCATTGATCCGATACGTTTTTGCCGCTGTGATAAACGCTTGTCCTTGTCCAGCAAGTATGCCTTTTCCAGCGAGAATCTTTGAATTGACTTCTGCCGGATTCAGATTCGCAGCTTCAGAGAGTTTTAGAAACTGAAAATAGGACTGGGTTCCCTCGACGATATTCACCGGATCCACATACTTTATCACCTCTGCTGCACTTGCATTTCTCCAGCCAAGATTGATCTTGATCCAGTCCCCTTCCTTCCCAAGCTGTTTCACTTTTGCTCCTTTATTGAGTATTGCCACAATGTTGCTTGCCGAACTTGAATTTGGTGTAGAACGTACATTTAAACCGTCCGTATTCACTGTTGATGTCGCTTCATTGACGTATGCCGCATACACATAAGCCGCTCCATCTGTCTGCGGTGACACCCTCATTTGTTTGGTCACCATTTCATTCACTGTTAAGTTATACTTCGTTTGCATCACCATCGGGCCATTTTTGATTTTCGTTGATGTCGCGGTCCAGCCATATTGATTTTTCACAAAAGCAATGGCTTCATTCGCTGCTGGTAGACCTGTAAAGTTCTGCGTAATGATGATTTTGTATCCCGGTTTTGTTGTCGTGGTTGAAACGACTGCTTCGTTCCGCTTTTTGAAAAATGCGATGCCTTGATCTCGTAGGGCAGTGGTCGCAATGGAACCTGTTTTGATTTGATACTGTCCGTAATCAGTCGCACCTGTCTTTTGAGCGACTGCCTTCGTATGTTGTTTCGTCAAATAGTTAAGTGCTTGATTCGCTTTCGTTTGGTTGACGGTTGCTTCCGTTGTCACCCGATATTGCTTGGCCGTCCCTGCAAGTGTTTTAGAACTGCTGGCGACGCCTTTTATTTTCAAAATGTCTTGTACCTGTTTTACTTTGTTAAGGTCAAATACAGGTGATGTTGTAAGACGATACGTTTGACTAGTCGGTTGCCCTTTTCTTGTCGTGATGGTACTTGTGATGTTTTGCGTCTTTAAGTAAGCAACACCTTGATTGATTTTCACTTGATCGGTTGCCTGATTGACAAACACTTGATAGGTGCTATCAGCTATTTTCCCTGTTTTCTTTGTTGTCGCAGACACCTTTTTCTTCTGGAAGAAAGTCGTCGCTTTTTTCGCTTGCACATCTCCCAAAAGTGCTCCAGTTACTACTTGATATGGCTGGGCAGAAGAGATTTTTTTAGATGTATAGCGCCATTTCTTTTTCTTGAAAAAAGCGACTGTTTTTGCGTGAGCTGAATCGTTTAATTGATTGAACTTCACGATATAATGTTTGGTTTTCCCTACGCGCTGCACAGCACCTGCTACGCCAGTTTGTTTCTTTATTTGCGACGCAGCTGATGTGGCTTCTTTGCTGTTTTTAAAATAGCCTGATTCTAAGCGATACACATTCTTAACAGTACCAGCCTTCTGAATCTTACCGCTCAATTTCGCTTCCTTTTGCAGTTGCGTCAGAAGTGTTTTTGCTTTTGACTGATTAGCCAAAGCAGCAGTTGTGACGGTGTAATATGGTTGACCGGCTTTTATCATTCGAAGTGTTGCATTTAATCCAGATTGCTTTTGGAATCCTTGTAAGATTGTACTCGCCTTACTTTGTCCCACAATACCGCCTGATACAAGCTGATATAAAGTGTCAGCTGTTCCTTCTGTTTGGTATGTACTGGTGACTCCGGCCTGTTTTTGAAGTTCTGTTTGAATCTCTTTGACTTTCGTTTCTGAATCAATGGCGCTTGAAATCACCTGATAGGAAGGCTGATCTTGATTGATGACTTCATACGTGCTTTTGAGTCCTGATGCTTTTGTTAGATCCGATGAGAGCTTTTGAGCCTGCTGTTCATCTTTGATTGGATCAGACACAACCTTTTGTAAAGGCAGGCGGTTACCAACTGGTGAGACGGTACCGTTTATTCCCAGCTCTTTTTTCAACGCGGCTACACTTGTGTTGGCAGCGGATTGCGAGTCATACCCTGAGGCAGTGAGCTGATAAGTCGACGTATTGCCTGACGTTTGATAAGTCGCTGTCCATTTTTTATCTTTTTTCAATGTATCAATTGCTTTTTTCACTTCTGATTCTGTTGTAAATACCTTTGAGGTGTTAATCGTATAAATAGATTGATCGACATAGGAGGCTGCTTGCACATCTTTGCCTGTGTGTAATGTCATCCCAAAGGCAGCTGTGAGTAACACCATCTTGATGGATTTTTTCACGTTACTTTTCCCTCTCTTAACTTAGCATATTGTTCTACTAATCTCTTTATCGACCAAATCCAAAGGTCTTTCAAGTCATTTATGCAATCGTTATATAGAGGAGGAAAAGTTCATTCTATTGTCATAGCGAAACGGTGATCATCACCCACAATGAGAGGAAAACTGATCTCTTTTACATAAACAAACACAACCGACTATTGGGCCGGTTGTGTTTGTTCCATATCATATAGGGGAGGAAAGGACAGCTTTCAACTCTTCCTCTGTACTGCTTTCTAACTGGCTGCCAACACCTACAGCTATTGCACCAGCCTTCAACCATTTCGGGACATCGACGGGATGAATACCGCCTGTCGGAATAAATTCAACCTCTGGAAACGGTCCTCGCAAATTTTTCATGTAGGATAAGCCGAAGGAGCCGCTAGGAAAGAGCTTTAATAAGCAATAACCGTTTGCTTTTGCCAGCATGATTTCACTTGGTGTCAGCACACCGGGTACATAGAGAATATCGTGAAACGAGACGTGCTCACCGATCATCGGAAGGTACCCAGGGCTTACAATAAATTTAGCCCCTGCATCCATGGCTGATTGCGCCTGTTCTAACGTTGTAATCGTACCTGCCCCTACAATCAATTCGCGATCTTGCCGGAAAGAGGCGATAATGCGTTCAGCATTCGGTGTGGTGTAGGTCACTTCAATGGCGCGAATCCCTTTTTTCTGTAAACGGTGAATCATCTCAATGGCTTCCATTTCACTATCAGCTCTAACCACTGCAATGAGTTTGCATGCCGCCAATTGCTCTTTAACGATCGATCGTTCTGATTTCCCCATTTATCTCATCCCCCTCCACGTGCACCCGTCTTTGATCACGCTTCGCTTTTTGTAAAAATGCTTGAAGCTCCTCTCTCGTCGGGAGTCCATCCTTGTCTCCTGGAGACATCACGGCAAGCGCCCCAATGGCATTCCCCCTTGCGACAGCTTCTTCAAATGATAAGCCGTCTAGTAGCGCACTAATGACGCCAACTGCAAATCCATCACCAGCTCCGACCGTATCAACGACGTGGTCGACTTGAAACCCTTCCACTACCCCTTGACCGGCTGCACTTTTATAATAGGCGCCTCCTGCCCCGAGCTTCACCACGACTAGCTTGACACCTTTTTGTAGATACACATCCGCAATTTCTTCAGGGTGTTGAAGACCGGTGAGCTGCTTTCCTTCTGCAAGCCCTGGGAAAAACCAATCCACTTGAGAAGCAAGCTGGTTCACTGTATGAATCATGTCTTCCTCCTCTTCCCATAACTGAATTCTTAGATTCGGATCAAATGAAATGGTTTTCCCTGAATCTTTCATCACTTGTAGGGCATGAAGAGAAAACGCTCTCATTTCATTAGAAAGTGCAGGAGGAATTCCTGTCATATGCAGATGACCTGCTCGCTTGAAATAACTGAAAGGGAAGTCGCTTGGGTTCATCGTACTTGCTGCAGATCCCTTGCGATAATAAGTGACATCCGGATCTCCATCGAGCACTTTTGATTTGAGCAATATCCCTGTCTTTGCCCCATCATTTGACCGGAGCACTGCCTCTGTGTTGACACCTTCTTGTTGAAGCTCCTCTAGAATGTATGTGCCAAGTGAGTCTGCCCCAACTTTACTCATCCAGCCAACATCAAACCCTAACCTCGCCAAACCGACTGCTACATTACTTTCTGCACCAGCAAGCGCTTTTTGAAATGTATTCACTTGATGAAGCTCTCCCACTTCCTTTGCGTAAAACATGGCCATCGACTCTCCAAATGTTACTGCATCCAACGCTTTCACTCATTTCTCCCCTTCCTCAGTACCGGTTTCAAATGATTTCAAAAAGAGAGAAGTACGCACATCTGTATACTCCTCTGTCCAATCTTTATAATGATTTTCTGACGATGATTTCTCCGTCCAGTTGAATGGTTTGAGGCGCACTCTCATCCCCTTCAAGACGCATTTTAATTTTTTGCATCGCTGCTTTCCCCATGTCATGAGACGGTTGTGCCACCGTTGTGATGCCTGGACCAATCAGTTTATACCACTCTGTATCATCAAACCCCGCAATGCCTATTTCCTCTGGAATGCTAATCCCTAGCTCCACCAGTTCACTGATCAATTTGAGCATCAGTAAGCCATTTCCTGCTAAGATCGCTTTTTTCTGGTTGACTGTTTGTAAAAAGTGGCGAACTTCCTCTCGCATTTGTTCCTTTTGTTTCAGATCAATTTCTACAACGATCGGCTTCTTATTTTTACTTAATACAGTCTGCACATATGCATCTTTCCGCTCTTCTCGTGGGCTAATTCCTTCCACCGGTTCAGAGAAAAAAGCAATTTGTTCATAGCCTTTCTCATCCATTTGTTGAAGAAGACGGATGGTAATATCACGGTTATTCGTTGTCACTGTGTCGACTTTAAGTTCTGGCAATTTACGATCAACAAGCACAATAGGAATACCGCTTTTCTTGAAATCTTGCAAAATGTCATTGTTTTGACCCGTTGTATTGATGATCAGCCCCTCAATATAATGGGCATTCAGCTTTAAGAGCATTTCTCGTTCCTTCTCCGGACGATTATCTGTGTTACAGACCATAATGCTATACCCGTATTGATCACAGATTTCCTCAACCCCGCGAAGCGTAGCCACAGAAAATGGATTCGTTATGTCAGCAACAATAAAACCAATGACCTTGCTTTTTCTCACTTTGAGCCCTTGCGCTAACTGACTCGGACGATAATGAAGCTCATCAATTGCCTTCTTAATTTTTTTTACTTTTTCCGGAGAAATTTCATTCGTTTTGCCATTGATATACCGGGAAACTGTCGATTTAGAGACACCGGCATAAGCGGCGACTTCGTTAATTGTCACTTTTGTTTGCTTTTTCTCTTTCATTCAGATAACTCCCATGTTTCACGTCTCATTTGTTTCGAAACCGATTTCAAATCATTTCAAAAAAATCATACCACAACTTTTTTAAAACAAGAAGGTTTTTTTGGAAGAAATGCCAATCCCCCTTCTTTATTAACAAAAAAGAAAACGATTTCAAAAAGGAGGTTGACGCCACTCCCTTTTTCCTCTAATATTTTCCTTGAAACCGATACCAAAATAAATCAAATGATGTTTAGTTGAAAAGGGAGGCTATCAGAATGGAAAATCGTTATGCTGTACATCCTGAGCAGGTCAAACGCTTTACGACAGAAGAGCTTCGTCGTCATTTTCATATTCCTACGTTATTCGTGAGTGGTGAGTTGAAACTATACTATTCGCATGAGGATCGTGTAGTCATTGGCGGGGCGATGCCGAAAACAGAACCAATCAAGCTGGATGCTGGTGACTTTTTACGCACAGATTATTTCCTTGAAAGACGGGAAATTGGGATTGTCAATGTCGGAGAGCAAGGCACCGTAACCGTAGACGGAGAGTCTTTTGTGTTAGAGCATAAAGACTTCTTATATATTGGACTTGGACATAAAGATGTACAATTTGCTAGTTCAGCAGATCAGCAGGCCAAGTTCTATCTCGTATCAGCAAACGCTCATCGGGCATATCCTACTCAAAAGGCAGCCATCGCTGAGTTAACTCCGAATCATTTAGGTGAAGCATCCGCATCAAATGTACGAAACTTGTATCAAGTGATCCATGCAGATGGTATTCAAAGCTGCCAATTAATGATGGGGATCACACAGCTTGAAACGAATAATACATGGAATACAATGCCTGCCCACATACATGATCGGCGCATGGAAGTGTATTTATATCTTGATGTGGATGAAGATGCACGCGTCTTTCACTTTATGGGAGAGCCGTCAGAAACGAGACATCTTGTTGTCGCAAATGAGGAAGCTGTCATTTCACCAGCTTGGTCCATTCATTCTGGCTCAGGCACAGCAAATTATTCCTTTATTTGGGCGATGGCTGGCGAAAATTATACATTCAAGGATATGGATTTTGTCCCAATGGACCAGTTGAGGTAGCCGAATGACAACAACATCATATGTATCGTCCCTCTTTTCACTTGAAGGAAAAACAGCACTTGTCACAGGTCCTGGAACTGGCATCGGCCAAGCGATTGCAGTGGCCCTTGCACGTTCTGGCGCTCATATCATCGGCACGTACCATCACACACCACTTGAAGAAACCAAATCTCTTGTGGAACAGGCAGGCAGATCATTTCATGCGTATCAAATTGATTTTGCTGATCCATCTTCTGCCCAAAAGGATGTTGATGCCATTTTAGACACGCATTCCATTGATATATTAATCAATAATGCTGGCACGATTAAAAGAGAGCAAGCCGCTCATTATGCTGAAGAGCATTGGCATCAAGTCATCAATGTGAATATGAACAGCCTCTTTTTCCTGACACAAAAGGTAGGACAGCAGATGCTGCAAAAAGGGCACGGAAAGATCGTCAATATTGCCTCCCTCTTATCTTTCCAAGGTGGGGTCTTTGTCCCTGCTTATACAGCAAGTAAGCATGCTGTCGCTGGACTGACCAAAGCCTTTGCCAATGAATGGGCGAACCATCATGTGCAGGTGAATGCAATTGCTCCTGGTTATATTGCAACAAACAACACACAAGCCATTCGTGACGATGCCAACCGGAATGAAGAAATTCTCAAACGAATTCCTGCCGGACGATGGGGAAAACCGGAGGACTTGGCGGGTGCAGCCATCTTCCTTAGTTCACCTGCTTCAGACTATATGAATGGTCACATATTAGCCGTTGATGGCGGGTGGCTTGCACGATAAGTATATTGAGAGGATTCCTGTAAGGGAGTTCTCTTTTTTATTCGAAAAAGATGTGTTTGAGAGAAAATACTTCTGACTCTTTTGTATCATTTTATTTCCAAGACAATACGAGTTTTACGTTCAAACTCAACCCATAACCGATTTAAAGTCAAAACATGAAATTTGAATCATTTAAATTCCTTTTTATAACAAATATGGTATTTTAGACCCTTTTATTGAATGAGCTCCCCTTCTATAATAAAGTTGTATTACAAATTTTGGGAATGGAGATGATTCACATGAAATTGAGAAAAACAATAACTGGAGTTGCTTTATCTTTAGGATTGCTTTTACCTGTTTCTGGACAAGCTCTTGCGACCAATGATTTAACAGATGCGGATTTGCGTACGAAGGCTACATCAATTGTAGATTGTTCTGTAACTCCTTTTAAAGGCGGGGGTAATAGATTATGTATGTATTCAGATAATGGCTCTTTTGCAAATAGTTTTGATCGCTTCGGTACTACATTTTATCTTAAAGGTAAATCTGGAAATTATGCATTTTATGAAAGTGCAAGTAGATAAGACGACGATGGGGGCTTTTAGCCCCCAAGTCTAAAAAAATCTTGCGAGCACAATTGATCAATATATTGATGTGTCATACATACATTGTGGAGATATGAATTTTTCTACAATCTAAGAGAATTCCTTTAAAGGAGTTCTCTTTTTTCTGTTTGCATAATTTTTCTCAATTCGAGTCAACCTATAGAAAACAAGACACGAGGGTGAGGCATTGTGAAAAGTCGTATTGAACAAGATGTAGAGATTGTCATCAAGCGCGTCAAAAGCTTTGTCGGGAAAAGTGATGACATCGTGTTCCATTCTTTTTCATTTGGTCCTTCCGCTATCTCGTCATGTCTTGTGTACGTGGAAGGCCTCACAGAATTTGAAATGTTATCGAAACAAATCATTTCACCTCTGCAAAAAGAGCTGGACATCAACGAAGTTCAGCACACCACGCTGAGCGCTCTCTCTCAACAGTTCTTCGGCATACAAAATGATGTGCTAGAAGATATGAACCTTGCCATCGAGCAGTTATACAAAGGCAAGGCTATTTTATTTGTAGATGGAGCGTCACAAGCACTTGCCTTTCAAACGAACCTTTTTCAATTTAGGGAAGTAGAAGAGCCCCAATCTGAAGTACTTGTGAGAGGACCACGCATTGGGTTTATTGAGAATCTTGAAAAGAATACGGCTTTGCTCCGTGAGCGGGCAAACGATCCCAATCTCGTTATTCAAAAACTCAATGTCGGTGCCCGTAATCATAAATTTGCTGCACTTGTGTACGTTCGAGATATCGCAGATCCAACACTCGTGGAAGATGTGGTCTCACGAGTCAAACAAATCAGGATGGATGATATCCCTGAAACGGGCTATATTGAACAACTGATTGAGGACAGCCACCTCTCTATTTTCCCGCAGATTCAAAACACAGAGCGACCAGATCGGGTGATTGCCGCTGTCCTTGAAGGAAAAGTCGCTATTATGCTTGATGGCACCCCTTTTGCCCTTATTCTTCCTATGACCATAACCGCCTTGATGCAATCGCCTGAGGATTATTATCAAAGATGGACAAGTGCGACTCTTTTGCGATTACTCCGATATATCTCCGTGCTGTTAACAGTTTTTTTACCCGGTCTCTATATCGCTCTTGTTTCCTATCACCCTGGTTTGTTACCTACTCAGATGGCGCTCACAATTGCAGGAAGTCGGCAAAATGTCCCCTTTCCGCCTGTAGTCGAGGCAATTCTCATGTCTTTTACCATTGAACTGTTGCGTGAAGCTGGACTTCGTCTTCCTAGAGCAATTGGGCAAACGATTGGACTCATTGGCGGTGTCATCATTGGTCAGGCCGCTGTACAGGCAAATATCGTCAGTGCCTTAATGGTCATTATTGTTTCATTAACGGCATTGGCGGATTTTACAGCACCTTCATATGATTTTAGTTTCCCGCTACGTATTCTTCGTTTTATGGCGATTTTCAGCTCTGCGATGTTTGGGCTATATGGTTTAATCATGTGTTATTTATTTGTGCTTTGTCATCTCATGCAATTAAAGAGCTTTGGTTTTGATTATTTTACACCTGTTTTGTCTGCTCCATATTCGGATTTAAAAGATATGTATGTTCGATTACCTGTTGGACTATTGAAAACAAGACCGAAAACAGCGAGGACTGCAAATATTAAAAGACAAGGAGAGTAAACCATGTACAGAGCTGATAAGCTATCATTGTTACAAGTCACCATATTGTGCAGTTCTACAATGATAGGCGCTGGCATCTTAACGATTCCTCGCAGTTCTGCCCAATCAGGGGCTCCGGATGGTTGGATCATTATATTAGTTCAGGGCGCCCTCTTTGCTTTCGTTGCTTTTTTGTTAGGATGGATTGCAGAGAAGAATGCGCCGGATACGATCTTCGATTCAAATAAAAAAGGAGCTGGTGTCTTCTTCGGCACGCTCTTGAATTTGGTGCTCATTGCTTATTTATTAGGCATCGTTGGGTTTCAGGCACGTGTACTTGGCGAGGTGGTTCAGTTTTTCTTGCTTCAATCGACTCCAATGATGGTCATTGTCATGATTTTTTTACTTGTGGCGATTTATCATTTGAAAAGCGGCATCTTCCCCGTGGTGAAGCTGGTGACATATGTTTATCCAATTACGATGGTCATTTACATTGGGTTGATGTTGTTTAGCCTCAAAATATTCGATTTCGATTACTTACGTCCTGTTATGGCACATGGGTTTGAAGATTTTAATAAACTCTTTTCGAAAACATTCATTCAATTTACAGGCTTTGAAGTCATTTTGTTTATTGTCCCGCTCATGTACAAAGAGAAGTGGAAAAAGGCAAAATGGGCTGCTGCCATCGGAGTTGGTATTACAACTCTTGTTTATTCTCTGACGCTTTTTGTCGTGATTGGCTCTATGACAGTTGGAGAAACGAAGTCGCTCACCTGGCCTACTGTTTCACTCATTCAAGCGCTAGAAATCGAAGGTGTTTTCATTGAACGCTTTGATATTTTTTTACTGACGATTTGGACATGCCAGCAGTTCATTTGTATGCTCGGCTTTTTTCAATTTGCCATTAAAGGCTGTTTCACAGTCTTTCAAACGACGAATATCACGAGACTGCTATGGCTATTATTCTTGATTACCTCTGTATTATCACTTTTTCCAAGAAGTATCAATGAGGTGTTTTACTACTCTACTTTACTCGGCTACGCTTTGTTTGTCATCATTGCCATTCCAATGCTTACCGCCGCACTGATGATCATACGTAAAAAATGGGGAGGTCGATCTGCATGAGTCGGTGGCGTCTATGTTTCATATCTCTGTCCTGCATTTTTCTCCTTCTTTCAACAGGTTGTTGGGACCTAAAGGATATTGAAAAATTATCATTTGTGCGCGGCGTCGGCATTGACGAATCAGAAGATCAAGGGGTCAAGCTTACCTATCAAAATCTTGTTCCAAAAACGAGCGGTACACAAGAAGCTGATTCTCCCGGTTATGTGAATGTGGTATCAGAGGGGAAAAGTGTACTAGAGGCTGTCAGTAATGTTGCCTTAAAGGATTCTCCGGTATACAGTGATCATCTTAAAATCTTCTTGTTTGGCAAAGCGCAAGCAGAGCATCATGATATGCTAGGAACGATCAATCATTTTATACGAGATGATGAGGTTCGGAGAAGCAGCTACCTCCTCGTATCCCGTCAAGAGGCATCTGAAGTGATCAACCAACGCTTAAAAGCACAGCAAAAGACTCCTGTAGAGCATATATTTGAAACATCAAAGAGCCGGCGTTTTAACGGGAAAATCTTGCGTCCAACACGAATTGGCCGAGCGTCTGATTACTTTCAAATGGGCATTAGCTTTCTTGTCCAAAGTGTCGATGCCATGAATGGTGAACTCATCTATGATGGGGCAGGAATCATTCATGGAAAATCGCGAAAACTGATTGGGTTTATCTCTGCAAATGATGTCCAATCATTAAATTGGGTCATGAATCAGATTTCAGGCGGTGTTGTCCCAGCTACCTATAAAGGGTTTCACACAACATACGAAATTAAAAAAGCATCTTCTAAAGTTGAACCCCATCTAAAAGACGGAAAGATTTCCTTTACTGTCCGTATCAAAACAAATGGAAAACTATCGGAAGATCAATACCCTCTAGAAAACTCATACGACCAAAAGTACATTCAGCGTTTTGAGCATCTGTTTGAGAAAGCGATCAAAAAACGCATTCATAAAACCATGACCCACATTCAGAAGGACATTGGTGTTGATCCCATTTATTTCAGCCGACATGTTCGTATCAAGTACCCAGATTATTGGGAGAAACATCGAGACGAGTGGGACAAACTGTTTCAAGAAGCAGACATCGACTACGATATTGAAGTCACTATTTTAAACTTCGGGGCTGAAGGAGCATCAAAATTGTTTAAATGGTAACAATCAAAAGGACTAAAACGGGGAATGTTTTAGTCCTTTTTGAATACATCCATCTCTTTACATTTCCTTTTTACGTGCCACGATTAAAAGTTGATATAGCTTCACTTCGTCAGATAAAGATTTTGTCTGAAAACCAAGCGACTCTCCTACTCTCGCCACTTCATCAAAAAACAGTTGAACATGTTGATCAATTGGTACATTGATTTGTTTTTCTACCATCCGGTCAAACATATGATCCGGAAATAGCGCCCGCATTGTTCTTGGTGTGAAAAACCTCAAGTGCGTCCGATCTAAAATCCCCATCTCTTGATACGTGAAATCACCGGTCAATAATGGGAGTAAAACCTCCGCATGCATCATGTTGGGCAAGCAGCAGATGATCACCCCGCCCGGTTTGAGTGATGTGTATGCCTCGGAAATTGTGTGCCACGGGTCTGAAATATGCTCTAATACATCGGAAAAAATGATGGCATCAAAAAAAGCACTCTTGTCTGCCCATTGGTACTCGTCTACCTTCACCTGTGCAACCTCACGATAATACGCTTTGGCGATATTCGCCTTGAGTGTGTCAGACTCAACTCCGTACATGTCAACTGATTGTCGATTAATGATTTCAACACCTGTTGCACCTGCGCCGCACCCAACATCTAATACAACGTTCGCTTCTTTCGGGAGGAGTGACGCAAAATACGGATGAGGTGTAATCACATTTAAATCAATCCCCCACTTATCTAAAAATCGCACCCGATTTTCTACAAATAATGTAGAGATGTTCGTCTCTTGATTTGCTTGGAAGGTCGCATGTCCTTGATGATGTACAAATGAGTCATGTACAATTTGCAACTGATACCCCTTCATCAAGGCACGCATACATAGATCATCATCCTCAAAAGACCCATAGATAAACCGCTCATCGAATAGCCCAATTTCTTCAATCAGTTCCTTTTTGACGAGTAAACAAAAGCCTACCAACCTATGTACATATGTCCTCTTCCCTTTTTGATCTGCTGTATATTGCTTTGCAAACGCCGGAAGCTCATCCACATCGGCATAAGATGGCTGTACCATTTGAGGACCACTCACATAGTTCGACACAGGCCCTACCATTCCGATTCGTTCTGATGCAAACAGTGCCTCTTTCAAGGGAGGTAGCCATTGTTCCGTCACGATCGTATCATTATTTAAAAAGAGAATACTGTCTCCTGTCGCTCGTTTTGCCCCTTGATTACACCCTTTTGCAAAGCCTAGATTCTTTTCATTTTCAATGACAATCACATCTTTGAGCCCTCTTATATAGTCTTTCGTTCCATCTGTTGAGGCATTATCAACAATGATCAGCTCATATTCGTCACGTCGGGTATGCTGCCGAATGCTATCAATACATTGTTTTGTTAAATGAAGCTCGTTGTAGGTCAATATGACAATGCTTGTGATCCCTTTCATCTCATTTCCACCTTTCGCTCGCCTTTTCCATATGTATGTTGCATTCAGCACGTTCAGAAGATAAGAGATCGTCCTTTTCTTAATGAAACGTTTGTTTAAACAAATAAAAACAGCTACGATCCCGTAGCTGTTTCTCCTTTTATACCGTTTCACCTTCGTCCTTCACGATTGCACGGTTTCTCTTTTTCAGATCCTCTTCAATTTCTTCAAGGCTTTTTCCTTTCGTTTCTGTCACTAAGTATTTCACGAATAAGAAGGCACCTATACCGATGACCGCATAAATGAGGAAAAGGTTACTAATGCCCATCATATGAAGTAAAGCCGGGAATGTCAGTGAGATGATCAAATTCCCTGTATGAAGAAAGAACGTCGATACACCTGTACCTATTCCGCGTACATGCACAGGATAAAGCTCTGGTAGCATGACCCAAACGACCGGTCCCCAGCTCACCGCAAACATGACGATGAATATTCCTAAACAAACAACCGTTGTCCAACTTGCAGCAGTAGACCCCTCAAAAAATCAATTGACCACTGACAGGACAACCAAACTTAGCGTCATCGTCACATTTCCAAATAGAAGCAATTTCTTCCGTCCCACTCGATCAATGATTTTTATGGCAACAAACGTCATGACGACATTCACTGCCCCAATGCCTACGGTTCCTAAAATGGCTGCTGAATCGCCAAATCCGACACTTGTGAATGTTTTTGGCGCATAGTAAATAATGGTGTTTGCGCCAATAAACTGTTGAAAGAAGGCGAGTCCAACACCAGCAATGAGCGCTGGGCGTACCCATGGTTCCAATAATTCTTTGAGCCCACCCTTTTCTTCATTTTCTGCTTTTTGAATCTCAGACATTTCTTCATTCACTTCTTGCTGATTCTTTCTCAGTTTTGATAAGATTCGTTTCGCTCGATCTTCGTGTCCATTGATAAATAGCCAGCGTGGACTTTCTGGCATAAATAAGATACCGATTAATAGTAGAACAGAAGGAATGACAGCAATCCCCATCATGAGACGCCACGCCTCTGCATCTGCTAAAACATAGTTCACCATGTAGGCAAGGAGAATACCGAATGTAATCATGAGTTGGTTTAAAGAAGACAGTGCGCCCCTCGATTCTTTTGGCGCAAGTTCAGATAAATATAGAGGAACTATCGTCGTCGAACACCCGACAGCAAGCCCTAAAACAATTCGAAATAGCACCATCACTTCTGTATTTGGTGCAAGGGCTGTTCCAAATCCACCGATTATAAATAAAACGGCAGCAGACATGATCGCTTTTTTCCGCCCGAATTGATCGGTTAGCTTTCCAGATAGAGAAGAACCGAGCATTGCACCAATTAAAATGGCGCTCACGACGAGTCCTTCTGTAAAAGCATTTAACCCTAAATCTTCTTTCATAAATAAAATGGCGCCAGAAATGACTCCTGTATCATAACCATATAAAGCGCCTCCAAGCGCGCCGAAAAAATAAAGCCAGCTATTCCGTTTGTCCATGACCATAACCCCGCTTTTTTAGAAATTCACTGGATGATTGTCTCTGGAAAGACATTTTCCTCACTTCTCGTCATTTCAAACATGTCGATGTTTTATGACAAACATATTACATTTGTGTATCACCGAAACCTTTTTCGTATAGGAAACGTCCAGTAATTGTTAGCGAAAAAAAATGTCGCATGATATCCTTTTTTAAGGTATATTTGTTTTAGTTTGTAAATACGAAATGAACATCTTTACGATAAAATCATAGCGAGGGTTTAGAATATATGGATCAATCACGAAGTAAACACAGACGCAAAAAGCGTTTAAGACCATGGGTGAAAGTCACCTTATTTTTATTCAGTTTAGTTTTATTAACAACCGCTTCTGTTACAGGCTATGCCTACTATAAATTGACGAGTGCTGCAAAGAAAGCACAAGTTTCTTTAGATCGCGGGTCACAATCCGTGAAGCGTATTGCAGCATTTGATCCAGGGAAAGACAACTTCTCTGTCTTGCTGCTTGGAGTTGACAGTAGACCTGGTGAAACAGTGAAACAAGCACGAAGCGATGCATTGGTCTTGGCCACTGTTAACCGTACAAATAAAACAGTCAAATTATTAAGCGTACCAAGGGACTCATACGTCAATATTCCAGGTTATGGATACGATAAAATTACACATGCACACTCATTTGGCGGTGCAGACTTAACAGTGAGTACAGTCGAAGGTTTACTAGACATTCCAGTCGACTTTGTCATCGAAAGTAATTTCAAAGCATTTAAGGAAATTGTCAACGAACTAAACGGTGTATCCATCGATATTAAAGATGAGTATCTCGTGAAACAGATTCAAAAAGATACAAAAGGCAAAGTCGTACTTCAAACAGGAACACATACGCTAGATGGTGATCAAGCTCTTGCCTATGTGAGAACAAGGAAAGCAGACAGTGATTTATTGCGTGGGCAACGTCAAATGGAAGTATTAAAAGCAATCTTTGATAAATCAAAATCCGTGACGTCGATTCCATCTTATGACAATATCATTGATACACTTGGTGAAAATGTCTCAACCAACCTTTCAATGAACGAATTAGTGGGCCTTTTCCCGCTCTTCACTTCATTGTCATCCATTGAAACCATTCAGCTAAAAGGATCTGATTATCAGCCAAACAGCATCTATTATTTCCAGCTAGATCAAAATCATCTAAATGAAGTGAAAACTGAATTGAAGCAGCAACTTGAACTACCTTAAACAAAAGCGTCCCACTCGGGCGCTTTTTCTCATCTCATCATTGATCATTTGATGTTTTTTGTTTAGCCTTAAGGGAGAGGAATGAAATGTCCTCGCTTTTTCATGAGAATGATGGAAATCGTACATACTTTGTTTAAGGAATGATGGCTTGATTGAAGGAGGATATGACAGCTATGAAAAAAATGATCGCAATTGACTTAGACGGCACACTTTTAAATACGAACAGTGAAATTTCGCCCGCAAATCGTCAAGCACTCATCCGTGCAAAGGAAGCTGGATATATTGTGACCATTTGTACAGGACGAGCTACGTTTGATGTGAAGGAACTGATTGGAGACTTAGATATCCCGATTATTGCGGCAAACGGTGGAACAGTCCATACAGAGGGATATCAGCTTTTCAGTCGAATCACACTGAACCAAGAAGCTGGGAAGCGTGCAGCAAAAGCGCTCGTTGATCGACATATTTATTTTGAGGTCTATACTGACGATGCATTGCTCTCTCCATTTGACGGAAAAGAAAAGTTAAAAGCAGAATTCGATGTCATCAAAAGTGCCAATCCGAATGAAGATTTAGAGGAATTATGGAAAGGCGCGATGACGCAATTCAAACAATTCGGCATCAAGCCAGTGGATGATATCCGCGACATTTTTGAATCGAATGAACCGACATATAAATTGCTTTGTTTTTCATTTGATATGAATAAATTACAGGAAGCACGGGCGCTTCTAGCAGAAATGCCTGAACTGTCGTTAACCACGTCTGGGAAACATATCATTGAAGTACTGCCAAAGGAATCTGGGAAGGGACCTGCCCTTAAAAAACTCGCCGCCCATTATGGTGTCGATCGCTCTCATATCTATGCGATTGGTGACAGCCCGAATGATCTGTCCATGTTTGAGGAAGCAGGTCACAGAATTGCGATGGGGAATGCAGTCGATGTCATTAAAGAAAAGAGCACAGTGATCACAAAAGGAAATCATGAAGATGGCGTTGCCTATTTTATTGATCAACTTTTACAATCAAATGAATGAAAAAAAGACGCTTGTCTGATCACAGCGTCTAGTGAGAAGTCCGATACACGCAAGAATCGGGCTTTTTCTATTTATTTGATTCTAACAGCCGTTTCATATTTATCCTTCCAGTACGTACTTGTTTTCATATTGGTCATCACAACGCCTTTTGAGGCCGTTACATGAATGACTTGATTTGATCCTGCATAAATAGCTGGAATCAATGAAGTGGCTTTGAAAAAGACAAGATCTCCGGGCTTCAGCTCTGAACGTTTCACAGGCTTCCCTTCTTTGACTTGTCCTGACGCATAGCGAGGTAACTGAATGCCATACACTTGTTCATAAATATACTGTGTGAAGCCAGCTGTATCAAAGCCATTCTTAGGGGTCGTCCCACCTTTGGCATAAGGTGCTTCGCCAATATACATAGCCGCCTTAGATACAATTGGGTTTTCTTTCGCTAGCTTCAGCTTCGTGAATCGCTTCGCACCTGTCCACTTTCTCTGCCAATACGAATCAGACAAATACGAAATCGTCACACTTTCAGATCGACTTGCATGAATAAAACGATTTCCCCCAACATACATCCCTACATGAGAAATCCCCTTTTTATACGTATTGCTAAAGAACACAAAGTCCCCTGGACGAATGTTGTCTATTGCCACGCTTTCTCCAACCATCCATTGCTGTTCAGCACTTCTAGGTAAATAAATGCCGAGCGATGTTTCAAATAAATACTGCAAAAAGCCCGAACAATCGAAGCCAACCTTTGGGTCTGCTGCTCCAAACACATAAGGAACCCCTATATACTTCAGCGCCTCTTTGGTTAGGCGATCGTCAGAGATTTCTTGTGAATCAGGCAACCGTTTGACAGCAAAATATCGCTCTTTCCAATACTTGCTTTGGCTGACATCTGTTTTCATCACACCTTTACTCTGCGTCAAATGTATGACTTGTTGATTGCCAACATACAACGCCACATGTGTTGGGACTGCTTTTGTTTCTTCCAGTTTACGAAAATACACCAAGTCCCCAGGTTTTGCTTGTTCCCATGACACTTTTTTTCCGATCTGATATTGATCAATGACCTTCCGTGGCAAATCAAACGATCCCGACGTTTTGAATACATATTGAATGAATCCAGATGAATCAAAGCCCGTTTTTGGATCTGTTCCACTTGTTTGATATGGTGTGCCAATCAGCGATTTCGCTTTTGCGACAGGCGACTTTGTTTGTGCAGACAGCTCTGATTGAGACATGAACAACAACCCGATCAATGTACACCCTCCAATCAACATCCCTTTCCAATTCATCAACCCTCACCCCTTTCTTTTATTATTTCGTCATCCCCCTTTTTAAATGAACTTTTTTTCGACAAAAAAGAGCACGCCCATGCGTGCTCCGCGTGACTCTATTATTTACTTTCTTCCACTTTCGACTGTTTTTGTTGTTCAATTTTCTGCATTTCAACCGAGATCTTTTGTTTCTCTTGATCTGTAAGGCTATCACTAAATTTAAAAGCAGACATAAAGACAAATACTAAAATTAACGCAACAAACGGCCAGCTTGCTTTAAGGAATTTCATTTGGTGGTTTCCTTCCCTTCGTTTTCTTTTAATGTTTGAACTTTATCTGAATGATCAACTTCAAAGAAGATATGCCCATCTTTTTCTTTCCAATCCGCGTTTGTCCCATTGGTCAATTGACGGATAATGGATTTTGATTCAAGTGAGCCAGCCTTTACTGGCGCAGGCGTTGCTTCCTTAATATACATAGGAACGACTTCAAATGTCGCTTTACCGTCTTGATTTAAATGGTACTGAACAAGTGCAGAATCCCGTGTTCTTGACCAGCCTTGGTCAAAAATAAAGTTCCCCAAGCTATAGAAGATCGCTGTTCCATTGTAGACTTCCATCGGCTCAAGCACGTGTGGGTGTGCACCAATAATGATATCAGCACCCGCTTTAGACATAGCTCTTGCCAATTCTCTTTGTCTTTCGTTTACTTCATTGTTGTACTCTTGTCCCCAATGGGCATGAACAACAACAATATCTGCTTGATCCGCAGCCTGTGAAATCATCGGAATAAAGATAGATGGATCTGCTGGCAGGATACCGGCCTTGCGATTCGTTGCTTTGAAATTTTCCCCGTACACATCTGTAAAACCAAGGGTCGCAATTTTTAATCCGTTGACCTCTTTGTACGAAATGTTTTGCTTCGCATCTTGCAAGTTACGTCCTGCACCTGTATAATCCATGCCCGTTCTTTCGAATGAATTGATGGTGTTGTTCAGACCTTTTTCACCATAATCTGCCGCATGGTTATTCGCAAAGTTTACGACAGAGAAATTCAAATTCTTCAACGTTTGGACAGATGCTTCATCTGTTTTCAAATGAATATTCTTTTGTGCTGCTTGCTCTTCGTCTGATGCAACTGGATGCTCGAAGTTACCTGTGACATAGTCAGATACATCAAAATAAGGTTTGGCATAGCGAAAGAGATGCTCTTTTCCATAACGATCGGTCACTTTCTCTACATTTCGTCCAAACATAATGTCACCAACAAATGTCGCAGTTAGCATATGTTCTGGATTCTTTTCTACTGTTGGCACTTGCGCTTTCCCGATAAATGTAAATAGGAATGTGCAAGCAATGACAATCGGTAACGCAATGAGTACATGTTTATTCGTCTTTTTCTTTTGATTCTTTGTGATTTTCAGCAGCTTTTCCTGAAAGCTCAATTTTTTATTCATCATTCGACACACCTTATCTTAAAATAGATAGTACACATACATGATGGCAAATGTTGCACCGCTTAGAAGTAACGTGCTTCCAAGGGTAATCGTAAGACCTTGCTTTTGAATGGTGTTCGCAATCAGTCCAGGTACGATGATTCCAATTCCGCGGAATTCTGCTATTTCAAAAGGGACGACTGGATAAAAGAAATCGAATATGAGCTTTAAGGCAATCCCTGTGATAAGCATCGCAGCAAACTTTCTACGTCCGTATAAAATCATAAATTTTGATAAACCAAATCGAACAATGACATACGTAAGCAAGCTGACTGATAAGACGACTAAAATGAAGACTGGTTGGTTAAATACAAGTGCGAGATAACCTGGTACGACCAGTCCAGCTGGTACAATCCCTGTTTTTTCTGCAAAGATGAGGCTTAATAGAACACCTAAAATTAATGAGATATAAAGATCTGATCCGAACATTTTTTATATTTCCTCCTAGCTGACAAGCTGCTTAATTTTGTATTCTTGAATTTTTTCGATTAAAGGTTCAGCGGCGCCATGGATATTACCGACTCCATAAACCACTCGATTATGAAGCTTTTTCTCAAGCATATTCATAATTTGTTCTGTAGATTGATATTCAAGGTTGTGTAAGTGGTCAGCCGGAATTTTTCCTTCTTCGTATGCCTTCACAATTGGGTCAGTCGTTTCACCAATTAAGACAAGGTCACTTGCTTCAATATAAGGAAGAACATCCTCCGCAAATTGGATCGTTCGATCAACACGATCCGCTCGGCAGTTCATGATGATAATCGGTTCGTCTGTTGGATATCCAATTTCTTTCACACGCTTCCAAATGTTCAATGTAGATGCCGCGTCATTTGCCGCAAATCCATTTACAAAGTGTCCAGGTGCTTTTGCGTCCATTAATGGAAGAATTCTCATCGCTCCTGGATCAGGCGGCGCATTTAACATTCCTCTGAATGCTGTATCTTCATCAATCCCTAATGCTTGTGCCACACCAAGTGCAAGCGATGCATTATCAGGGAACACCATGTACTCAAATTTCCGTAAATACTCATCGGTAATCTTGGAATTATCCGCAACAATGACTTCAGTGTTGCGCTTCTTCGCAATCTCTTTGAAGAAATCCGTATATTCACTATCCGTAATAACCAAGTGTCCATTGTAAGGAATTGTGGCTGTAAAGGCTTCTGCTATTTCATCAAGTGTCGGCCCCATCACATCCATATGATCTTCAAGAACGTTTACGATCACGCCAATATTCGCTTGAAGCAGCTCTTCCTGAAAGATAATTTGGTAATCTGGATTTACTGCCATACATTCACTGACGATGGCATTCGCTCCTCTTTCAACTGTTTCTCTCATTACTTCCTTCTGCTCACCGATATTCGGTCCTTGCGGCTTCCTTTTAATCGGCTTCTCCTCTGGCGTATCCCAGTAAATCATTCTTGCATCCGTTCCGGTTGTTTTGCCGACAGTTTTATAACCTGCCTCCATTAAAATACCGGTTGTCAATCTCGTCACGGTCGACTTTCCACGAATACCATTAATATTGACCCGTACCGGCAGGGCATCGATATTCTTCTGATGACGCTTCTTTTCAATAAAGCCAATCCCTAACATGATGACACAGGCTATAACGATTAACCACATCGCTATCTACATCTCCTTTTTTTATGAGTGTGATATGTAAATTCAATCATCAGTATATCGGTTCAGCATAAAATCACAATCGGTATTATGTAACAGAATCTTTCACGCTGTCATATGCCAAATTCCTCTAATCATAAGGCGGTTCTTCCTAGCCCTTTCATAAATAAAAAGGTCAAAAGGAGGACTTTATTCTGTTTGAATTTTCTGCCTTTACGAGAGAAAGCGTTACCATTCATAACCGAAATATCTTTTGTCCTTTTCTCCCTAAATTTTTTGACAATTATTAAGATGTATTTTGAATCAATGTTTAAAAACCTGTTTACCTCTACAATATCAGTCATACCAACGCTTTAACGGAATAGTGCGTGGTTTAGAATGATTTTGTTTTTTAAATGAACAGGTTAGAAAGTCATCCTGCACGCACAGATTGCTTAATGTTGACCCATGACAAATGTCACCTCCATCAAAATCAAGTGATATGCTTATTTTTAGGTCACGAAAATTTGGATGTAAATGTCAAATGTTGATCACTTTGAATCATCGTTATTTTACGGTTTTCGCTTCCAATGACCTAAAAATTGAAATAATCATCATTTGTTGTTATTAACATTCATCATTTTTTAACATTTTTAATATGAATTCAGCTGAAAGTTGTCGAGGCATGTCGCCGTTTCTCTCGTCCTGACGAATAAAATCAACGGATCCGCTTAAACTATGGTTAAAATTTCTGAGAGAGGAGGCTAAAGATGCCAAACTTGAATGAGCAAACTCGTTTGCACTTTTTATCAGGCAGCTTCGAGGAGAAGATCCGCATTGTACAAAATATCTTTCAGCAAAGTGGAGACTTCGAATACAGGGAGCTCATGGTCAATGAAACAAAGTGTGTGATGTTTTTTATCAAAACGAGAATAGATGAAGGCAAGCTAAACGATTTTATAATGGGCAATTTATTAGGTCCACCCGGCAAGCAAGATTACACAAAATCGCTTAGTAGTCTTGAAACAGGTGATTTGACGCTCATCATCGACAGCATTATTGCAGGGAGCATTGCCTTTCTTGATGAAAATTCATCACAGGTGAAATTATTCTCCGTCGGGCAGCCACCACTTCGCTCTATATCTGAGCCATCTTCAGAAAATGTGATTGCGGGGGCACATGATGGATTTGTGGAAAGTTTGGACACGAACATCTATTTATTGCGTTCCCACTTAAACGATCGACAGCTTGCTGTGAAATATCATAAAGTCGGTACGAAATCTGAGACAAACATCGCTATTGTGTATATTTCAGATATTGCAAACAAGGAAAACGTCGATGAAGTCACAAGACGGATCAACTCAATCAAAGTAGATACCATCATTAGTCCAGGATCCATCATCGAAGCCATTGAAGACAATTCATTTTCTATTTTTCCCCAGTTAATTGATACGGAGCGTCCGGATAAGGTGAGGTCATCAATTCTTGAAGGAAGAATTGTGGTGTTAATGGATGGCAGTCCAATGGCGATATTGTTGCCTGTCACGTTCTTTAGCTTCTTTCAATCACCGGATGATTATAATAACCGCTGGATTCCAGCGACATTTATTCGTATGCTGCGTTATCTCGCTTGTGTGATCGCTGTCATCTTACCTTCTTTTTATATCGCTGTCATTGGGTTTCATTATGAAGTTGTTCCAGATGAATTGGCCACAACGATGAAAAATTCGATTATCGGAATTCCTTTTCCTCCATTAATAGAAGCGATGCTCATGGAAGTCACCATTGAACTGATACGTGAAGCCGGAATCCGTCTACCAAAACCAATTGGACAAACCATTGGTATTGTTGGTGGTTTGGTCATTGGCGATGCTGTTGTTCAAGCTGGACTCATTTCAAACGTACTTGTCATTGTTGTTGCCGTAACAGCCGTGGCTTCGTTTGTGCTTCCGTCCTTTGAAATGACATCAACGATACGCATGCTTCGTTTCCCGCTAATGTTTATGGCCTCCATGTTTGGATTTATCGGCATTTCATTTGGGCTGTCCATCATTCTCATGAATTTATGCCGCTTGGAGTCTTTAGGCGTTCCATATTTATCACCACTTGCACCATTTAACTGGCAAGACTTAAAAGACACTGTCGTTCGTCTCCCTATGTGGATGTATAAACTACGCCCTGTTTATTTAAATCCACAAAAGAAGAAACAAATCGAAGAATTGAGAGGATGGAAAAATAAAGATGAAAAATAAAATCTCTGCATCACAAGCAGCCTTTTTTATCATCCAATCTCAAATTGGCATCGGTATTTTAGCTCTTCCTCATTTCCTCATGAAAGACATGGGTCATGATGGTTGGATGGCCATTATTTTAGCCGGCATTTTGATCCAAATCTTTAATACCATATTCCTTTACATCATCTACAAGTATCCGGATACCTCCTTCTTCGCGGTCATCATCGATGTATTCGGTAAAAAGATAGGCAAGGTATTGGTGGCACTTTACACCCTATACTTCGCTTCCGTTTGCATTATTGTGTTATCCATTTTCACAAGAGTTCTTGGCATTTGGGTCCTGCCGCTTACGCCAAACTGGATCATTAATCTACTGATGATTGTATGCGTGCTATATCTAGCCAAAGAGAAGCTTAGAGCCATTGCTAGATTTAATTTTATTTTGACCCCCTTTTTACTGATGTTGTCTCTTTTGATGCTCTATGCGTTAAAAGGAACCAATATCGACTACTTGTTGCCTTTATTCCAAACCGACGTGTCTCAATTCACAACTGGTTTAAAAGATGTCGTTTTATCGATGAACGGATTTGAAATGATCCTCTTGATCTCTCCATTTATGAGAGGTTCCGTCAAAGTACGATATAAGATCATGACATTTGCTAACGTATGTACGACGCTTTACTACCTATTTATTACATTAATATGTTTTATGTTTTTTAGCCCGACCGAGCTGAATGTCATTCCAAGTCCAGTCCTCTACTTATTAAAAACGATTTCCTTCGGAATCATTGAACGGACTGATTTGATTTTCCTCAGCTTTTGGGTGTTTATCATTTTTGCAACATTAAGTAACTATCTCTATTTTTGTGCCAATGGTTTAGCCTTCATACTCAACAAAAAAGAACATAGAAACTATGTATTCTATTTTTCCATTCTGATTTTTACCGTTAGCTGCTTTATTGCACACGATAATTTTAGGATTCAACGTTTTAATGACTTTACAACCTATAGCCAATTTTCTTTTATCTACACACTGCCCATTTTAATGGCCCTGATCGTGTTATTAAAACAACGCAAAAAGAAGGTGAAATCGCATGCGTCATAAATATGTGCTGCTCCTCATCATGTGTATGTCATTAAGCATGATGCCCGGTTGCTGGGATCAGAACCTATTAAAAAATATCGCCCTTGTTCTCACTTCCTCCATTGATGAAGGCGAAAACAATGATGTGCAATTGTCGATTACATACCAAAAAATACAGCCACCTCAAGGTGGACAACAAGGAGGTGCAGGCAGTTATAATACCACTCTTCTGACCACAAATGCCCCAACGATTCGCCGAGCGAGGACAGACTTTGGGCGAATGGTCGATCAAAAAATTGATATTTCAAAAATGAGGGTTCTGCTAATTAGTGATGAATTTTCTAAAAAAGAACTCCTTCCATACCTAGATGTCTTTTATCGTGATCCGAAAAGTCCCTTACTCGCGAATTTAGCCGTTGTAAAAGGTGGATCTTGTATTGATGTCATCAACAAACTCATCAAAGAACAGCTCGCTGTGAGTGACTATTTAAACAATCTGATTACGACGGCTTCGAGAGGTTCACAAGTGACGGCCGCCAATATTCATAGCATCCGCTCTAAAATGCTACAAATGGGTGAAGATTTCAGCCTTCCACTCATTTTATTTGATCAATCCAAACAGTTGATCAAAGTAGCAGGTGTCGCTTTATTTGATGATGAGGTGAAATCAGGTGAACTATACGGTCAAGATGCAATGCTACTCAACATCATGGATAATCGCATTGGAAAATATGCAAACTTCACCAAAAAGATCAGAAATGATATGGAGCTTGAGGAGAACAACTACATTACGATTCAAGTCACCGATTCCAATCGAGACATTCGTATTTTAAATTCGGACCATCGCAACGTCACCATCAGTCTCGACTTCAAGTTCAACGTTTCTGTGATTGAATATCCAAAAGACAACTTAGATAGCACAAAAAAATTAAAGGATTTAAACGACCGATTATCAACAATCATGACGAAGGAAGCTGAGAAAGTCATCGCTACCTTACAAAAGTCGAACTCGGATGTGTTGGGACTTGGGAGGAAATATCGCGTCAACCATTTTGAGGATTATCAAAAAATGAATTGGAAAACAGATTATCCCCATATTAAGATCATTCCTAAGGTCAAAGTGGATATTACGCAAACGGGCATTATTAGTTAAGAACAAAAAACACGTTTCTCTCTCATTTTTTAACATTGTCATTTCCACACTTTCGTGATAACCTATCTATGTAAACGGTTACACACTGATGAAGGGAGGCACTCCATTGGCTACAATCAAAGATGTTGCAAAAGCGGCGAAAGTGTCCGTTGCCACTGTTTCACGCGTGTTAAACGATACTGGATACGTCCATACGGATACAAAAACACGCGTGACACGAGCGATGCAGGAATTGAACTACTACCCCAATGAAGTCGCTAGATCCCTATTTAAAAGAGAGTCCCGATTAATCGGATTCATTTTACCAGATATCACAAACCCCTTCTTTCCTCAGCTAGCTCGAGGGGTTGAGGATGAAATACATGCCCACGGTTTCCGCTTATTATTTGGAAACACTGATGAGGATCGTGAGAAGGAACTGGCTTACTTGCAAACATTTAAACAAAATCAAGTAGTAGGTGTTATCGCGGTGACAAACGAGCCTGAAGCCGATCTGTACTCGGATGACTTACCCGTTGTATTTTTAGATCGTATCGCCTCTCATGCGCCATCTGTCTTTGCAGATGCTACTGCTGGCGGGAAAATGGCCGCAATGGAATTGATTCGACGTGACAGTCGTCAGATCACACTTCTGAAAGGCCCTGCCCACCTACAAACGGCACAGCAACGATTTCGAGGGGCACTTGATGTACTTACCGAGAAAGGCGTGGACTTCAACGTGATGTCGACCGCATCTTTCTCCTTTCAAGAAGCGAGAAAAAGCGCGAGTGCATTATTTCAATTATATCCTGAAACAGATGGCATCATTGCCAGTAATGACATTGTCGCAACAGCGGTCATACACGAAGCACTCCGCATTGGGAAATCCATACCACAAGAAGTACAAATCATTGGATTTGATGATATTCCGCAAAGCGAACTGCTCTTTCCTCCCTTATCCACCATTCGGCAGCCTGCCTATGACATGGGAAGAGAAGCAGCAAAACTTATCATCAAATCCATTCAGAAACAACCAATAGATCAACCCATTATTCAAATGCCCGTCTCTTTTATTGAACGAGAGACAACGAGAAAGGTGGATTCATAATATGAGTCAAATTGTCGTAATAGGAAGCTGTTCAATGGATTTAGTCGTGACATCAAACAAACGACCGAATGCAGGAGAAACCGTTTTAGGCGAGTCATTTAAAACTGTCCCAGGCGGAAAAGGAGCGAACCAAGCAGTCGCCAGTGCACGACTGGGTGCAGATGTATATATGATCGGACGTGTAGGCTCTGACGCTTATGGGCAGGAGATCTTAAACAATTTACAAGCCCAAGGCGTTCGTACAACACATATGAAACCGGTTACCGAAATGGAAAGCGGAACAGCTCATATTATTTTAGCTGAAGGTGATAACAGCATTGTTGTCGTCAAAGGAGCGAATGACAAGGTCTCACCAGACTACGTAAAAGACGCATTACGTTCCATTGAAGACATTGGGATCGTCCTCATCCAGCAGGAGATCCCTGAAGAAACAGTGGAAGCAGTCTGCGCCATTTGCAGCGAAAAAGGAATTCCATTGATCTTAAATCCTGCACCAGCTCGCAAAGTAAAAGAGCACATTCTAAAGCAGGCCGCCTACATTACACCGAATGAACACGAAGCAGCACTCATGTTTGAAGGTCTCACGATCAAAGAAGCGCTACGTGCCTATCCAAATCAACTATTAATTACAGAAGGAAAAAGCGGAGTTCGATACTTTGACGGCACAAAAGAAGTGCTTGTACCAGGCTATCCGGTCAAAGCCGTTGATACCACAGGGGCAGGAGATACATTTAATGGCGCTTTGGCTGTGGCACTCACGGAAGGGAAACCCTTATATGACGCCCTTGCATTTGCTAACCTTGCAGCATCTATCTCTGTCACAAAGTTCGGCGCGCAAGGCGGTATGCCAACGAGAGAAGAATTGGAGAGAACGACATGAAAAAACACGGGATCTTAAATAGCCACATCGCCAAGGTACTTGCTGACCTTGGACATACAGATACAATCGTCATCGCAGACTGCGGTCTACCTATCCCAGAAGGCCCAATCAAGATTGACCTTTCGTTATCCATTGGCACACCGTCTTTTCAGGAGGTCACCTCCCTTCTGCTTCAAGAAATGGCTGTTGAAAAAATCACGATCGCAAGTGAAATCAAAAACGCCAATGAACGAGATCACTCGTTTCTAAAAAATACATTCACAGGGCCATTAGTGGATGTAGACCACGAGACATTCAAAGACATGACCAAACAGGCAAAGGCAGTGATTCGTACAGGTGAAGCCACTCCATACGCAAACTGCATTCTTCAAGCCGGTGTCATCTTTTAAAAGGAGGAGCCAGATATGAACATTGAGATGCACAATATCCATAAGGCCTTTGGGAAAAACACCGTTCTCTCCGGGGTCTCCTTTGACCTCGTCACAGGTGAAGTACATGCGCTCATGGGTGAAAATGGTGCAGGAAAATCAACCTTAATGAACCTGCTGACAGGTCTCCATTCATTAGATGAAGGAACCATTCAAATTGACGGAAAAGAAACCGCTTTCAAAAACCCAAAAGAAGCCGAACAGCATGGCATTGCCTTCATTCACCAAGAATTAAATATTTGGCCTGATATGACGGTACTAGAGAATCTATTCATCGGAAAAGAGATCTATACAAAGTTCGGGCTCTTAGATACAAAGAAAATGAAAGCGCTCGCCAAAAAGCAACTAGACCGGCTATCTGTCAACCTGTCTCTTGATCAAGAAGCAGGAAGCTGCTCTGTTGGACAAAAACAAATGATAGAGATTGCCAAAGCATTAATGACCGATGCAAAAGTCATCATTATGGATGAACCAACAGCGGCACTAACGGATCGTGAAATAGAGAAACTCTTCCAAGTCATTGACTCGCTCAAAAAAGAAGGCGTTTCCATTGTGTACATTTCTCACCGAATGGAAGAAATCTTTGCGATCTGTGACCGGATTACGATCATGCGTGATGGAAAAACAGTCGACACGAAAGCCATTCCAGAAACCAATTTCAATGAAGTCGTTAAAAAAATGGTTGGCCGAGAATTAACAGATCGTTACCCAGAGCGAACACCTTCCACAGGTGACATTGCACTTGAAGTCAAACAAGCAACGAGAAAAGGCCATTTTGAAGATATCTCATTTTCAGTCAAATCTGGAGAGATCGTCGGGGTTGCAGGATTGATGGGGGCTGGACGGACAGAGATCATGAGGTCACTCTTTGGCCTTGATCCCCTTGATCAAGGAGAAATCTGGGTCCTTGGAAAAAAAGCGGTCATTAAAAAACCAAGTGATGCTGTCAAGCTTGGCATTGGATTTATCACAGAGGATCGTAAGGATGAAGGGTTGATGCTGGATGCATCCATCCGGGAAAACATCGGTTTACCAAACCTAGAGAGTTTCTCTCCAAAAGGGCTGATTGATAAGAAAACAGAACAAGATTTTGTCGACCTTCTGATCAAAAGGCTGACCATTAAAACCGCGTCTTCTGAAACCTCTGCCAGAAGTCTGTCTGGTGGTAATCAGCAAAAAGTCGTGATTGCCAAATGGATTGGTATCCAGCCGAAGGTATTGATTTTAGATGAACCGACACGAGGTGTTGACGTCGGAGCAAAACGAGAGATCTATCAATTAATGAACGAACTCACCAATCGCGGTGTCGCCATTTTAATGGTGTCATCTGAACTCCCAGAAGTATTGGGGATGAGTGACCGCATCCTTGTCATTCATGAAGGAACGATTAGTGGAGAACTCGATAAAACAGAAGCTACACAGGAACGTATCATGACATTCGCTACAGGAGGGAAGTAACATGAAACCACTTACTTCAAATGGACGGTTTGACAACATCATGCAAAAGCTAGGTCCATTCTTAGGACTCATCATCCTTGTCGCCATTGTGTCGATTTTGAACCCAGCCTTTTTAGAACCATTAAATATCTTAAACTTACTAAGACAAATTTCCATTAATGCGCTCATTGCCTTTGGTATGACCTTTGTCATTCTCACTGGAGGCATTGACTTGTCCGTCGGTGCCATCCTTGCGCTTTCCAGTGCATTAACGGCAGGCTTTATCGTTTCTGGTATGGACCCGATTCTAGCCATCATCATTGGATGTATCATCGGTGCGATTCTTGGAACGGTCAACGGTCTATTAGTCACTAAAGGAAAAATGGCGCCATTTATTGCCACTCTTGCAACGATGACGATTTTTAGAGGATTGACACTTGTTTATACAGACGGAAACCCAATTACCGGACTAGGCAATAACTATGCTTTTCAATTATTTGGACGCGGATATTTCTTAGGAATTCCAGTCCCGGCCATCACCATGCTACTAACATTCATTGTCCTTTGGGTTGTGCTTCACAAAACGCCTTTTGGTCGGAAAACATATGCCATCGGTGGTAACGAAAAAGCGGCTCTCATTTCAGGGATTAAAGTACCACGCGTGAAAATCATGATTTATGCATTAGCAGGTTTTATGTCTGCATTAGCAGGTGCGATTTTAACGTCACGTTTGAACTCTGCACAACCGACAGCAGGTACATCCTACGAGCTTGACGCCATTGCGGCTGTAGTACTTGGTGGTACAAGCCTATCTGGTGGAAGAGGACGAATTATCGGTACATTGATCGGGGTACTCATTATCGGTGTATTGAACAATGGAATGAACTTACTCGGTGTATCATCGTTCTATCAATCTGTTGTCAAAGGGATTGTCATTCTAATCGCAGTTCTATTAGACAGAAAGAAATCTGCTTAAGGAGGCAGCTGCTATGAAAAAATATTTAATACTGATCCTGACTCTCTCACTGTTCATCCTTTCTGCCTGTTCACTTCAACCGCCAGAGTGGGCGAAGTCATCAAAAAATGGACAGAAAGATGACATCAAAATCGGACTCTCCATTTCAACCTTAAATAACCCATTTTTCGTCTCATTGAAAAACGGTGTGACAAAAGAAGCGGAAAAACTCGGCATCGAAGTCGTCATTGCAGATGCACAAAATGATTCGGCGAAACAAACAAGTGATGTCGAAGATTTAATTCAGCAAGGGGTTGATGCATTGCTCATTAACCCAGCTGATTCATCTGCCATCTCGACTGTGGTCGAATCAGCGAATGCGTCAGACATACCTGTCGTCACATTAGACCGTTCAGCAGAAAGTGGAAAAGTAGAAGCACTGGTTGCCTCAGACAACGTCAAAGGCGGCGAGATGGCAGCTGACTTTATCATCGACAAACTGGGCAAGGGTGCGAAGGTTGCTGAATTAGAAGGTGTACCTGGTGCTTCCGCCACACGTGAACGTGGGAAAGGCTTCCACCAAAAAGCCGACAAAGACCTTGATGTCATAGCCAAGCAAGCGGCTGACTTTGATCGAACGAAAGGATTGAATGTCATGGAAAACCTCCTACAAGGAAATCCTGATATTCAAGCAGTCTTTGCACATAATGATGAAATGGCTCTTGGCGCATTAGAGGCCATCCAAAGTTCAGGAAGAGACATTCTTGTCGTTGGTTTTGACGGAAACGAAGATGCACTAAGCTCGATCAAATCAGGAAAGCTATCGGCAACAGTTGCCCAGCAGCCAGAGCTCATCGGAAAGCTAGCCGTTGGTGCTGCACATGACGTATTAAAAGGCAAGAAAGTAGAAGAAATCATCGCCGCTCCGCTAAAACTGGAGCAAAAAGAATAAACACAAAAACCCCCGAACAATCATCTCGGGGGTTTTCCACATTATTCTGGTCTTTTGAGCACAAATGACGTACCTAAATGGGCATAATCATTCCCTGCCAAACGGGCAACTGGTTTTAACGTTTCTGTTGAAATATACCCTTTATTCATATCGTACACTGATTCATCTAAATGGGCACAAACGACTCGTCCAATGATATGATCAACAGTCGTCTCTCCTTCATCATTTTGAAACATTATGTGTTGTTCTAAACGACACTCAAAGCGAATACGGGCTTCTTGAATGCCTGGCACCTCAACCATCGTGCTCTTTACTTGATGAAGCCGAGTTCGATCCAATTCACTCTCTTCCACACGCAATGTAGCAGCCGTTTCATTCACATCCTCAATGATCGCTTCATCACTGACATGGATGACAAATTCCCCTCTGTCCGTAATATGCTTCGCTGTATCCTTCATCCGCCCTTGCCTGCGCCCTATTGAAACGGCAATGAGTGGCGGGTTGCCACTGATGACATTGAAGAAACTAAACGGTGCGGCATTCACGACATGATCCTTTGACAGACTGGTGATAAACGCAATCGGTCTCGGAACAATGGAGCCTGATAACAATTTATACGCTTCTTTTTGTGACATTTGATCCATTTGCAATGTAATCAATTCAACACGCCTCCTCTTTATGTACCGTCATCATAACATAGCTACTCCTCTATCCTGACTACTCTGCCTCGGGGCGATGGAGAATGTGGTGAACAAGATGAAATAAAGCAGGGTTATGGTTTTCTCTTCTATAGGAAATGGTCCATTCTGCCAAAATCTTTTCATCTTCAATTGACCGATAGACAACGTCTAGGTTCAATAATCGTCGCGCCGATTGTGGAATGATCGCAATTCCAATGCCTGCCGTGACAAGTCCAATCACCATTTGATACTCCGCCGCTTCCTGCACAATATTTGGAGAAAATCCGTACTTCTCACACACCAGCACAAAGTGTTGATAAAGAGACGGCCATGACTCCTTTGACAGAGAAATAATCGGTTCATTCTCAGTATCCTTGATGGACACTGTCTCCTTTTCAGCGAGTGGGTGATTTTTGGGTATCGCAAAAATACACTCACTTCTCTTCATTAAACGACTAATGAGTTGATCGTGCGGAGCAGATGGATGCAAAAAACCAATATCGATCTCCCCATTCAAAAGTGCCCGTCGCTGTTGCTGTACGGAAAGCTGCTTTAACTCCATACTGACAGAGGGATACATTTCCCTGAATTCACGCACAACTGGCGGCAAAATATCATATGTCGCCGTGCCAACAAAACCAATGATGATCTTGCCAAGTTCTCCCCTTGCAGTATGTCGTGCATGATCCACGGCTTTACCTAACTGTTGAAGGACCCCTCTCACCTCATGTAAAAACACTTTTCCAGCAGCAGTTAACTCTACTGCTCGCTTAGACCGGTGGAACAATGGAAACCCCAATTCTTCCTCAAACTGCTTAATCTGTTGACTAAGTGGAGGCTGTGTCATATTCAACCGTGTAGCCGCTCGTCCGAAATGCAGCTCCTCTGCCACTGTGACAAAATACTGCAAATGTCTTAGTTCCATCCTTTCACTCCCTCTTGATTCATTCGCAAAACATATCAAAACCCTTTTAAACATATATTGGAAATTTTACCTCTTGAAATGTATAGTAAATCATATCATGAAAATAAATTTTTCATATACATTTTACTTTCCGAAAGGAGTGAGGGGTGCATGATGACTCAAGCACAACCCCTAACAAAACGAGGAGCAGAATTAATTGTCGATACACTGATCGCACAAGGTGTCACCCATGTTTTTGCCATTCCAGGTGCAAAAATTGATGCAGTATTTGACGCATTGAAAGATCGTGGTCCAGAGCTCATCTTATGTCGACACGAACAAAATGCAGCCTTTATGGCAGCAGCGGTTGGCCGTCTAACTGGAAAACCAGGTGTTTGTCTCGTCACATCAGGCCCGGGTGCAGCAAATTTAGCGACAGGGCTCTTAACAGCCAATACGGAAGGTGATCCTGTTGTAGCCATTGCTGGGAACGTCATTCGAGCGGATCGGCTCAAACGAACACACCAATCACTCGACAATGCAGAGCTATTCAAGCCAGTGACAAAATATAGTGTTGAAGTACAAGACGTGAAAAATATACCTGAAGCGTTAACCAATGCGTTTCGTGCGGCACAAACCGGTCAAGCTGGGGCAGCATTTATCAGCTTTCCACAAGATGTCGTAACAGAACAAACCACACAAACACCTGTGTCTGCCCATCCTTCTCCAACATTAGGCCCTGCACCGGATGCTCTCATCAGTTCGGCCATCGCCAAAATCCAAAATGCACACTTACCTGTTGCCATCGTTGGCATGAAAGCTAGTCGTCCAGCTACAGCACGAGCAACAAGGAAGCTATTAAAAACGCTTGGTATTCCATTTGTAGAAACTTACCAAGGAGCGGGTGTTCTCTCAAGAGAGCTAGAACATCAATACGTTGGTCGAATCGGTTTATTTCGGAATCAGCCGGGAGATCTTTTGATTGAACAAGCAGATGTGGTGTTGACCATCGGCTTTGATCCAATTGAATACGATCCAAAGCTCTGGAACCTAAAACCAAAACAGCGCCAACTGATTCACGTTGATGACATGCAAGCAGATATTGACCATTTCTATGAACCAGCGCTTGAGCTAGTTGGGGATATATGTGAAACAGTCGAACACCTCGCACATGACAGTGTTCCACTTTCACTCTGTGAAGACAAACAAACGCTCATCACTGACTTACAACAACTATTAAGAGACATGGAAAAAGCGCCAGAAAGAGAAAGTCACCTTTCTCACCCATTGCATGTCGTTCAAACCCTTAGACAACTCATTCCAGATGATACGAAAGTGACTTGTGATATCGGGTCACACGCCATATGGATGTCGCGCCACTTCCGTTCATACGAACCGAATACATTCATGGTGAGTAATGGAATGCAAACGTTAGGTGTGGCTTTACCATGGGCGATTGCGGCATCCATTTTGCATCCAGACGAGACCATTATTTCTGTTTCAGGTGATGGCGGCTTTCTCTTCTCTGCCATGGAACTAGAAACAGCTGTCCGAATGAAAACAAATCTTGTTCACCTCGTATGGAATGACAGCACATACGATATGGTGGCTTTCCAGCAGGAAATGAAATATAACCGCACATCATGCGTGGAATTTGGACAAATCGACTTAGTGAAATACGCAGAAAGCTTTGGAGCCACTGGATTACGTGTGAATTCGCCAGAAGAGCTTTCAACAGTCCTTCAAAAGGGTATCAACATAGAAGGACCTGTCATTATTGATATTCCGATCGACTATCAAGACAATCCACACCTCGCCGGTCAAAAATGGCCAGAAGCATTTCGTGAAAAACGAGCGCTAAACATCAAGTAGAACATGATCGATTACATCAAAGGAGTGAGCGAATATGGGAATGATGCACCCAATCAATCAACATCACAACACAAGAGAACGAGACAAAAAGCAAGAGGTCTTTCAAGTATCGACGATGACCTCGCTGCTGGAAGCCGTTTACGATGGAGATTTCTCCCTATCACATATTCCTGAACACGGTGATTTCGGAATCGGCACATTTAATCAATTAGATGGGGAATTAATCGGCTTCGACGGAGCATTTTATCGCCTTCGATCTGATGGAACGGCAACACCCGTCACAGATCAAGATTATTCACCTTATTGCTCTCTAGCATTCTTTGAAACAGATATCGTCCATCGAATTGATGCACCCATGACATCCAAGGAACTTGAAGAAGAAATAGATCGCATCTTACCTAGTAAAAATGTATTCTATGCCATTCGCATTGATGGCTCATTCAAAAAGGTTCAAACCCGGACGGTTGAAAAACAGGAGAAACCCTATGTCCCAATGGTCGAGGCGGTGAAGTCACAACCAATTTTTGATTTTGAGAACATTCGAGGAACCATTGCAGGATTTCGCACACCACATTATGCACATGGCATCGCAGTGAGTGGATATCATCTTCATTTTATTGATCATGATCGGCATGTCGGCGGTCACGTATTTGATTACACCGTCGATCAAGTCACCATCCGCATTTCTCAAAAAAGGCACATGAATTTACATCTGCCAAATACACAGGACTTCTTTCAGGCAGATATCGACCGAGCTGACCTTGCACAACAAATAGCCAGTGCTGAAAGCAGCCCTGATCAATAAAGTGAACACCCCGTAGGAATCGGGGTGTTTTTTTCATACAAATCGACATTTTTTATTTATCATTATGTTCATTTAGTGTTTTAAATACAAATATGACCTTCCTTTCGAAACAAAGTGTGATAGAATACTAGCAGAAAGAAAGGTGGTCATATTGTGCCAAACGACTATAGCATACCGAATTTGACATTAGATGAAAGAGATAAACACATTTTATCCATATTACATGAGGATGGGCGCATTTCTTATACGGACCTCGGGAAACAAGTCGGACTCTCACGTGTTGCGGTTCAAGCTCGAATTCAGCAGCTCATTGAAGCCGGTGTCATCGAAAGATTTACCGCTGTTATTAACCCTGCTAAAATCGGCATTCATGTGTCTGTCTTTTTTAATGTGGAGGTCGAGCCGAAACATTTAGAAGCAGTTGCCCTTCAGCTTGAACAGGAAACAGCCGTGACTAGCCTTTATCATATGACAGGACCAAGCAAATTACATATGCACGGAATTTTCCAAGATGAACAGGAAATGGAGACATTTCTTACGAAAAAACTATATCCACTCGAAGGCGTCGTGAGCGTCGATTGTCAGATGCTCATCAAACGATATAAAAGCCGAATGGGTATGAAATTGTAGATAGGGGTTGAACCGATTGCATTCATATATCGAACTCATCATCGCCATGGTGCGAACCGGAACGCTCGGCTTCGGCGGAGGTCCTTCCGTCATACCACTCATTCGCCACGAGGCCGTGGTGAAGTATCAATGGATTGATGATGATGAATTTGGAGAAACACTCGCGATTGCGAACGCATTGCCGGGTCCGATTGCTACCAAGATGTCTGCTTATCTCGGCTACCGATTAAAAGGGACATTTGGTGCCATTATCGCAACAGCAGCACATATATTACCGACATGTCTAGCCATGGTTGCACTTGTTACACTTGTCAGCGTCTTAAGCTCATCACAGGTCATTCAAAACATGATTGGCGCTGTGACACCGGTCATTGCCGTTCTTTTAGGCATGATGGCATATGAATTTGGCCAAAAGGCTTTAAAAGGATTTGGACTAATCTTCGGTGTCGCACTGTTTCTTCTTGCATTTATCGGCCTTCAAGTACTCTCCATCCATCCGGGGATCATTGTCATCATCTTTTTATTCTATGGTGCCTTTCATTTTAAACTGAAGAATCGCTGGAGAAGAACCGAGGAAAAGAAAGGAGAATCCTCATCATGATGCTGCTTCTCTTTCTATTTTGGGCATTTTTCATCTCGAATCTATTGGGCTATGGCGGAGGGCCTGCCTCTATTCCGCTCAACTATGAAGAAATCGTCAATCATTTTCAATGGATGACAAACGAAGGGTTCTCCAATATGCTCGCTTTAGCCAATGCATTGCCAGGGCCAATTGCGACGAAAATTGCGGCATATGTCGGTTATGATGTCATGGGCTGGCCTGGCTTTGTCGTGGCAATCCTTGCGACAGTCTTGCCATCTGCTATTGCCTTGATCTTATTGCTGAAGCTCATCAACCGTTTTCGTCAGTCTCCTGTCGTGAAAGGAATGACCTTATCTGTACAACCAGTCATCGCCATCATGATGCTTGTCTTAACATGGGAAATAAGCGGAGATGCAGTAAAAGCCATCGGCTGGACACAATCACTCGCGATTGCAGCCATCTCATTTTTCTTGATGAAAAAGCTAAAGGTACATCCTGCTTTTCTGATCGTGGCTGCTTTTTTATACGGAGGCCTAATCCTTCCGCATTCATAAAATAAACCGATAACTTGAGGGTTATCGGTTTTCTTTTACAAATAAATTGGTGTAACAGATCGTCGTCCAACGGAATGATATTCAATACCTGCAAGCTCCGCCTCTTGAAGTGAATGGCAGTTTCGTCCATCAAACATAAGCGGTTCCTTCATCAATCTCTTAAAGGTCTTGAGTGGAAAGTTTTGAATATCCGTCCATTCCGTTAAAATACAGACCGCATCGGCGTTCTCGATGGCTTCTTCAATGGTTTGTGCGAAGTAGACGTGATCTGGTAATTTATTCGCTGCTTGGCGCATGGCGACAGGGTCATATGCGATAAGCTCTGCGCCTAATCGGTGTAACTCATGTGCAATCGGAATAGACGGTGCCTCCCTCATATCGTCTGTATTCGGCTTAAAAGAGAGCCCAAGAAGCGCGATTCGCTTACCGTCCAGCTTTAACCCGAGCCTCTCCTGAATTCGGCGAATGAAATAGGCTTGCTGCTGATTGTTGACCTTGATTACGGCTTTCAATAGCTCAAAGTCATGCTTCACATGGCCAGCCATTTGAACAAGCGCATTCGTATCCTTTGGAAAACACGATCCGCCATATCCAATACCTGCTTTTAAAAAGGCCGCACCGATTCGCTGATCGAGCCCCATCCCCTTTGCGACCATCTCAACATCAGCACCTGTTTTTCCACAAATGGAGGCAATTTCATTCATAAAACTAATTTTTGTTGCAAGAAAAGCATTTGATGCATATTTGATCATTTCAGCACTCTTCCGATCGGTTCTCACAAATGGCAGGTGAAAATCCGCATACATCTCCTCTAAGCGATCTAATATGTCCGGTGTTTCAGCCCCAATGACAAGGCGATCTGCCCTGAGCGTATCAGAAATGGCAGATCCTTCTCGTAAAAATTCAGGAAGAGACGCGATATGTAACGGTTCCTTTCTCCCTAATTCTTGATGTATAAAGCGGTCAATTCGATCACAAGTCCCTACAGGCACTGTACTTTTCACTGCAAGCACAGCACCAGATTTCGCTTCTATCCCCATCTCTTTTGCTGCCTGAAACACATACTGCAAATCAGCTTGACCATCTACCTGCTGCGGCGTGCCAACAGCAATCATCAGCACATCTGCCTGTTGGTAAGCAGTCTTCCCCTCTACTTGAAATTGAAGGCGACCTTGATCAAGATTTCGTCTAAGCAGCTCTTGTAATCCCGGTTCATACATCGGAGGGTTTCCTTTGCTAAGCTGCTTCAGCTTGTCATCGTCAATATCTATACATGTCACCTCATGACCCGCCTCTGCTAAACACACACCTGTGACAAGGCCCACATATCCACAACCTGCAATTGCAATCCTCACAGCTCCATCAGCTCCCCCAATACGCCTTCTACTTGTAATGTCATCGTATGCCGGGAGCTTCCTTTCCATTCATAAAAGCATACAAAAACCCCCTGCTGTCAGTAGCAGGGGGTCCACTTTATGAAACAAAACCGTTACGAATATGTGCAATTAAGTTTTCAAGCATTTCTTTTGTTGTCACATCATGAGAATTTTCACCAATATCATGAGCGTACATCAAAATCTTTAAAAATTCTTCTTGATTTAAACCCTTATTCTCCATGTTTATATCCTTTCGAATCCACTAATTTCATTATTATATGATGTAAGGTTGGTTTATGCAATACTCTAATACATCATTCGACAGCATTTGAAATTTATGACCATTTTCATGAAAAACTTTTTTCTAAAACGCCATTGAGCTATAATAAAAGAATTGGAATCTTTTACTTGGTTAGGAGCGGATCAAATGCTTCAGCACAACATCAATGAAGAAGAAATCAAGCAAACAGCCGAACAGATCAAAGAACTTCTTCCCGTGACAGATGAAAACAAACAACTCATCAAAAAAGCATTGATTACTTATAGACAGGACAGCGTATACCGTCTCAAGCAAGAATCTGACACTGAATGGTCAGCTTACGTACACGATGTCGTGGCAGCAAAGGTTCATCTTCATGTCCTGTTTCCAATGAGAAGCAGTTGCACATGTCCTGTTGATGGCCTTTGCAAGCATATTCTTGCTGTCTTTTTTACACTATACGCTGAAGTAGAAAGTGTGACTGGTTTGACAGAGCATTGGTCAGAAAGAGATGAATTACAACGCAGCAAAGAACTTATCCGACAGCACTTCCAAGTGAAGCGCCCGGACGAACAATCACTCCAAAGCTGGCTCTCTTTTTTCCACGAGGAATTTCACCTCTGGCTCAAACGGACACCGAAGTCGCAGCAAACACCGCAGCACTTGTATTACGGTTATTTATCTGTTTTGAAAAAAAAGGCACCGACCTCACCTGAATTCAAGAGTTTATATGCGATTCATACGTCTCTCGATATGTGGTTAAGGCTTCATGAACTCATTGAACTTGGCCGGATCGATGCGGAAAAAGATTTTTATTCCATGAATCCTTATGTTGAACAGTTGATGAACACCATTTTTGATGCAGTGGATCATCTAAAAACATATGCACTTTCCTTTTCCCTCGATCCATTTCTCGAAAACACACCAACGACCGTACGAACACTTCTTCAAATCAATGGCCCTTTCCAGCATGAACGGGTCGCTGTTTTTATGGAGATTTGGGGATCGATTTTAAATAGAACGAAGTGGGTGAAAAAGGAAACGGAATTACTAAAGAGCGCACAGCTTCAAGAACAAACGGTTGAGCGCACCATCGGACTCATGCATATGGATTATTTACTCAAAGAAGACGAACAACTCTTTGTGCAATTACGCCTGCTAAATGCCGATATGCTCCCGAATGTGCTCAATTGGTTAAAGGATCTCACAAACCGCAAGGACTGGAAGCGCCTGAAACACTGGTACAATGAAATCTCATATGTATTAGAGGAATACTGCCAGCTCAATCTTCCTTATCAGGAACTAAGAGGTGCTGTGAGTGATTTCTTCTTTTATTTAGATGCATACTTCAAACAGACAAGAGATGACCACTTATACGAACGATATTGTCAAACGTGTATGCCGTATGCCTTTACTGAATATAGCCAGCTTTTGTATGAACGCCAGCGTTATGCAGAATGGATTGAAATTCACAGCCTTGTTGGTTTCTCCATCAGTGAATTAGAAAAAGATCTGATCAAACAAATTGCCAAAGAGGAACCAGAAGCACTCATCCCATCGTATCATCGTGAGATCTCGGCTCTTCTCGATCAGAAGAATCGAAGTGCCTATCGAGAGTCTGTGAAGATGTTAAAGAAACTGCGTACGCTATATCATAAAACAAAAAAAACCGTGATTTGGGAAAGATATATCAAGCAGCTGCATAGTTCAACGAAACGGCTGCGCGCGTTCCACGAGGAAATGAAGAAAGGAAAATTGATTGATGACACGCCATAAACAAATTGTCATTCACGCAGAACAAACAGAAGATTTCTCTTTCACCATTTCAGCGCAAACCGAGGACGGACACACTGTACCGCTCAATGAAATGAAAAGGCAGCTTTTCCAGTGGCATGAATCTTCATTTTATGGAACGTTCTTAGAAGATGTCAGCTTTATTGGAACACCTGCCTTCCTGTTAAGCCCTTGGATGACGGTTGAGTTATTAGGGAAAAATTCATTTAATTCGTTTAGCCATGTGGCGTTAACAGAGGAAACCGAACCGCTGATGAAAGCAGCCTCAACCATTTACGAATTCATTGAAGATGAAGATTTTGTTCCTGATTACGAGGCATGGACAAATGGTGTGCTTCGGTTTAAAGACAAGGAAGACTTGTTGGATGGCTACACAGCCGATTGGTTCTCCTCTGCTGTACAGGACTACATTCAATATGATGACGTTTTACAGGAAAAGTGGAACCGAATGACCACACAATCACCTGCTCTCACCTCTTTCCAAGGACATTTTTTAGATGAATTGGATTTCCTAGAGACGATTGGCTGGATTGATGATCAGACTCCATTCACAGTCGGTTTACGCTTAAATGAGCCAGACTTCGACGGAGATGAATGGAAAATCGAATTGTTCTTGCGTGATAAAAAGAACAGCGATCTTCACTTTTTTGAAGGCGCACGCTCATTAAAAAGGTCTTGGCATCCTTATCAAGAAAAAATCACGAGAGAATTAGACAGGTTCAGTCAAATAGTCCCTTGGCTTTCCTTCACATCTGGCACCACGCTCATGACAGAAGAAGAAGCGTGGCTCTTCCTATCTGAAGCAAGTGAAACGCTTGTGAATATGGGGATTGAGATTCTCCTTCCATCTTGGTGGCAAATTGTAAAAGAAAGCACAATGATGCTCAAAGCGAGGATCTCCTCTACACCTAGAGGGGAGTCACATGTTGGAATGGATGCGTTAATGGACTTTAATTGGCGTTTTGCTACAAACGGTATCGAATTAACAGAAGATGAGTTCAATGAACTTGTTCAAAGTAAGCGCCGCCTCGTCAACATTCGGGGTCAATGGATTAAAATAGATCCAACCTTTATCCAACAAATGAAAAAATGGATGGAGCGAGCTGAAAACGAAGGCTTGCATATGTCTGACATACTCTCGCGCGAATTAGCTGATCAAGAATCATCCTCAGAAGCCATTCCAGAGCTTTTGGATCCATCAGCTTTTACCCATATTCAATTTGAGCTTTCATCACAATTAAGAGGTCTTATCCATCAATTAAATGATACACAAGAGTTGCCTCGTTACGAAATGAGTGAGTCCTTTAAAGGCACACTGCGTCCGTATCAGCAGCATGGTGTCAATTGGCTCTTGTTTTTAAGATCTCATGGATTCGGAGCATGTTTGGCAGATGATATGGGGCTTGGGAAAACCATTCAAATGATCGCTTATTTTACCTATTTGAAAGAACAACAACAAGATGCCAATCCGTCTCTCATCATCGCACCTACTTCTGTTTTAGGTAACTGGCAAAGAGAGCTAGAAACATTTGCACCGCATTTACGTATCGCCCTGCATTATGGGCCATCGCGTCCAAAGGGTGAGCACTTTACAGAAGCATATAAAGAAACAGATATTGTTCTGACCTCCTACGGTCTCTCACACTCCGACCGGGATGAACTAACGTCTATCAAGTGGGATACCATTTGTTTAGACGAAGCCCAAAATATTAAGAATGCCCATACAAAACAGTCTAGGGCGATTAGACAATTAAAAGGACAACATCACATTGCCTTGAGCGGGACACCGATGGAGAATCGACTGACAGAACTTTGGTCCATTTTCGACTTCGTCAACAAAGGATACCTTGGCAGCCTGACGAGCTTTCACAAAAAATTCGTCCTTCCGATTGAGAAAGATCGGGAAGAGAAAAGAATCGAACAACTACAGCGGCTGATCAAACCATTCTTATTAAGACGAACAAAGCAAGATGAAGAAGTTGCTCTCAATCTCCCTGAGAAATTAGAAGAGAAGCAGTTCATCCCGCTATCAGCCGAACAGGCTTCTTTATACGAACAGCTTGTAAAAGATACATTTGACCATATGGCTTCCTTAACTGGTATGCAGCGAAAGGCCATTATTTTGAGTATGCTTGGCAGACTCAAGCAAATTTGTGACCATCCTGCCCTTTATTTAAAAGAAAGCGGAACAGATGTGCAGCTACTCAAGCGTTCATTAAAGATGGATAAACTAGCTGAGCTATTAAAAGCGATTCATGCCCAAGAGGAAAGCTGCCTCATCTTTACGCAGTACATTGACATGGGCAACATGATCAAGCAATTAGCTGAGAAAATGTTCGGAGAGCCCGTTCAATTTCTGAATGGGAGCCTATCAAAGCAGGAACGAGACAAAATGGTGGAACGCTTCCAAAAGAAAGAGTTTAACATTTTAATTCTTTCTTTAAAGGCAGGAGGAACAGGACTCAATTTAACAGCGGCAAACCATGTCATTCATTACGACAGATGGTGGAATCCAGCTGTCGAAAATCAAGCAACAGATCGCGCTTATCGTATCGGACAAAAACGATTTGTTCACGTACATAAGATGATCACAACCGGCACCATCGAAGAAAAAATAGATCAAATGCTTGAAACAAAACAAACACTAAACGACCAAATTATCCAGAGTGAAAGCTGGATTACCGAACTATCAACAAACGAGCTGGAAGATCTATTTACACTAAGCGCTTCAGCTCAATCTTCTTAATATGAAAAAAGAGGACTTTCTCACGTTTCATGAAAAGTCCTCTTTTTCAATCAATTATTCACAATAGAATGCGTCAAATGTGTAGCTTTTTCAATGCAGATTTCACATTCATATATGTATTCAAGTCACGGAAATCCTCTCTCATTTCTCCCATCTTCATTGCCAGATTCGGTTTAATGCCGGTCACAATTAATTCTGTACCCGTCATTAAAATCAAATCGTTGAGCTTAAAGATGGCATCTGCTACAAATGAATCCACCTCTAATAACCCAGACAAATCCACAATAAAATAATCATCCTTAGATTGTGAGATATAAGTAGAGACCGTTGAGATAATTTTATCAAATCTTGGAGCAGTTAACGTTCCGATGATTGGTAACACAGAGATGCCATCCTTCACTGGCACAATTGGGACAGAAATATTCAGCACTTCATCAATTGATTTTTCTAGAAGCTCCTGCTGCTCCTTCTCTTTCGTTACGTCCTTTTGTAATCCAACGAAATAGAGACGTTTTTCTCCATTCTCTTCAATCCAAAGCGGAGCGACACTCAACTCGTTCCAGAACATTTGTCCAGATTTTTTATAATTTTTCACCTGAACAGTGACAGGTTCTCTATTCTCAATGGCTGCCCTAATTCGTTTCAAGGCGACTTGCTCCGTTTCATCCCCTTGAAGAAAGCGACAATTCCTCCCCAATATCTCCGTTTCCTGATAGCCTGTCATATCCAAAAAACCCTTATTCACATAGATTAAAGGATTATCAGGTAAAGACGGGTCCGTTACCGCCAAGCCAACTTGAGTATAGTCTAAGGCTTCCTTGATTAAATGCAGATTTTCTGACTTATAAGATTCCAGCGCCATTCGTTTACTCTCCTTAATTTCTTAACCAGCGGTTTATATTCATAGTTAAATTATAAGTTGTTCCACAACCGGTGTAAATAGAAGTGGTTCTGAATGCCCTCTTTTGTAGAATGCGCTTCATCTTATTCCATTTATGCAAACACATCTATTTTGCTTCATTTAATAGGCGATGTATCATAGATGCGACACCATGTTCATCATTTGTCAGTGTGACCCAATCAGATATTTCCTTGATATCTTCCCGTGCATTTCCCATCGCTACTCCTACACCAGCTACCCGTAGCATTGATTCATCATTCAAACTATCTCCTACCGCTAATGTCTCACTTAAAGGAATGCCGAGTTTCTCTGCTAACCTGATTAACGCTTGCCCTTTAGACGCATCCTTTGAACCAATCTCAAAGTTATGATCAGCAGAACTAACCATTGTAAAATGTGGGTCTTGCCCAAATGTCTCCCACCCGTCTTTCAATCTGTCTTGAAAGAAAGAGAATCCTAAAATGTTGTAAAATGAGAGCGGTTGATCGCGGCCAAATAATTCTTCATATGTATCAATATAAGCAAAACCAGTCTGACTGTATTGCACTTCTGCCGCTTGCTGTAGAACATTCATGTCTGTTTCTGGATTAGCACTTTTCAAACGATCCATTTCAATTTCAAGAAGCTCTTTCCCACGATTAGGTGTGAAAATGGCCTCGTTTGTAAATACCTCATAATAATAATTTCGTTCCTCGAGCCATGCTAAGATGCGTTTGGCTTTCTCTTCTTGTAAACAAGCAGAATGATATACCTGCCCTGAAGGATCATGAATGACAGCACCATTTGCACTAATCACCCAAGTGTTCATTCCAATCTGATCAAAGATTGATTTCACATCAAAATACGCTCTTCCTGTTGATACGACAACCTCTATACCACTTGTAGCAGCTTCCTTTAATGCGTGTATATTTTCTTGACTGACTTTATGCATACTGTTTAATAACGTTCCGTCTAAATCCGTTGCAATTAATTGAATACGTGTCATGGCTCTCCCCTTTTCTTTCTCTATGTTTCATTCAAATTCCGACGATAAAATCCATCATCATTATGAAATGAACATCCACTATTTGCAAGTGATGATTGGCCTGATCATCAAAAAGGATACCCGGTCATCAGACAATGACCGGATATTCATAAGGGGGGTTAAGGGGGACGCACTCACCAAATCACAAGAAGCATCGGTTCTATTACGCAGTTTATATGGGCATAAGGCAAAGTCTATCAGCTGTAGCTAGAGGAGACTTCAGATGCTAGACCCTTGCCTTGAATCTCTATCCTCCTTTCCTTTCAACTATCTCCAGTCTACTGAGAAGGAACGCATGTGACAAAAAATGAAAATGACGAAATCATCCCTCTAAATTTGTTATTTAGCATTCAATAATGGTTTTTGACCCCATGAATATAAAACATCATCTTGTTTTGTTTCACAAAAAACTTATTTTTCATAAATAGATAAAAAATTTTAGAATGAAGCCAATTACTAGAGGGCATTTGGATATAATCAGATCCATCCCATGCAAACCAAGAAAAACAAAGCTTTCCATCAGCTATAGACAATTGGAATTCAAAGCGATCCATGTGGTCATCAGAGACGTATTGAAAGGTGATCGACTGCCCTTCTTCCATATACACATCACAGAACATATGGACATCTCGCCATGAATACACACGCATATTGCTTGTCTGTTTTTCATCATCAATATGTATTTCTTTTAGTTTATAGGACTCCATAAAACATCTCCTTTCGTCTTATCTACAGATCATGTTGAATAGGTAGCGGTTTCATTTTTACAGAAGGTGTATGCTATAATGAAACATACGAATATCGAACGCTTGTGAGGTGATATATTTGAAAACCTTTAGGCTCATTGATTTAAAAATCGAACTTGATTCAAAACAAGATAAAATGTCTAGCATTCCCCTTAGTGATGGTTTAATCATCAACAAAGAAGACGGTGAAAATCACTGGATGATTGAAGCACTGATTCCTAAAAAGCACAGACAATTGTTTGAAGTCCTCTTTCAACAGCACACTGAAGTAAAGATACTTGTGACGATCACAAAAGAAAACAACCGCCCTGTTCATCTATCAGTCCAAGTCAAAAACATCGTGACATTGGAAGAACATATCTCTGTCCTACTTGATGGTAAAATGATTACAAATCGTTACAGAACTGAAACCGAAGAAGTATTAAAGGACCTCGTCAAAGAGGGGCTTTCAGGAGAAAAACTGCTAGATGCATTTAAACAAAACACATAAAAAAGAGCGGGATTAGCCGCTCTTTTTCTATTGCATGTCTTTTGATTGGCTTTGATTTTTCAATAAATCTCTAATTTCAGTTAGCAACACTTCTGTCTGATCCGGTGCTTCCACAGCCTCTTCTTCCTCTACCTTGTTCCGTTTTAATTTATTCAAATAACGAATAAAGATAAAAATGGAAAACGAGATGATCAAGAAATCAGCTACAGTTTGAATGAAATTCCCATATAAAATTTGTGCAGATCCAATTTTAATAGATAGACCGCTAAAATCATGTCCGCCTATGATAATTCCGATGAGCGGCATGATGAGGTCGTTGACAAGTGAAGTGACAATTTTGCCAAATGCTCCCCCAATGATGACACCTACAGCCAGATCAATGACATTCCCCTTGACTGCAAACTCTTTAAACTCTTTTAGCATCCTATATCACCTTCATCTTTTTTGTCTAATATGACGTTTTTTTGTCAGAAATGCAAGTCCTTATCCGTTGAAACAAATAAAAAACGGTTCATACAAGATGAACCGCTAGATCGATCATGATACTTTAGGACCAATTGAAAATGTAAGTTCTGCTTCACACGCTACTTCGCCATCAACTGTTGCGACCGCTTTTCCTTTTCCGATAGGGCCGCGAAGACGTGTAATTTCAACTTCTAGACGAAGCTGATCACCAGGCTTGACCTGTCTTTTGAATCGGCAGCCGTCAATTCCTGCGAATAAACCAATTTTCCCTTTGTTTTCTTCCTTGCTTAACATCACCACTGCACCAACTTGTGCCAATGCTTCGACAATCAACACACCTGGCATTACTGGATATCCTGGGAAATGTCCATTAAAAAATTCTTCATTTGCAGTCACATTTTTCAGTCCAACCGCTCTCTTCTCATCTTCAATCTCTAGAATTCGGTCAACCAATAAGAATGGGTAACGGTGTGGAATAATGTCTTTAATTTGCTGAGCATCAAGCATATCTTGATCTCTCCTTTTTTCTATATCGCTAGTTATCAATGATTCCTCTAGAAGTATATTATGAATGCCATCATTTTTCAATGTCTAGGCAACATTTATGTAAAAAATTAACATCTATTATTACCTATTGTCTTCAAATATAATCCACTCTACTCTCTTGGTAATTTTACAAATATGGTAATATATATTACATCATTGATGAAATAAGAGGGTAGAAATGAATTTTATAAGTGATAGATCCATTAGAAAACTTCTCCATTCGTGGTATACCATGCTCAAGCATCGACATTTTTCAAAAGCTGAAGACATAAAATCAACTTTATCGAAATATAAACGGAAATTAGCAAAGAAACAGGAACTCTATTTACACTATCAACTCATGTTATTTCGTCATCAACTATGGATGAATCAAACAGAAGAATTAGAAACACTGAAACAGGAACTCATGCAACATAAGCATCACATGACCAAGGAGCTACAATATTACTATTACTTCTTTCTTGCTCTATACGAATCATTAAATAGCGATCAAAACGATGCCATTCATTATATTGAGTTGGCAGAAGAAAGATTGCCAGCGCTATGCGATGAGCTAGAAGAGGCGGAATTTCACTTCCGAACAAGTGGGATCTATTATAATAACCGATACTCGGTGTTATCCATTCGCCATGTGCAAAAAGCGATCAACATCTTTTCAAAATACGGAGATACCCACAGCATTTATCGGTGCAAAATTGTGCTCGCGCTGAACTATAGTGATCAAAAAAAATATAAGGAAGCAGAAGCCATTTTTCTGGATATGATTGAGTATGTCAAAATGATTGATGACCAGGAACTGCTTGGCATTGTCTATTATGATGCTGGCTTTATTCAATCTAGACAAAACCGACATAAAGAAGCACTTGAATACTTTCAAAAGGCACTACGTATTCCCGCCTACCGGAAGTGTACACATTCTTATGCATCATGCCTTTACGAAACGGTACGTTCTTGCTTGAAAGAAAACTTAATTGAAGAAGGAATGACATATCTACAAATGGGGATGGAAGAAGCATCGGCTGCACAGCTTGAGGTCTTAAGATTAAAGCTGAAAACCTTATCTCTCCTTTACAGCAAAGAGCCAAAGGCAGACGAACAAATTGAAAAAATTGTCACATGTCTTGAAAAGAAAGAAGCCTGGATTGATCTGGAGGATCTTCTTGCAGATGTCTCTGATTATTATAAAAAAAAGGGCGACTATGAGCGAGCCGCCTTTTTTATTATGAGAGGCTGACACATGACGCCAGCTCCCTTATCTAATGGTATTTATAAGTCCTAACATCTGATCACCCATTGTAATGGATCTCGAGTTCATCTGATAGGCTCTTTGTGTCGTCATTAAGTCTGTTAATTCTTTCGACATATCCACATTCGAGGCTTCAAGTGCGCCTTGCTGAAGCTGAATGGCTTGGCGATTCGCCCCATTTAGTTCCGCGAATGCGTCTGGATAGTTACCATCTACTGAAAATAAATTATCACCTTCAGAGATGAGCGCTGAAGAATTATTCACCTGTACCACACCTAGATTGACTTGCTGATTCGGTTGATTGTCTCTTGAAATAGCGGTAAGCCTTCCGTTTTTATCAATTGAAATATCACGGAAATTGGCATTCAGGACAATTTGGTTTCCGTTTTCATCTAGAATCGGATACCCTTCACTCGTGACAAGCTGGACTTCGTTACGGTTATTTCCTGGTTGTAAATAAAGAGAGCCGCTTCTTGTATAACGAATATTTCCACCAGCATTGACCTGCAAGTACTGTGATGGCGCTGTAAACGCAACATCAAGGTCCCGCCCAGTCTGTTTGATCGTACCTTGCAATGAATTGATGGAAGCATTTACGACCGCACCCGTTCCAAGTCTAAGTCCATCAGGTGTCAGACGACTGTTTGCCACCTGATCATTCCGTTCATCTACTTGATTAAACTGCTGCCTGACTAGCTCTGAGAAACGGGTATTTTTCGAGCGATACCCTGTTGTTTCACTGTTGGCGATGTTATTACTAATGATATCAAGTTGCTTTTGTACCTCGTTCATCGACACCGCTGCATTGATCATGGATCTAAGCATGTGGATCCTCCTTTCTTTTCTCGATTAGTACACTCTTCCAATCTCATTGACTGCTTTTTCTAAGCTTTTATCATAGGCCTGAATCACTTTTTGATTCGTTTCAAATGCACGATAGGCCGTTGTCATTTCGGTATATGATTTGGTAACATCTACGTTCGATAGCTCGGAGACGCCTTGACTTAACGTATACGTCATTTGACCGTTATTCACTGCACTCGGAAGATCCTGATTATCTACTGTACGGTATAAATCATTTCCTTCACGTGCCAAGTTTCGTGTATCCATCGCGACTCGCACATCAATTTGTCCGAGGTTTTGTCCATTTTCAGTCACCGTTCCATCTGCGTTCACTTTGAAGTTTTCACTTTGAACAGTAATGGGTTGACCAGTCACTGATAGGAGAACGCGACCATTGATCGTCAGCTGATTTTGTTCATTTAACGTAAAGGAACTACTCTTTGAATAACGGACGCCTTCTGGTGTATTGACGGCATAAAACAACGCTGATTTTTGGTTCGTTTCTGGGTTGATCGGCACGTTATTTTCAATCAATGCAACATCTGTTGTTTGATCCGTTGTTTTTAACGTTCCTTGTGTAAATTGTGGGATCAGCTCTTGCATATAGGCACCAGTATTAATCCCACCGATTGCCGTTTGCTGAGGGACATTAAAGCCTCTGCCTGATGATGTTTGGAAACGTCCTGATTCCATACGATTTAGCAGCATTTCTGGAAACGCACGCATCGCTCCTTCATCAGCTTTATAACCTGGTGTATTTGCATTTGCTATATTATTTGAAAGCATTTCTGTCCGTCGCTCCTGGGCGATCATGGCAGAAGTTGCGGTGTATAGTCCTTTTAACACGTACTTCACCTCATTATGTTTCTTTCACATGACATAAAACAATTGGGACACAATCTTCTAAGGTTTATATCGGCTTCTTTTTCGGCTTCTTTAATAAAAATCCCTCATTCTTTTCAAAAGAATGAGGGTGATCATTAGCTTAGTTTACGCTTAGGCAATTTGTCCATATTATCTAGCATCACGCCAGTACCAACCGCTACACAATCCATTGGATTTTCAGCAACAAAAACTGGTACTTTTAGCTCTTCTGCAAGCAATTGGTCAAGCCCGTTGAGAAGGGCTCCGCCACCTGTGATGATAACACCACGGTCAATAATATCAGCTGATAATTCAGGAGGTGTTCTCTCAAGAACTTGCTTCGCTGCCTGAACAATCGTAGATACTGGTTCACGTAATGCTTGTTCTACTTCTTTACTTGTGACATTGATCGTTCTTGGTAATCCTGTCACCATATCTCGTCCACGAATCGAGATCTCTTCGTGACGTGCGTCTGGGAATACCGTTGCAACTTGGATTTTAATATCCTCTGCTGTACGTTCACCGATCAACAGCTTGTACTCTTTTTTAATGTAATTTAGAATTTCTAAATCAAAGTTATCTCCAGCCATTTTGATAGAAGAGGCGGTTACAATGTCACCCATAGAGATGACAGCGATATCCGTCGTTCCGCCTCCAATATCTACGACCATGTTTCCACTTGGCTGAAAAATGTCCATACCAGCACCAATTGCTGCTACTTTTGGTTCTTCTTCTAAAAATACATGCTTTCCGCCGCTTTTTTCTGCAGCTTCTTTGATCGCTTTCTGTTCAACAGATGTAATGTTTGTCGGACAGCAGATGAGCATACGAGGCTTAGAGAACAGCCCTTTTACATTTAATTTGTTGATAAAATGCTTTAGCATTGCTTCCGTTACTTCAAAGTCAGCAATTACGCCATCTTTTAATGGACGAATCGCAACAATATTCCCAGGCGTACGTCCAACCATGCGTCTAGCCTCTTCTCCAACAGCTAGTACTTTCCCGCTGTTTTTGTCAAGCGCTACAACAGATGGTTCATTTAACACAATTCCTTTTCCTTTAACATGTATCAGTACATTGGCAGTACCAAGATCAATTCCAATATCCCTAGCAAACATCTATATATATCCTCCTTGAAAATCTGTTTCCATAGCAAACGCCACATTCTGCCCTAATTATATATTCTATCATAATTTGATAAAAAAAAGATATTTCTTTACAAAAGTCTTTACAAAAATTGTGGTTAGAAACGACCGATATGAGGAAGATATATATATCATGTTTATGAACAAAGAACTACACTTACTGTTTCACAGGCTCGCCTTCTAAAATTTCTTCTTTTTTGTATTTTAATTTAGTGGCTTCTCCTCCTCGCAGGTGGCGGATTGATTTATGATAATCCAGTATCTCCTTTACTTCATTAGCCAGATCTGGATTAATTTCTGGCAGTCTTTCTGTTAGATCCTTGTGTACAGTACTTTTAGAGACTCCAAATTCTTTCGCAATGACACGAACGGTTTTCTTTGTCTCCACGATGTACTTTCCTATCTTGATTGTTCGCTCTTTGATGTAATCGTGCACACCACTCGACCTCCCTAAAATGGATGTGAGAAGTATGAAATGAGATCCGTATGAAGACTATCCATTAACAGCGGCGCTTGTTCGTTGTAATTTCTCATCCATTAGGTAGTAAATGCCAAACACGATCCCTCACCTCAAACACTCTCTTTGTCAGGTTTGTAACAGTGTATTAGCATTGCTTAGGGATTATGCTAAAAATGAGATGGGACAAGGGATTTATCAGAAAAGCAAAACACAAATTCATTTCGGGTGACGAAGATTTCCACTTTACAAGCTTGTGCAGAAGGCGTAAAATAAAAAACATCAAATTATTTACCTAGATAAATATTTAACGAAGGTGTGCATATGGATACTTTAAACAGAGCGTGTTTACATCAAATTCATCAACGCGCACGGCTGCTTTCTAAAAAGGCAAACGAAGCGCTTGCTCCTTATGACTTGTACATGTCCCAGTGGACGGTACTTTTTTGTTTGGATACTTTTGGTCCGACAACACAAAAAGACATTTGGACATATTTAAATGTCGAAGCCCCAACCATTACCCGAACCGTTACTCGGCTAGAAGCGAACGGCTGGGTCAAACGTGTACAAGGAAAAGATAAACGGGAAAACCTCATCGTGATGACAGATGAGACGAAGGCTATCTTAGAAGACATCAAACGCACGATGGAACAATACGAAGAAGAATGTCTTTCAGAATTTACCTACGAAGAAAAACAACTCCTTCATACACTTTTACACAAATTATCAATTGAATAGGAAGTGACTTACACCATGAACGAACGCATTTGGACGAAAGATTTTATCATGATTGTCTTGGTGAACTTATTTACATTCACCTCTTTTTATGCCCTTTTGACATTGTTGCCCATTTACACGATGGATGAACTAAATGGAACAGAATCACAGGGCGGGCTCCTTGTGACCGTCTTTTTATTATCTGCCATTGTAACTAGACCGTTTTCTGGAGCGATCATTGAGAAATTTGGCAAAAAACGCATGGCGATTTTGTCCTCAATTGGCTTTGCTTTACTCACATATTTATACATTCCGATTGATCAATTCCAACCGCTATTGCTATTGCGTTTTGTACAAGGGATCTTCTTTAGTCTTTTGACAACCGTCGCAAGTGCCATTGCTGCGGATATGATTCCAAAAAAGAAACGCGGAGAAGGGTTAGGGTATTTCGTGATGTCAATGAACCTCGCGATTGTCATTGGTCCATTTATCGCGTTGAATCAAATAGGAAAGGTAGGCTTTCATTCGTTATTTCTTCTATTTTCCATCATCGTCACCATCGGCGCGATTTTTACGATGTTGATTAGACAACCTGAGACAGAGAATGGTGGAAGTGCCGTGTTCCGATTCTCGTTCTCTCACCTGATTGAAAAAGGGGCGTTAAAAACAGCGGCAGTCGGTATCATCATTTCCTTCTGTTATTCGCCAATCATTTCATTCATTTCAGTCTATGCCAACTCTCTTCATCTAATGGATGCGAGCAGTTATTTCTTCATCGTGTTTGCAGCAGCCATGCTTGGGTCACGTCCATTCACTGGCAGACTGTTTGACCGAGTAGGACCAAACATTGTGATCTATCCTTCAATTGCCCTATTTGCGATCGGTTTATGGATGCTCACAATCACACATTCAGCCACAATGCTACTTTTATCAGGCGCTGTCATCGGACTTGGCTATGGTTCTTTGGTGCCTTGCCTTCAAACACTTGCTATACAGTACTCGCCAGCGCACCGAACAGGTTATGCGACGGCTACATTTTTCACATTGTATGATACTGGGATCGCTGCTGGTTCATTTGTCTTCGGAATCCTTGTCGGCTTCACAGACTTCTCGAATGTGTATCTCATTGCAGGCATCGTCGTCTTACTAAGTATGGGCGTCTTTTATTGGAGTGAACGAAAACCCCAAGAAGCAAAAGCGTAAAAGGTCTTTGCGACTAGGGTACTGTTTTAAACTTCACCTGAAACATGCTAAAATAGTTGTTGCTTCAATTGAAAAGTACAGACTCATTTGAAAAAAACAGCATGTAGCGAAAGTATAGGTGATGATTTGAATTACGATTTGTTCCAAGTCATACACGGGCTGGCTCATCATTCTGATGTTTTAGATCAAGCCATGATTTTCATTACGAAGAAAGCCATTCTCGTGTATGCCCTTGTCTTATTGATTTGTTGGCTTTTAGGTAATCACAATTTCAAGAAGCATATCTTCTTCTCCGGTGTAACAGGCATCGTGGCACTTATCGTGAATTTTGCCATTACACTGTTTTATTATGAAGAACGTCCGTTTGTCGCACATAAAGTCGACACACTGATCCCACATTCAGCAGACGCCTCCTTTCCAAGTGACCATACAACCGGTGCACTGGCACTATCACTAGCCATTAGATCCCGTCATAAAAAACTTGGCAACATTTTACTCGTCTTCGGCTTACTCACAGGTATATCCCGCATTTGGGTTGGTCATCATTATCCATTTGATGTATTAGGTAGCTTGATCGTGTCCATTGTGGTTGTTTTTATGATGAATCGATTATGGACGTTTTTCGACTCTCCCATTGACCGCATCGTGTCATTTTATGAGACGCTCATCGGGAACATATTGAAAAAGAAAACAAAGGATCAGAACGATCACTTTTCAAACGATTAAGCGATTTGTGATAAAGAGGAATTCTTCTTCCGCTTTATCACATCGCTTTTTCTTTTATGACGATACTTGAAAAATAGAAACTCACTCCAATGCCAATCAGAGAAATGAAGATCAATATCCAGCCTAAACGCTCAAAGTGAGCACCGGCTATTTCATCTCCAAACAGCATCCCTAGTACAGCTGATGACAGAATAGAACCAAGATAGCGGCATGTTTGAAAAAGCCCTGAGGTTGTGCCAATCATTTGCTGTGGACTTGCCTTTAACATCGCGGCTTGAAGGGCAACATTTCCCACACCGTAACTGAGTCCAAGCAATGAAAGGGTGACGCCTTTTCCCCATAACGGCGCAGGAATAAAAAAGAAGGAAAGGGCTGACGAACCAGCTAGCATCAACACAGTGCTTGCCAAAATCGGATGGCGCTCATCTCCTTGATCCACCCACTTCCCTGTCAGCGGCGAAACAATGATGCTGATCCCAGACATGCACAGCATAAAAAGCCCCGTCATTTCAACACGCCAGCCTAATTCATCTTGAAAATAACTAGGCAGACCAAAAAAGAGACAATAGAAAAACAGATTCAGAATGATAAATTGCACATATACAAGTGACAGCCGCTTCTCTTTTCGAAACATTCGAATTTGAATAAACGGGTCATCCACCTGATACTCCCACCAAATAAAAGCACCTGCACTGATAAGACAGAGAACTGCTTGTACATATTGAACGCCTTCAGCAAGTGACAATAAAAACGAAAGCAGCAGCACAATCGTCGCTGTAAACAGGAGCATCCCTGGTAAATCGAGCTTTCGCATTGTTTCGCCAAAACGAAGTCTCTCTTTCTTCTGCTCCTTTGGGAATAAAGCATGTCCAAGAACATAACTGATCAGAATAAAGGGAAGATTCACTAAAAAAATCGCCGGCCAGCCGCCAACGATCATAAGAAATCCGCCAACCGTTGGACCAAGTGCGGTCATTGCAGAAGCAAAGATCGATAGCACGGCTAAAGCAGACGCTTGCCGTTCCTTCATATGATCTCGAATAAGCCCAACACCAGATGGATAGATGGCACTACTGCCAATGGCTTGCATCACCCGAATGACAATTAACACTGCAAACGCCTGTGCAAAAGGCGCACATATGGCCGAAATAGCCACAAGCACCAATCCGAATAAAAACAATGTTCTACGACTCACCACATGATCTCCCATTCGACCACTCATCGGTTGCGTGACCGCACTCGCTAAGTAGAAAGTCGAGATGAGCCAAGAAGCCGTCGTAAACGACAAACCGAACTCATGCTGAATATGATGCAAAGCCAAAGACATCATAGAAGAATTCAATGGATTTAACATCGTTCCAAATGCGATAGCAGTGAGAAAGACTTTTCGATTATTCGTTGCGCCATTCATAGACCAACCCCCTCACCAAATGTGCTCCTCTTATTATGAGATCCACTTTCCTTTTTTATCCTCTTCGATTTAAACGAAAGGACAGTTCTCTCTTGGATAAGCAAGGCATACATTTTAAAAGAAAGTGTTGGAAAAACACACATAAAATTGAGAATAAGAGGAACAAATGGTACGATGCACACATATTCAACAGCCTACTATCTTCTGATTAGGAGACTGGCTAAAAAGGAGGAGAGACATCATTCATAAAAAAAGACGGTTTTGGATCCCAGCCCTTTTCTCAGTTGCAGTATTACTTCTGTCTTCGTGTGGTTCAAACGAAACAAATGGGAACGGAGATAAACGTAATTCTACAGCGAAAGGGTCCCCCATTTTGGAGGATGGTCAATTTATTTTCGCAGCATCAGGCGAATTTCATCCATTCAGCTACATGGATGGTAATCAAATGTCCGGCTTTGATATTGACGTAGGATATGCCATTAGTGACAAACTAGGCTTAGAGCCTATACAGAAAAAATACAAATTCGCTGGCATTGTCGAAGGGGTAAAGGCAGGAAAATTTGATGCCGCCGTTGCGAGTCATACCATCAATGAGGAACGCAAAAAACAAGTTCTTTTTTCTAAGCCCTACTACTACTCTGGTCCACAAATTTTCACAAGACCAGGGGCAGATATTCAAAGGGCAGAAGACCTAAAAGACAAAGAAATCGCTGTCTCAAAAGGTTCATCCTACGCGCATATTGCAAAGAAACACAGTGGACAGGAACCAAAGTATTACGATAGTGATGTGGTTGCCTTAGAAGCATTAGCCAAAGGAAAACACGATGCCGTTGTCACCGATTTTGCCACAGGGGCCGAAGCCATGAAAAAGAAGCTAAAAATCGAAGCACAGGAACGACTTGGCCAAAGTGAGCAAGCAATCGCTGTTTCAAAAGATAATGAACAACTCATAAATGAGATTAACAGTGCCATTGATGCACTAAGAAAAGACGGAACATTACGACAAATTAGCGAGAAGTACTTCAACGAAGATATTACGATCAAACCAGATTAAAACTCGATTGTGCGCCTGTTCTAGGCGCACTTTCTTCAAATGGAGATGATCAATTTGCCTAGTCTAGCCCACTTTTTTCAAACGCTTATCGCGTCTAGAGGCGTCTTTTTAGAAGGAATGCTCCTGACATTACAACTAACGGTGATCAGCATCTTGATCGGGATGATCATCGGACTTTTCTTTGCTTTACTGAAAATATCCAGAGTGACAGTTTTCGGCTATATCGCCAATGCCTATATCTTTCTCGTGCGGGGAACACCCCTCATTGTTCAAATCTTCATCTTATATTTTGGTCTCACGGAATTGAATATCCCTGACTTTTGGGCAGCATCTATCGCACTTGCTTTCCACAATGGCGCCTACATCGCAGAAATATTCCGAGGTGCCATCCAATCCATCGACCCAGGCCAAAAAGAAGCCGGACGTTCCCTCGGAATGGGGCGCTTTTTAACAATGAGACGAATCATTCTCCCACAAGCCATGCGACGCGCCCTTCCCCCTCTTGGCAATCAATTTATTATTGGCTTAAAAGACTCATCACTTGCCGCTTTTATCAGTGTCAATGAATTATTTAACGTCGCCACCACCCAAGGCTCCAACAGCTTTGACAATATGACGTATTTACTCGTTGTAGCAGTGTACTATTTAGTTCTCGTCCTACTCTTAACATTTGTTGTGCAAACCTTTGAGAAAAAACTCGCAGTGAGTGACCAATAGGAGGAGTAGCATGGCAGAATCAAAAGAAATCATTCGTCTAAAAAAAGTCAACAAATACTTCGGTGATTTACATGTCTTAAAAGATATTGACCTAACCGTCTATGAAAATGATGTCGTTGTCTTAATTGGAGCAAGCGGTTCAGGAAAAAGCACATTACTACGCTGCATGAACTTTTTAGAAATGAAAAATGATGGAGACATCATCATCGACGGCAATCCGGTTCATCCGAAACGCGACCAATTAAACGACATGAGACAAAAAATAGGCATGGTCTTTCAACATTTCAATCTCTTTCCGCACAAAACCGCCCTTGAAAACATCATCGAAGCGCCGGTGATGGTCAAGAAAACAAAGAAAGCGCAAGCCATAGATGAAGCCAAAATCTTATTAGAAAAAGTTGGCCTAGCGGATAAAGCAAAAGTGTACCCTTCCAAATTATCAGGCGGCCAAAAGCAACGTGTCGCCATTGCCCGTTCTCTCGCAATGAAACCAGATGTGATGTTATTTGACGAACCGACTTCCGCTCTAGACCCAGAGCTTGTAGGCGAGGTGCTACAAACAATGAAAAGTCTCGCAAAAGAAGGGATGACGATGGTCATTGTCACACATGAAATGGGCTTCGCTAAAGAAGTCGCCGACCGAGTCGTGTATATGCATGAAGGACGCATCGTCGAAGAAGGCACACCATCTGAATTATTCGATGCCCCGCAAGAAGAACGGACCAAACTGTTTCTCAGCTCCATTTTATAAGGAACACACTCTTACATTTTCGTCGTCATTTCTTCACCCATTAATGAAGAAATAGAAAAAAACCTCTGATATGAATACTCAGAGGTTTTTCAAGTGATTAAGATTGTTTTGTTTCATCAGATTGACTGCTGTCTTTAGATGAATCTGAAGATTTTTCTTGATCAGAGGATTTCCCCTTCTCATCAGATTTCTCTTCAGTTGAACCCTTCTCCTTATCTTCGGTAGCAGGCTCTTTCATTTTTTCGTCAGCTTTTGGCTGGGCAGGTTGTTTTGCAGGTTCTTTCGCTTCTTCTGTCACTTCTTGCGCTGCTTTTTCAATTGTAGAAACAGGCTTATCAATGAAGCTAAGCGGATTAAGCGCTAAACCTTCCATTCGAATTTCAAAATGCACATGGTTACCACTTTCTGCACCATAAAGATTTTTACCAGAAGCACCGATGACATCATTTTGCTTCACTTCATCGCCTTCTTTGACACTCACTTGAGACAATGATTGATAAACAGTCGTCAATCCATCTTCATGTTCAATTTCAACGACATGACCAAGAACAGGATCTTTTTTTGCTTGAACAACAGTTCCACTAAGAGCAGCTGTCACATCAAACACTTTTCCATCTTTATCTGCAAGATCAATACCTTTGCTTAAGGTATAGGTGTTATTATAGTTTACTAGTGCTGCTTCTTTTTCTTTTTGATCAGCATCTGCTTCATAGAACTTTTTCACGACAGAGACATTATCAGAATTCTGGACTGGCATCGCAACATTTTCAATTGGCTTTCCAACTTCAACGGCATCATCACGCTGTTCTTGTCCTGTTTGATTTCCATCAGATAGTTGGTCTTTCACATCTTTTGATACCGCTTGGTACCAAAGAACTGCTGTTAACACGACCGCTGCGCTGACTAAGTAAATAGCAGGGAATACCCAACGCTTACGGAAAAATTGCTGAATTTTTGTGATTTTGGAAGTACGTTTCTTTTCTTCCTCTCTCATTTTTCATCACCTCAGCAACATTCTGAACACTTTTCAGAAAATATATACACAAGAAATGATTTTTCTTTTTATTTTGCGTCATCCCCCCAAAAATATGTATGATAAGTGAAAAAAGATGGAGGACTTTATATTGAACACTTTCAACCGCATTGCAACAGAAGCTGATCTCAAAGCGATCGTCGAGATCTACAATTCAACGATTGCATCAAGAGAAGTTACAGCCGACACAAAACCTGTCACAGTTGAAGACCGACGAGATTGGTTTTTGAATCATTCAGAGAACCGACCTCTTTACGTGAAAACAGATGATGAAGGCAACATCTATGGCTGGCTCAGCTTTGAAACGTTTTACGGTAGACCTGCATACAACGGAACCGTAGAAATGAGTATATACTTAAATCAACATTACCGCGGAAAAGGGTTAGGATCTCTTTTTTTACAAGAAGCCATCGAACTAGCTCCCTCATTAGGTATACGAACATTGCTTGCCTTTATTTTCGGTCACAATAAAGCCAGTATTCGACTATTTAAAAAGCACGGATTTGAAACCTGGGGCCACTTGCCACGTATTGCAGAAATGGATGGTAACCGCTATGATTTAGAAATATTAGGAAAAGAATTGTAACCAGAAGCGTCTCTTGAAATGGGGACGCTTTTTTATGGCAGATGTAATAGATGTTGAAAACAGGCTATTTTTAAATGAGGATGGAAGAACAACTTTTTGCCCGTACAGGTTCATGTTTTAGATAAATCGAAAACAGCTTGATATACACAAGTTGCTTTACTACGAGAGTTCCTGATTACATGATTTGATTGGTTCTTTTTTGAAATATTGTATATATCATACATCAATAGATAAAAATCACTTAAACTTTTACTATTCACTCTTCCTAAGTACTACATGCTCAAGTAAGATAGAGAAGTGAATGCATAAAGGAGTGAACATTGTTGCAACAAACTGAGAAAATGATCCAATCTCTTCATTCAATGATAAAGTGGGGAAGAGTCGGTAGCATATTCCTTTATATTTCAGGAGGATTTTCTATCCTTGTGGGATTTTGGCTTGTCCTACCTGCTGCTCTCGGGGTTTTTCTGATCATGATGGGCATTTATGGACAAAAGTCTGTGAAAGCAGCTGAACAATTGATTCAAGAACCTGACACTTCATATGAAGATTTATTAGATCAATATGCCAAAATGATGAAAATGCAAGCGCTATTCGCCATATCTAGTATAGGCGCAATCATCGTATCATTTATCGCAATCATCATGGCTTTTATTCTTTTCGGCAGCATTGCCCTTTTTGAAGATGAGCCAAATGATTACGAAGTTGAATACTATGAAGAAGAAGAACTCGGTGATTTTTATTAAAAGTATCGGGGTATCAGTTGCATCTGCGATACCCCCCTTTTCCTTTTAGCCCCTGATGCTACAAGCTTGACAATAAGATTATATCTCATTAAAATATAAATCGTAATGATTTCGAATTAAAGGAGGTCAACGTGACAAATGCGTGTAAAAATTACTCTAGCCTGCACAGAAACAGGTGACAGAAACTACATCACAACAAAAAATAAACGAACAAACCCAGACCGTTTGGAGTTGAAAAAGTATTCACCTCGTTTGAAGAAATATACCCTTCATAGAGAAACAAAGTAATTTTTCCGGAATTTAAATCGTAATGATTACTTTTTGATACTTAGGTATTCATTATGCACAAAGGTATTGCTTGTAGTGTAGCACCTAAAAAGCGGCAGTAAACTTACCAACAATGTTGAAATAAGCAATTCAGCAGGAGGATTGTCATGGCCAAAAAATCAAAGTTGGCAAAAGAAAAGAAGCGACAACAGCTTGTTTTTAAATATGCAGAACTAAGGAAAAGATTGAAAGAAACAGGTGACTATGAAGCATTAAAGAAATTACCCAGAGATTCTTCACCTACTCGTTTAAATAACCGTTGTGAATTAACAGGTCGGCCTAGAGGGTATTTAAGGAAGTTTAGATTATCTAGGATTGCATTTCGCGAGCTTGCCTACAAAGGCCAAGTGCCAGGTGTGAAAAAAGCAAGCTGGTAAAAGATTGATTTGATCATATCACAGCATTTGTAAAAGTAAAGCTGCGTAATATGGCTAAAATCTCATTTCCATGCCTTCTATTAAGTTTTTTAAAGCAAAAGAGAGCATTTTAAAAACAGCAGGGTTTCTGCTGTTTTTCTTGTTGTGATGCGTTTATAGTGGCAATCATTCGGTTTTCAAAAAAGAGATTTTCCTGAATGATAATGGTATTTTTTCGTCTTTCCAACACTGAATGATCATGATATATTGTGGGCACTAACCACCGATGTAAGACATCTCTACTTTTTTCTGATCTTTCTTTTTCTCTCTCTCCGCTGAATATTGATCAAGCCTATTTGACCATAATTCTTTCAGTAACTTTGTTATATCTTCATCATGTTCTGTCGAACGAAGGATACCTTTCAGATCAAAGCCAGAGGATGCGAAAAGACAAGTGAATAGTTCTCCTCGTGCGGATAGTCTTGCTCTATTACATGCTCCACAAAAAGCATCTGATACAGAAGAAATAATACCGATCTCTCCTGAACCATCTTCATAATAATAGCGATTAGCTACTTCGCCTGCATATCGAGGTGGTGTTGGTTTAATCGGATAGACCGAATGAATGCGATCAATGATTTCTTTTTTTGTTACCACATGTTCTAGGTTCCATTTATTCGTATTGCCAACATCCATAAATTCAATGAACCTAAGAATATGTCCTTGTTCTTTGAAATAGGCGGCCATAGGAAGGATATCCTGTTCGTTCACACCTTTTTGGACAACCATATTTATCTTAATTGCTAGACCAGCCTGTTTGGCTGCTTCAATCCCATCAAATACTTTTTGGATGGAAATTTGTCTGCCATTCATTTGTTTAAAACGGTTTGAGTCTAATGAATCCAGACTTATCGTAACTCGCCGAAGACCTGCTTTCTTTAGCTTGTCTGCATATAAAGGTAAAAGAGTGCCATTGGTCGTCATGGCGATATCTTCAATACCTGGAATTTTCGCAAGCTTTTCTATTAAAATAGGCAAGTCCTTACGCATTAATGGCTCTCCACCCGTAATCCGTAATTTCACTACGCCCAAGTCTTTTGCAAAGAGTGTAGCAAGTCGTTCAATTTCTTCAAAACTTAACAGTTCTTCTTTATTCAAAAAAGGATAATTGGGGCCAAAGATGTCAGCAGGCATACAGTAAGTACATCTGAAGTTACAGCGATCTGTTACGGATATTCTTAAATCGCGTAATGGCCGATTCTTTTTATCTAATATACTGACCATTCTTTGCCTCCTATTCTCTAATGCGGTGGTGGTGAGTATAGATATTAAACGATTCACCTCTTACGAATCCTACTGTTGTGATATTTAACTCTTCTGCCATTTCAAGTGCTAGTTCAGTAGGTGCAGACTTTGATATCACAATAGATACACCTAGTTTTGCTGCCTTTAACAGAACCTCCGATGATACCCGACCGCTAAACACAAGGATTTTATCTCTAAGCGGAATTTGGTGAAGTAAACAATACCCATAGATCTTGTCCAAGGCATTATGTCTTCCTATATCAGTTCTAGTGATGAATAGCTTTTCTGTGTCACACAGTCCAGCATTATGCACACCACCTGTATGTTGAAATAACTCACTTTCATTTTGTAAACAATTCATGAAATGAAGACATGTTTCCGCCGTTATACTGATTTTATCAATGGCTGTTTTCGCTGTCTTCACGTCTTGGAGAAAATAGAAATGTCGCCCTTTACCGCAGCAAGATCCAATCACCCTTTTTGTAAAATCAGAGGATTGAAAACGGTTTGGAAGAATTAAATCGACATAGGCAAACCCCATACTTTCATCTATTGTAAACCTTTTAATCTCATTTTCAAATCGAATCACTCCTTCTGAAGCTAAAAACCCGATAACCAACTCTTTCAAATGCTCCGGCGAACAAACGAGGGTCACAAACTCTTCTCCATTCACCATGACAGTCAAAGGAAACTCTTCTACAACCACATCTGTTGTACAATTCAATTTCCCTGATCGGTATTGGTGAATCACTCGTTTCTTTTTAACAGAAGGATTCATCTTAAATTCTTCCTTTCACACAAATTAGTTGATACTGAACCAACCAAATTGTGATATTATTTTAAAAAGTCATAAAAATGTAACATATTTCTATCTTATCAAAATTTCCGATTGTATCATATGGGAGGAACACAATGAATACATCCAAAAATCGTTGGCTCATCGCCACAAGTGCTGTAGGGATTCATTTATCCATTGGATCTGTTTATGCTTGGAGTGTTTTCACGAACCCTTTACATCAAGCTTATCAATGGTCACTGACTGAAATTAGTTTTACCTTTAGTATCGCCATTCTATTTCTAGGCTTATCTGCTGCTTTCATGGGACATTTTGTTGAAAAATTTGGACCAAGAGCATCTGGGCTTTTTGCCGCTTGTTTCTTCGGAATTGGAATGACTGGGTCAGGGTTCGCTGTCCACATGTCTTCTTTACCTTTGCTCTATTTATTTTATGGTGTACTCGCTGGCATAGGATTAGGTGTAGGCTATATTGCGCCAGTGTCAACATTAGTCAAATGGTTTCCAGATAGAAGAGGTCTGGCAACTGGTTTAGCAATTATGGGCTTTGGATTTGCATCTCTCATTTGCAGCCCGATCATCCAATTTCTTATCGAAAAAGTTGATATTGCAAATACGTTTTACATCCTCGGCATCATCTATTTTATCATCATGGTTGTCTCATCTCTTTATTTATCAACACCAACACCAGATGACGTCAAACACTTTGATTTAAACACAAAACAAAGAAAAGTCCCTCAGGATTTGTCACAACTTACAGCAAATGAGGCCATCAAAACGCGGCGATTTTATTACTTGTGGTTGATGCTCTTTATTAATATCACTTGCGGAATTGCGATCATTTCAGTGGCATCACCACTGTCTCAAGAGAGTGTTGGATTCACTGCAGGTGCTGCTGCTACTCTTGTAGGTATTTTAGGTGCTTTTAATGGATTAGGACGGATCGGCTGGGCGTCCTTCTCAGATTATATAGGGAGACCCAATACATATACGATTTTCTTTAGTATACAGCTCATTGCTTTTCCTTTACTTCCCTACATAAAAGATCCGCTCATTTTCTCAATTGTGATGGCTGTCATTTATACGTGCTATGGTGGAGGGTTCGCTTCTATTCCGGCTTATATTGGAGATTTATTTGGTACAAAGCAACTTGGTGCAATACATGGTTATATTCTCACTGCTTGGGCTGCTGCCGGTTTAGCTGGACCGTTATTTTCATCCTTTATTCGGGATATAACAGGCAACTACACACAAAGTCTCTTAGTATTCTCCGGCTTATTTTTTATCGCCCTGATCATATCTCTTCTCATCCGAAAAGATATCGAGCAGCTTAAACAATCAAAAGTGACTGCTGACCTATCCGTCACTGCACGTACTTAAATTGAATTTGACAGAATCACCATCAGAGGTAATGATTAGGTATATGAAAACGCTTTACAAAGTATTAGGAGGGTGATGATATCATGGGGAAAACAAAACATACGGGGCCAATGAAACTCAATAAAAAACCCTCACCTAAGTTGTGGGCCTCTTTTGCTCCTATGGGACTTGGAAAAGTGAAACCTAAACATATCAGAGATACGATGAAAGTCGCCTGGGAAAACAAAGATAATCTTCCATATGCGTACCGCATTTTAACTCAAGGTGTATGTGATGGCTGTGCACTTGGCGTGTCAGGTTTATACGATCAGACACTTGCTGGCCCTCATATTTGTACAACAAGACTAAATGTACTTCGTCTGAATACAATGCCAGCTATTGATCCGAAGTGGTTCCAAGATATTGATCTGTTAAAAAAAATGGATAGTTCCTCACTGCGAAAGCTTGGACGTATTCCCTATCCACTCATCCGAAAAAAAGGGGAGAATGCCTTTACTCGTATTTCTTGGGATGATGCATTAGATCAAATCGCTACGAAAATCCAATCAATTGATAAACGACAGCTTGCTTTTTACTTAACAGCAAGAGGCATCACGAATGAGGTGTATTATACTGCTGCAAAAGCTGCACGTTTTATCGGAACAAATCATATCGATAATGCTTCTCGTATTTGCCATTCGCCTAGCAAAACCGCTCTGAAACGCTCTCTTGGAATCGGGGCTTCTAGTTGCAACTATAGTGATTGGATCGGAACTGATGTGTTGGTTTTTTGGGGCTCTGTCGCAGCAAACAATCAGCCTGTTTCCACCAAATACATGTATGCAGCAAAAAAGAAAGGAACCAAAATCATTGTGATCAATCCATATAAAGAGCCTGCTATGGAAAAGTACTGGGTGCCCTCTATTCCCGAAAGTGCTCTGTTTGGAACAAAGATTGCTGATGATTTCTACCAAGTCAATATAGGTGGCGATATTGCATTTATGAATGGCGTCATTAAACATTGGTTTGACATGGAGCGCCATGCTCCCCATTCCGCTCTTGATCATGAATTCATTCAAGCACACACGACTGGCATAAACGATCTAAAGAAACATGTCTCTGAGTTAAAATGGAGCGACTTAGAAGAATCCTCAGGTTTATCAAAAGAAAGAATGAAGGAATTTGCGGTACTACTTGCCAATGCCAATTCAGGCGTTTTTATTTGGAGCATGGGCCTTACCCAGCACCGCTTTGCTACTGATAATATCTCGCAGGTCGCAAACCTTGCCATGTTGCGTGGTTTTCTTGGTAGAAAACATTGTGGGGTCATGCCAATTCGCGGACATAGCGGAGTACAGGGCTCAGGAGAAATGGGTGCTGATCCATTTGTTTTACCAGGTAGTGATTTTGATGAAGAAAATATAAAAAGAATCGAGAAGATTTGGGGATTTGAATTGCCTACATGGCATGGCGACACCATTGGTCAGTCTTTTGAAAAAATGGCTCTTCCAAAAGAACATCCACAAAAGCTCAAGATGCTGTTTACTAGTGGAGGGAACTTTTTAGAAACGATGCCTAATCCGGAAGCGATCGAAAAAGCATTATCCGGACTTGAGCTCCGTGTCCATCAAGACATTATATTGAACACCTCGACATTGGTAGATGCAGAAGAGGCAGTAATTGTCCTCCCTGCCATGACCAGATATGAACAGCCTGGTGGAGGGACATCAATGAGTACAGAGCGTATGGTATATTTCAGTCCAGAAATTGAAGGACCGCGTATTGAAGAAGCCAGAGCAGAATGGGACATTTATATTGATCTTGCGAAAAGAGTCCGTCCAGAAGAGGCTGCACTCATTCATTTTGAAAATGCTGAAGATATTCGTCGTGAGATTGCCATTGCCAATCGACAATATGATGGTATTCAGCATTTGCGTCATAAAGGAGACGTTTTTCAATGGGGCGGAGCATGGCTGTGTGAAGGCGGGATTTGTCCAACGCCAAATGGGAAAGGGCTTCTTCTACCAGCTCAACTACCTCAATTTAGGAAAGCTGAAGGCCATTTTCATATTACGACAAGACGGGGCAAGCAATTCAATTCAATGATCTATAGTGAAAAAGATGCCTTTAACGGTGGAAAGCGCCATTCTATCTTAATGAATGAGATCGATGCAAAAGAGCTATTCGTACAAGAAGGAGATCCAGTCGTTCTTTTTAATCAATTCGGCTCGTATCAAGGAGTTGCACAGTTTGGAGAGTTAACACGTGGCAATATCGCTGTGTATTGGCCAGAAGGAAATGTGTTACTTCCTAAGGGTGTTTATGAAAGCTATTCACAGATTCCAGAATATAATACGGCGGCCATATTAGAGAAGGCTGAAACCTTCCATGCAAGAAAAGATCAGCACTATGTCGAGAAACGTATTGATGAACTTGAAACCACGTTGAATTAAAAATAGCTGGGGTTTTGCCCCCAGCTGACCTTTATTGTTTTATTGTCCGAATGCACTCGCTTCTTTTTGAAGAATGTCATTCAACTCTTCTGAATTTGCGGCTGGTTGATATTGACCACCACCGGCTTTCGCAACAGATTTCAAACTTTTTTCTTCTTTCTCATTCACGTCAAAACCAATGATATTGACGATCGTATCAATGCCTTCTTCATGTAACTCTTTTGCTGCTAGTGAAGGGCTTCCTCCACACGTCTCTTTACCATCGCTGACAACATAGACAATATTTTTTCCTTCAGCTTGATGATCTTCAAAATCTTGTTTCGTGTCAGTCAATGCTTTTGCAAGCGGCGTCCAACCCGTTGGTTTATATACATTCAATGCTTCTTGAAATGTCGTTTGTTCGTATGCTCCAAATCCATAGACAGCTTCTGAGCTTGCACAAGAAATGGCTTTCCCTGCATTTTTATTTGTGCCTTCATGGCCAAAAACACGAAGCATGATTTGCGTATCCTCTGATAACACACTTGCAAAGCTTTGAATCGAACGTTTGGCGATCGCAATTTTCTTTTCACCTTCAACAGATTGCGCCATACTTCCGCTAAGGTCCAATAATACCACCACGTGTGCAGGATCTTTTTTCGTCACAGCATGAGCAGGTGACGATAGGAGTAAGACGAGAGTTGCTAAAATGGTGAAAATGATATTTCTTTTCATGAATCAAAACACTCCTTTTCAATGTGATACAGAAAAAGAGAAACGAAAGCATTCCATCAATCGTTTCTCTTTTCTTCAGCAAATTATTCGTGTAGTTTTAATGATTCTGCTGTGAAGATAGAACCCATTTCTTTACCAGTGCTAGCTTGGTAGTAATGACCTTTACCAGCCTTCGCTACTTGCATTAATTGACCTTCATAGCCTTCGTTAAAGTCTAATCCAATCACATTTACAACAGTAGAACCCTTTGATTTATGCAATTCTTTTGCTACTTTGACTGGGTTTCCGCCACAAGTTTCTTCACCATCAGTGATTAAATATACGATGTGTTTTGTTCCATTTTGAAGCTGCTCATCTGCTTGCTTTGCACTTTCAAGAGCGCGTGCAATTGGTGTCCATCCATTTGGTCCAAGTCCATTTAACGAGTTTTCAAAGCTTTGCTTCTCGTAAGGCTGTACGCCGTAAACACCTCTAATGACTTCACAAGATTGTGCTTTACCAGAGTTTTTGTTGTTTCCTTCAGATCCAAACAAGCTCATACGGATTTTAGCGTTTTCCGGAAGTGACTGGGCAAATTTAAATACCTCTTGTTTCGCAAGGTCGAATTTGCGTTCTCCATCCACTTTTCTTGCCATACTTCCACTTGCATCAAGCAAGATGGTCACTCTGACATCCTTCTGATGTTTTTTAGAATCTTTCGCTTCTGCAAATACTGGTGTAGAGACTGACATTGATACTGTCAATACAGCCAACGCTACAAGTGTAAAAACTTTTTTAAGCATTTTTGTCCTTCCTCCTTATGTATTGATTGAGACACCTTAATCGTAAAAGATTCTGACTTGGAATGGTATAGGACTCGATCCCTTTTTCTGTTTCATCAAAATCACTAAAATTCTGTCAGATATCTAGAACATTTCGCCTAACACTTCTTTTTTTCCCTCGATTTCTCTGTCTTTCGAGGGGCATTGTATCGGCCATCGGTTCTTGTCGGGACATAAATGTTTAAGTTTTCCTGTGCTGTGTCTTAAGTCTTAATTTGACACATTCTGTTCAAATGTTTTTTAAAAGACAAAAAGATGCCTCATGTCAGAGGCACCTTTGTTGTTATTTTTTAGCCATGTAGGTGTTGAGAAAGCGATCCGCTGACTCGATTTCGATCCCTTTGTAATAATGTTTCACTATGCTTTCTACTTTTTTTCCTGATTGTGCCATATAATGTGCGCCATATTGACTCATGCCCACGCCATGGCCATACCCCTTTGTTGTAATGACAATTTGTTGACCTTTTCGCTCCCACGTAAAGTCTGCAGAGTGCAATCCTAATGCTTCGCGAATGGTTCTGCCTGTTAAGGTTTTGCCGTTGATCACAGCTTTTGCTACTTGGTTGCCTGGCGTCCGTTCTACAATTTGTCCAACCTGATGTTGATTGGTGAGATTCACACCTAATTTTTGCTGAAATTCGTTAACCGTCATGGATTTGACGTTTTGAAACTTTGGTGACTTTTCATCCCATTTGCTGGAGACGCTTTTTAAATAGGGGATTTCATTTTTCCAATAGGCTTCGGCATTTTCGGTTTTCCCGTTGCTTGTTGAGAAGAAAGAGGCATCAATTGGTTTTTCGTCATATGTCAGGACTTTCCCTTGTGTGCTAGCCACGGCGTCTGTGATTTTCTTTAATTTCCAATTGTACGATTTTCCCCAAATGTTCTTAAGCTCCTGCTTATTTTTGTAGACTTGGAACATTTGGGTGTCATCGACAAGAGACCCTTTTGGAGATTTCACAGTCTTGTCGATGATCATTTGCCGGACGATATACGTTCTAGCGGCGAGTGCTTGTGCTTTGAGTGCTTCTATTTCGAAATCTGCAGGCATTTCAGATGCCACTACACCGATGACATACTCTTCTAAGGGGATATTCTCCACTTGCTGATAAGCTGATCGATAAACAGGTATGGAGACGGGTGATTGCTTCAATTTGACAGATCCTTTCACCTCTTGCTTGACCGTTGGTTCCGCCGCTATGTGTTGATTAGCCGTCGGCTTCCCTTGGAATGTCGGCAACACAAGTAGAGTTGGAATCATTAAAATGATGATGCATATTCCTGCGATTGTCCATATCATTGGTTTCATATGTCGCTGCCTCCATTTGTCATTGAATCTCTTTTATCCTATGGTCAGGGACAAGCTAATATGACAGCTTATTTTATGGATTGGACAAGTCTTGGACGGAATATTCATGGTCATGTGGATTTGATTTTACTGGTCGTCTTTATGAATAAAATTTTGAGTGATTGGATACACTAATGATAAGCTTTTGAATTGGATAATCTATGAGTCTAAAAAAAAATCAGCATGCCCTCATGGACACACTGATTCCTGTTTTATTAAGCATTCAGATCTGACACAACTTGTTCTTGTGTAGCATCTGCTGATTCATCATTGACTCTTTCGATATCTGCACCAATTGCTGCAAGTTTTTGATGGAAGTTCACATAACCACGGTCAATGTGTTTTAATTCAGTAACACGTGTATGACCTTCTGCCACTAATCCAGCAAGCACAAGTGCTGCTCCTGCTCTTAAATCAGTGGCCGCCACTTCAGCTCCTTGAAGTTGAACAGGCCCATTGATAATCACAGAGCGACCCTCAATTTTAATATCACCATTCATGCGACGGAATTCTTCTGCATGCATAAAACGGTTCTCAAATACAGTTTCTGTGATCATACTTGTGCCATTTGCACAAAGCAATAAAGCCATCATCTGAGATTGCATATCCGTTGGGAAACCAGGATGCGGCATTGTTTTGAGATCGATTGGCTTGAGCTCAGATGGTCCAATGACTCTTAAACCTTCTTCTTCTTCAATGATCTGAATACCCATTTCTTCCATTTTCGCCACAAGTGACGTCATGTGCTCAGGCACTGCGCCTTTTACAAGAACATTTCCTTCTGTAATAGCTGCTGCTACCATGAAAGTACCCGCTTCAATTCGGTCTGGGATGATATTGTGTTTTGCACCGTGAAGTGTTTCCACACCTTCAATTTTGATTGTACCCGTACCAGCACCGCGAACCTTACCGCCCATGGCATTGATGTAGTTTGCTAAATCAACAATTTCAGGTTCTTTTGCAACGTTCTCTAGAATCGTCGTTCCTTCTGCTAATGCTGCTGCCATGATGATGTTTTCAGTAGCACCAACACTTGGGAAATCCAAATAGATTTTCGCGCCTTTTAATCGGCCCTTTACTTCAGCTTCAATGAAGCCATTACCTACTTGAATTTTTGCTCCCATTGCTTCGAAGCCTTTTAAGTGCTGATCAATTGGTCTTGAGCCAATCGCACAGCCACCAGGTAAAGCAACTCTTGCATGACCTGTTCTCGCTAAAAGTGGTCCCATCACGAGCACGGATGCACGCATTTTACGAACATACTCAAACGGAGCTTCAGTTTTCAATGCATGAGATGCATCTACTGAAACTTCGTTATTTTCAAAATGTACTTCTGCTCCTAAATGACGTAACACTTCATTAATTGTATATACATCGGAGAGCGTAGGTACATCACAAATTACGCTTTTTTCTGTACTAGCTAACAAAGATGCAGCGATAACTGGTAAAACGGCATTTTTTGCGCCTTCTACTTTCACTGTGCCGTTTAACTTTCGACCGCCGCGGACGATGATTTTTTCCAAGGTCTTCCCCTCCGCGTCCCAAATTCTCTATATTAATATTCAGTCGTTACGATTGGTGTGCCAACCGTAATCGTATGTTTTTTGTTCATTCCCGAACTTCTTATGGCGATTTGAACATTCATTTTTTCATTTGAAGTCATAATGAACTGTTCCCACTTATCCGTGTAAGCGGAAATCGATACAAAATTAGACTCAACAAGATACTCAACTGGTTTTGCTTGAAACTCGTTTGCTATCATTTCAGCTTTTTTTTGCAAAACAACATTCATCATACCATTTACATGACCATCGAGACAAGTGAAAATCATAAATTTCTCTTGTAATATGCTTTTTGCATGACGGACGAACTGATCATATGTATGCTTCCAGGTATTCAGTGGATGAGAACCTTTTTGCTCATATAATAAATACGACTTTTGTTTCGATTTTGTGTCGGTCTTCACGAGTATAATTTTAGAAAATGTATCATTTTTTTCATTTCGATATAATCCTGTGACTTTGGTGACATGTTTCTCTTTTTTTTCGGTCCACTCATACTGTCGTAGTTCGGCTTTCAAACGTTTCACTTTTTTTGAAAATTGTTTTGATGTGAGATCTACATTTGTTTTAGCGTGAAGTGTCCAGCCATCTACTTGTACTCCCTGTTCTTTGAAACCCTCTGCGATGTGGTCAAGCGGAGATAATTCTTCCGCACGAACACCTTGAATGATCAGAACAAAAAATAGAATAAATGCAATCATTGGCCAACCTTTTAAACACTTTCTCACTTGTCATTCCCCCTTACTACCATTGTTACCGTGTAGGGATGAATGCATACGTAAAAAAAGTGGTCAAAGACCATCCTTTTGTCTGTTCCCGAAGATGCTGAATCACAAACCTTTTCCTAAAACATATAAGGGATTTGTTTGGAGAAATGTAAGTAATCAATGAAGAAATTGCTGACTGCAGATCCAATCGCAATGGTCAAAAGGATCATGAGCAACCTTGCTTGAACGACTTTCCCTTTTTTAATGAGTGGATCAATATTGACAGCAAGTAACGCCCACCAAGTGATGGCTATAAAAAACAGGTGGATCATGATACTCACAATTGCTTGTTGTCCGAGGTCTTGCATTCAGTCGAATCCTCCTTTTATTTATTTCTGTAAAGGAAAACTCCCTTTCATTATATCCGCGAAAAATGGAAAGATGATTCTTTTGGAAAAAAGAGCTATATTTAGTCTGAATCCCCTCTTATCCTGATGAAAAGGAGATGATATACTTCGTGTGGAAGGAGCTGAACAGATTGAAAGATTCTTTTCCTCACTTTGTTGATTTGTACGGAGAATTGGTTCCCTCTTTTGATCTTGAATGGGAAGCCATTGCATTCTACTTTGATTATAGACAGACACAGCTAGAAGAATTAACTCAATTGTGTCTTTTTCATAACATTTCTTTGGATTATTCTGAAGAAAGTCTCTATCAGCTTGAAGCTTTATACTTTGATGCGTTTACCCAACAACTTTTTGCTGAGTGGGAGATGCCCGTTGATGCTTTAGAAGCCATGATGAGTGTGTATATGGGAGAGGTTGTGATTCGACATCATCCCGATGCAGATTGGGTCGTGCGGCCTTATATGGACTCTCCGCATCAATATACGCTTGGTTTGCGCCGAAACAATAAAACGTGGCATAGTACGCAGTTTTGTCAGCACTTATATCTCAAAAAACAAACGTCTCATCCGTATGTGACGATCTATCAATCATTGATGTAAATCTCAAAAAAATCCTTCTTATCATAGCGATAAGAAGGATTTTCTATTTTATTTCCCTGCTACATTTAAACGGTTTAGCGCCCGTTTTAATGCGAGTTCCGCCCGGCGTACATCACTTTCATTCGGGTGGTTCAAATGCTCTTCAGCGCGCTGTTTCGCTGATTGGGCACGTTCTACATCTACTTGTGTTGATGTTTCCGCAGCCTGTGCAAGAATGGTTACCTTTTCAGGACGAACTTCAACAAATCCGCCACTTACTGCAACCAGTTCCGTTGAACCACCATTATTTAAGCGAACTGCACCGATTCTTAGCGGAGCAACCATTGGAACGTGACCAGCTAAAATACCAAGCTCGCCGCTTTCTGCTTTTACACTGACCATTTCCACATCCGCTTGATACACTGGGCCGTCGGGAGTAACGATATTGACTTGAACGGTCTTCATGCTTTTACCCTCCTAAGGACCAGATTAGGCCTCTACACCCATCTCTTTGGCTTTCTCAATCACTTCTTCAATGCGACCGACTAAGCGGAAAGCATCTTCCGGAAGATGATCGTATTTACCAGATAAGATTTCTTGGAAGCCTTTCACAGTTTCTTTCAATGGCACATAAGAACCTTTTTGGCCAGTAAACTGCTCTGCTACGTGGAAGTTTTGAGATAGGAAGAATTGAACACGACGCGCTCTGTGTACCACAAGCTTATCGTCCTCAGATAATTCATCCATACCTAAAATCGCAATGATATCTTGTAGCTCTTTGTAGCGTTGAAGTGTCTGCTGAACTTCACGCGCAACTGCATAATGCTCTTCGCCAACAATCTCAGGTGCAAGTGCACGAGATGTTGATGCAAGTGGATCAACAGCTGGGTAAATCCCCATTTCTGTCAGCTTACGCTCAAGGTTTGTCGTTGCATCAAGGTGAGCGAACGTTGTAGCTGGAGCTGGATCTGTATAGTCATCCGCAGGTACATAGATCGCTTGGATCGAGGTAACGGATCCTACGTTTGTTGACGTGATACGCTCTTGTAATTGACCCATCTCTGTTGCAAGTGTCGGCTGATAACCTACCGCAGATGGCATACGTCCAAGAAGGGCTGATACTTCAGAACCTGCTTGTGTAAAGCGATAGATGTTATCGATGAAGAACAATACGTCTTGACCTTGTTCATCACGGAAATGCTCTGCCATTGTCAAACCAGTTAGGGCAACACGCATACGTGCACCTGGTGGCTCGTTCATTTGGCCGAAGACCATGGCTGTTTTTTCGATAACGCCAGAATCCTTCATTTCATAGTAAAGGTCGTTTCCTTCACGTGTACGCTCTCCAACACCAGCGAATACAGAAATACCGCCGTGTTCTTGTGCGATGTTGTTGATCAATTCTTGAATCAGAACGGTTTTACCTACACCGGCTCCACCGAAGAGACCGATTTTACCACCCTTGATATAAGGAGCGAGAAGGTCAACAACTTTAATACCAGTTTCAAGAATTTCAACTTCTGTTGAAAGTTGATCAAAAGAAGGTGCTTGTCTGTGGATTGGATCTCTTTGAGCTTCCACACCAAGTGGCTCATCTAAATCGATGTTATCTCCAAGTACGTTGAATACACGTCCTAGTGTCACGTTACCAACTGGTACTGATATTGGTGAACCAAGGTCTACAGCTTCCATGCCGCGTTTCACACCATCTGTTGATGCCATTGCGATGGTTCTTACTGTATCATCACCTAAATGTAGTGCTACTTCTAAAGTTAAGTCGATATCAACTTCACTTTCGCTTTCCGCTTTATGCGAAACTTTGATCGCATTATAAATCTCAGGCAAGTGACCGTCTTCAAAACGAACGTCTACGACTGGTCCCATGATCTGACTGATGCGTCCTGTTTTCATTGCATTCCCTCCTGACAATTATTTCTATTCTAAGGCAGCTGCTCCGCCGACAATTTCTGTAATCTCTTGTGTAATCGCTGCTTGACGAGCACGGTTATAAGAGAGTGTCAGGTTGTCGATCAATTCTTTTGCATTGTCTGTTGCACTCTTCATCGCTGTCATCCTTGCAGCATGTTCACTTGCTTTGCTGTCAAGAAGCGCACCGAAAATCAAACTCTCTGCATATTGAGGAAGGAGAACTTCAAGAATCTCTTCTTCTGAAGGCTCAAACTCATAAGATGCGGAACGTTTATTAGATGACGCCTCGGAAAGGTCCGTTAGCGGCAATAATTTTTTCTCTGTTACTTCTTGTGAAATGGCACTGACAAAGTGATTGTAGAACATGTAAAGTTCATCAAACGCTCCATCAGAGAACATTTGCACCGTACTGCTTGCTAATTCCTTAATATCAGCAAACGCTACTTCATCTCCAAGCCCTGTCACTTCAGAAATCACTGGAATACCGCGCTTTCTAAAGAAGTCGCGTCCAATTTTACCAATCACAATGACCGTGTATTCATCAACAGATTGATGACGGGATTGAATCGTTTGGTAAGCGGCACGCAAAATCGAGCTGTTAAAAGGTCCTGCAAGTCCTCGATCAGAAGTAATGACGAGATATCCTGTTTTCTTCACAGGTCTTGAAAGAAGCATTGGGTGTTTAGCACTTGTTCCAGTTGCTATCGACGCAACGACTTCCTGGATTTTCTCCATGTAAGGAACAAAAGACTTTGCATTGTTTTCAGCACGATTTAGCTTTGCAGCTGAAACCATTTGCATGGCTTTTGTGATCTGACTCGATTTCTTTGTTGACGTGATCCTTGACTTAATATCGCGTAATGAGGCCAAAGATTTCACCACCTTTTTTCAGGAATCCGTGTTCATTTACGTGAAAAGAGAGAAAAAGAGAATCTTTTTCTCTCGGAAAGATTGCTAATTAGTTGCTTGGCGCAAACGTACGTTTAAAGCCTTCGATTGCTGTCTTCCAGTCTTCATCAGCAGGCATATTTCCTGTTTGAGAGATTGTATCAAGCAAGTCTTTATGGTTTTCTTCAAGGTATAAGAAGAACTCAGCTTCAAAGCGTCTTACATCTGTTACCGCTACATCATCTAAGTATCCTCTTGTGAGTGCATAAAGAATCGCCACTTGTTTTTCAACTTTAAGTGGTTTGTTCAAGTCTTGTTTTAAGACTTCAACTGTTCTTGCACCACGGTTTAGTTTCGCTTGAGTTGCTTGGTCTAGATCTGATCCAAACTGAGCGAACGCTTCAAGCTCACGATAAGAAGCAAGATCCAAACGAAGTGTACCTGCTACCTTTTTCATCGCTTTGATTTGTGCAGAACCACCTACACGGGATACAGACAACCCTGCGTTGATCGCTGGGCGTACGCCTGAGAAGAAGAGGTCAGATTGTAAGAAGATCTGTCCATCTGTAATCGAAATAACGTTTGTTGGGATATATGCAGAGATATCACCTGCTTGCGTTTCAACGAAAGGCAATGCTGTGATAGAACCGCCACCCTTTTCGTCACTAAGCTTCGCTGCACGTTCTAATAAACGAGAGTGAAGATAGAAAACGTCACCTGGGAATGCCTCACGACCTGGAGGACGACGAAGCAATAGTGAAAGCTCACGGTAAGCTGCCGCTTGTTTAGATAGGTCATCATAAACAACAAGTACATGCTTGCCGTTATACATGAACTCCTCACCCATTGTGACACCTGCATATGGTGCAAGGTAAAGAAGTGGAGCTGGTTGTGATGCAGACGCAGTGACAACGATTGTGTAATCAAGCGCACCATTCTTACGAAGGGTTTCAACAACACCACGAACCGTTGATTCTTTTTGTCCAATCGCTACATAAATACAGATCATGTCTTGATCTTTTTGGTTTAGAATTGTATCGATCGCAACAGATGTTTTACCTGTTTGACGGTCACCAATGATCAATTCACGTTGCCCACGTCCGATTGGAATTAATGCGTCAATCGCTTTAACTCCTGTTTGAAGCGGCTCATGTACAGATTTACGATCCATTACGCCTGGTGCTTCACTTTCAATTGGACGTGTTTTGCTTGTTAAGATTGGACCTAGTCCATCAACAGGCTGACCAAGTGGGTTCACAATACGTCCGATTAGTTCTTCTCCTACTGGAACCTCCATGATACGACCTGTACGTTTTACGTCATCACCTTCGCGGATATCTTTATAAGGTCCTAAAATAACGATACCTACGTTTGACTCCTCAAGGTTTTGAGCCATACCCATTACACCGTTAGAGAACTCAACTAGCTCTCCTGCCATAATGTTGTCAAGGCCATGTACACGCGCGATACCGTCCCCTACTTGAATGACTGTACCGACATCTTTTACTTCAATTTCAGATTGGTAGTTTTCGATTTGCTGCTTTATTAGCGCGCTAATCTCTTCAGCTTTGATACTCACTAAGGTTTCACCCCTTCTAACGATTTTCGCCTGCAAGCTGACGTTCAATGCGGGAAAGCTTTCCGCTTACACTGCCGTCATAAATGCGGTTTCCGATACGGATTTTTACTCCGCCTATTAGATCCTTGTCAATCACGTTTTGAACACGAAGTGATGTGACTCCGGCTTTTTTGGCAAATACTTCAGATAAAGATTGGATTTCAGCACCGCTTAGCGGCTTGACTGAATACACGATGGCATCATCAATTTGTTTCGTACGGTTTGCTAGTTTGACAAATTCCGCAGTCATCTCAGGGATGATATTCGTGCGTCCACGGTCAATTAGTAAATACATCGTATGCAATACGTGTGTTGAAACACCTTTGAACGCTTCTGCAATCAATTGTTTCTTTTTTTCTGCTGTAATCTTAGGATGGTCAAGAAATGCATTCAGTTCTTGATCACCTTTCATTACTTTTTTAATCTCATGTAGCTCTTTTTCCGTTTCGTCTACTGCTGATGAAGCAAGGACGATATCAAAAAGAGCAGAAGCGTAACGCTTAGAGACAATAGTCACGCTCATCGGCTTTCGCCTGCCTCTTTAAGGTACTCTTGAATCAATTTTTCTTGTGCTTGTTCATCAAGTTCTTTCTCAATCACTTTAGATGCAATTAACACAGATAGTGATGCAACTTGCTCGCGCAGTGCAGCCACAGCTTGTTCCTTTTCTTTCACGATTTCAGTTCTAGCAGACTCTTTTAAGCGCTCTGACTCTTGTCGTGCTGCTTGAATGATTTCTTCTTTTTGTTTCTCACCAAGCTTTTTCGCATTTTCGATGAGTGTATGTGATTCTTCGCGTGCTTCTTTCAATAAGACACGTTGTTCTTCTAAAAGCTTCTCAGCTTCAACATGCTTTTGTTCAGCACTTGAAATTTCATTTCCTATATAATCTTCACGCTGTTTCATAATACCTAGTAAAGGCTTAAGCGCAAATTTCTTTAAAAGTGCAAGCAGGATGAGCAAGGAAAGCAGTTGGAAAAGCATATCTCCGCCTGTAAATAAACCAGTACCTGCTCCTAGTACCATTGGTAACTGTGACATGTTTGTTTGGCAACTCCCTTCTTCAAGTTAATTGTTAAGAAACCATAAAACATAAAGGAATGGCGAAGGTTCTGTCTAGAATGATCTTCGCCATTTCGTCTCATATAGTCTATAGTGCAGTTCTTAACACATTAACCGAAGAATGCAAGGAATGCGATAACTACTGCGATGATCGGAACGGCCTCAACTAATGCAACCCCGATGAACATAACTGTCTTCAATTCTCTTCCAGCTTCTGGTTGACGAGCAATACCTTCAACTGTTCTTGAAACGATTAATCCGTTACCAATACCCGCACCTAGTGCTGCTAAACCAATTGCAATTGCTGCTGCTAAAATACTCATTTATAAAGCTCCTCCTTTAATTTACGTCCATATAAGGACAAGAAATTTAAAATTAATGTTCGTCGCTGACTTTATGAGAGATGTACACCATTGTCAGCATGGTGAAGATGAATGCTTGGATGGCCCCGATAAACAAACTGAAACCTTGCCAAGCCAGCATTGGCACAATCGCACCAACGGTTCCGACGATGCCAAGCCCAATATTTTGAGCATAAAAGTTCGTGGCTAATCCTGCAATAAGACCAAGCAGAATTTCTCCAGCGAAAATATTACCATAAAGACGCAAACCAAGTGTGAGCGTGTTTGCAAATTCTTCAATAATTTTAAGCGGTAATAGTAAAGGAATCGGCGCGAGGAAACCTTTCACATAATTCTTCATTCCTCTATGTTTAATCCCATAATAATGGGATAGACCCACAACAGTAATCGCTAGCGTGAGTGTAACGCCTGGATCAGCAGTAGGTGATTTCCACCAAAGCTCATCTCCAATTGTAATGGCAAATGGTAAACCAAGCATATTAGAGACAAATATGTACATAAGCAATGTAACGCCAAGTGCAATAAAAGGAGCACCTGTCTTTATGTCCATCGAGCTTCCGATAATATTACGGACAAAATCAACAACCCATTCCATGAAGTTTTGTGCTTTTGTTGGACGGATTGCCAATGTACGCGTCGTAAGAACTGCTATGAGAAAAACGATGATGCTGGCTACAGTGATCATAAGGACATTGGACATATTAAATGTTAACCCTAAAAATTCTTCTGTTCTTGCACCGTGGTTCAAAGAGTATTCACCTCTCTTCCGTAGTAGAGCGTTTAAGCTGAATGAAGGAATCTATCATAATGACAGGATACATCGTCATTAATCCAATAACAACACCTGCCAGATGAACATATTCTGGATAACGCCAGGCAATGGCACCTGCGATGAGTCCGTTGCACCATCTTGCTGTACTTCCTAAAGATCGTACAGGTTTACCTGTTTCAATGGAGTGATCAAAAGCTTTCATTCTCCGATTCATAAGCAATAAATTAAAGAAACTCAATAATGTGCCGATAATGAGACCAAGAAATATTGTTTTATAGCTTGGAAGTGCATAACCTAAAACAGATATGGCCAAAAGATAAAACATATATTTACTTTGTCTACGAAAAGCAAGATTTGGATCATCCATCAAACTATCTCCTGATGAAGAATTTTATAAAAAAAAGGCATAAAAATGGTGATTTCAGATAGAAAAGACAAGATATTCCAAAATGTCCTATTCAAAAAATAAATCACCCAAGAAACTGATTGTGCAATCAGACTTGACATCTTAAAATTGTATGGGATTCTGCTTCATTAGCTGCTATGAATCCGTTTTTTCGGGGTTTTTTAGGATTCATATTGAGGATCGATAGAGTTCATAAGGCTATGAAAACCTTACCATAATACCCTCGTTTAGCATACAATAGGCGCTATGTTGTGTCAATCAGTTGAAAGTTAAAAAACGTTTCTATAAATATCGATGCACACAGAATGTTCACATTTTCAACATAAAGTCTGAAAAATATAACAATTGATGTAAAAGAGCTTCATTTCTGAACCATGTTATCATCGTTTTTTAGCATCATTTTCAAATGAAAGAAGCCATATACGGAATACGCACATGACTTCTTCATTCTTTATTTTGTTCCATACATACGGTCACCAGCATCACCAAGTCCTGGGATGATGTAACCTTTTTCGTTCAATTTTTCATCTAATGCTGCGATGTAGATATCCACATCTGGATGATGTTTTTGCATTTCTTCTACACCTTCAGGAGCAGCAATTAAACACATGAAGCGAATGTTTTTCGCACCACGTTTTTTCAAGCTGTTCAATGCTTCGACGGCTGAACCGCCAGTTGCAAGCATTGGGTCTACTACGATGAATTCACGCTCTTCCACATCAGATGGAAGCTTTACGTAATATTCAACAGGCTTCAACGTTTTCGGATCACGGTATAAACCGACATGTCCCACTTTAGCTGCTGGAATGAGTTTCAAAATGCCGTCTACCATTCCAAGACCTGCTCTTAAAATTGGCACAACACCGAGTTTTTTCCCTGAGATCACATTTGATTTCGCTACTTGTACAGGTGTTTCTACATCTACCTCTTCAAGCGGTAAGTCTCTTGTGATTTCGAATGCCATTAACGTTGCGACTTCATCCACTAGCTCTCTAAATTCTTTTGTTCCTGTATGAACGTCACGAATATATGTAAGTTTGTGTTGAATAAGCGGGTGATCAAATACATAAACCTTCGCCATTGCTTGCTACAACTCCTTTTCTTTCGTCTCCGGTGAACTTTTGCACACTTCCTACAATTCTACATAAAAAGACATGATCTTTCAATATGATTCGCAAATCCTACAAAAAAAACCCACATGCCAAAAATAGGCAAACGGGTCTGTTTTTTAATAATCTAATTCTTTATATAGAGGGAAACGGGTAGTCAGATCAGATACACGCTTTTTCGCCTCTTCTAATTTCGCTTCATCTTCATGATGTTTTAAGGCAAGAGCAATAATAGATCCGACTTCTTTCATCGCTTCTTGATCAAAGCCACGGCTAGTGACTGCTGCTGTCCCTACACGTACACCACTTGTGACAAATGGCTTCTCTGGATCATAAGGAATGGCATTTTTGTTCACAGTAATACCGATGTCATCCAGTACGTTTTCTGCAATTTTTCCTGTGATTCCAAGAGAACGCAAGTCAATCAGAACAAGATGGTTATCTGTTCCGCCAGATACAAGCTGAATGTCTTCAGATAATAGTGTTTCAGCAAGTTGTTTTGCGTTGTCAATCACGTTTTGGGCATATGTTTTGAAATCTCCGTTCAATACTTCACCGAAAGAAACAGCTTTGGCAGAGATGACATGCATGAGTGGTCCACCTTGAATACCAGGGAAGATCGATTTATCAATCTTTTTCCCGAATTCTTCACGGCATAAGATCATCCCGCCACGAGGACCGCGCAATGTTTTATGTGTTGTCGTTGTGACAAAATCTGCATAAGGAACTGGATTTGGGTGAAGACCCGCTGCAACAAGACCTGCAATGTGAGCCATATCCACCATAAAGTAAGCACCGACTTCATCAGCAATCTCACGGAACTTTTTGAAATCAATTTGACGTGGGTATGCACTAGCACCCGCAACGATCAATTTCGGCTTATGTTCACGTGCTTTTTCAAGTACATCTTGATAATCAATATGTTGCGTTTCTTTATCTACACCATATTCTACAAAGTTGTACTGTACGCCACTAAAGTTCACAGGACTTCCATGTGTTAAATGTCCCCCATGTGACAAGTTCATACCTAGCACCGTATCACCATGATCAAGAATGGTAAAGTAAACGGCCATATTCGCTTGTGCACCTGAGTGAGGCTGTACGTTTACATACTCAGCGCCAAAAATCTCTTTTGCGCGATCACGTGCAATATCTTCTACAACGTCTACATGTTCACAGCCGCCATAGTAGCGTTTCCCAGGGTAGCCTTCAGCATATTTGTTTGTTAAAACAGACCCCTGTGCTTCCATGACTGCTTCGCTTACGAAGTTTTCTGATGCAATTAATTCGATTTTGTCTTGCTGGCGTTTCCGCTCTAATTGAATTGCCTTGAATACTTGTGCGTCTTGCTCAGGTAAATGTTTCATCAGCGAAATCCTCTCCAATCTATTTCCATTCGATGTTTTCTCCATCCCATTGTACACGGTTTTTGACTAAAATGTAAAAGTATTTTTAGAAAATCGACTTATTTTTTATGAAAAACCGAATATTAAAGCAGAGACTCGACTTTATCATTCAACATTATATTAGAAATATATCTGAGCTACGATTTAGTATACACCGCTCGCTGCCCGCCAATCAGCTTCGGCCGTGTTTTGGCAAACGTCACATGCGCTTGTCCTAATTGATGGCGACTGAGACGAACGGGTACGGCTACACGCTTCAAGTGCATACCGATCAATGTATCGCCTATATCAATTCCAGCATGTGCTGCAATTGATTCAACTAACACAGGGTGTTCCATTTGCTGATAAGCGTGGGCTGCCATGGAGCCGCCTGCCTCGCGTACCGGTACAGCAGACACCACTTCTAATTGATAGCGGCACGCCACCTCTTCTTCCACAACAAGGGCACGGTTCAGATGCTCACAGCATTGAAAAGCGAGTTCAATTCCCGTCTCTTGTCTTAATGTGTTCAGCTCTTTGTAGATCGCTTCAGCAATTTGCACACTTCCTGCTGTACCGATATGCTCCCCAGCAACTTCCGATGTACTGCAACCAACCACTAAAATATGACCTGCACGCAATTCGACTGTCTGATGAAACTCCTTTAACATGTCAAGCCAATCTCGACTTACGTTCATGCGACTCGCTCCTTATTGGTGCTTCTCTTCAAAGTCAGCAATTTTACCAATACGCACAGCATGGCGTCCCGCCGTAAATTCGGTCGTTAACCAAATATGTGCAATCTCCCTCGCCAATCCAGGGCCAATGACACGCTCTCCCATCGCAAGCACATTTGTATCATTATGTTCTCTAGTCGCCTTCGCACTAAATGTATCGTGCGCTAGTGCACAACGAATGCCCTTTACTTTATTCGCTGAAATACTCATGCCGATCCCTGTCCCGCAAATTAAAATGCCTCGATCAACCTCTCCGTTTGCTACCATGTTGGCAACAGGAAAAGCATAATCTGGGTAGTCTACAGAACCTGAATCACATTCACAGCCCATATCAATATATTCAATCTTCAATTCATCCATCAGTTGTTTGATTTCTTCACGAATATTTGTTCCGCCGTGATCGGATGCAATGGCTACTTTCATCGGGCAATTCCTCCTAAGGGTGAGTTGATCTGTCATGTCTTTCATTACTTCTGTATTTACAATTATATTTTAACCTCTCCAAAGTCATTTGCAAAGAAAAGCAGAAAAACCGTTTACAAAACGGTTTCAGAGGTCGTCCATTTATGAAGATGTCATCTCACTTTCGAGCTTTTCAGCCAGCTGATAGAGCAGCGTTTCTAGTTCATCACGTGTGTCCTGATAAATGGAGAGACTGCCTCCAAATGGATCCGACACATCACCTGCTTTTCCTGTCGCGAATTCTTTTAATGTGTACACCTTCTCAGCCGCAAACGCATATTGTGCCAGAATCAACTCTTTATGCTGGCTCGTCATGGTGAAAACATAATCCGCTTCACGCAAAAGATTCTCCGTTAGTTTTGCTGATGAATGATTGAGTGGAATGCTTTTCTCAAATAATGCTTCTATCGCTTGAGGAGAAGCACCTCCCGCATCTGTTGCAAAAATACCAGCTGATTTCACTGTGATCTGCCACTTTTTTTCATCTGCAATCGAAGTAAAAAGGGCTTGAGCCATTGGACTTCTACACGTATTTCCAGTACAAACAAATAAGATATTCATCTTTCGCCCTCCTTTTCTTCTATTATATAAGATTTCATATGTGATGTAAGTGATTTGGCTACAGCGGGAATAGTAATTTGATGCCAAAGGCTAGTAAAATGATGCCACCAAGCGCCCCGCTATATGTACCGCTCCATGAACGGATCTGTTTACCTAGTAATAATCCGATCCAAGTGAGACCCATACTAAAAAATCCAAATAATAAAATGGTCATCCACACATGAGATCCATATATTCCAAGACTTAGGCCGACTGAAAAACTGTCTAGGCTCACGCTTGTAGCAAATAGAACGAGACCAGCCCCAACAGGAGCGATAAACGGCTCTTCTTGCTTACGAATAGAGGCAATGATCATTTGTAAACCTAGTACCACAAGAAGTGATCCTCCGATATAGGTTGCAAGGAGGCCTAGCCAGCCAGATAATAGTTGACCAGTCAACATGCCAAATAGCGGCATGATCATATGAAATATCCCAATCACAAGACCAATATACAAGATCTGACGGACCCGTAGCGGAATCATCCCCATGCCAAGTCCAACTGAAAAGGCATCCATCCCAAGTGCAAATGCCATTATACTGAGTGTCAGCCATTCGCCAACGAGTTCGTTCATGTCAATCCCCCTTGGACACGCATTCTTCTTTAATTTATGTTTGTCCAAGAAAGGTTAGAACTGATTGAACTATGAGAGCGTACGCCCTCCCGCCGCTTTTTGTAGCCGGTTCATAATGGCTGAACCAACCCCTTCTTCTGAAAAGACTTCAGAAATAATCAGGTCTACATCTGTTTCATCAAATTGTCTCAGTACATGATATAGGTTTGCCGCTACAGTTTCGGGTTTTTCTCTCCAACCACAGCTGTAGACAACATCTGCCGAAAACACCTGTTTCTTTTCTTCTGTTGTCAGTACACCTACTTTTTTCCCTTCAGCCTGATACCGATGAATATAGCGCTGCATGTCTTCATCTTTTCCATAAAAGAGATACATATGTGCTTCAGGTGCATAATGGGTATATTTCATACCAGGAGATACAGGCACTTCATCCTTTTTCGTTAACCCTGGATCTACATTCACGGTCCCTACAACGTTCTCTAACGCTTCTTTTGTAATTCCGCCTGGTCTTAGGATGACAGGAATCTCATCCACACAGGATACAACCGTTGATTCAACACCGATTCCAGTTGAACCTCCATCGACAATGCCAGCAATTCTGCCATCGAGGTCACTGGCTACATGATTTGCTTGTGTAGGAGACGGTTTACCTGAACAATTGGCACTTGGTGCGGCAATTGGCAGGCCAGCCGCTCGGATGAGTTCTAGCGCAACGGGGTGATCAGGCATTCTTACACCTACTGTGGATAACCCAGCTGTGACCTGCTTTGATAAAGCATCTGGCTTACATGGTAGGACAAGAGTTAAGGCGCCTGGCCAAAAAGCATCCATCAGCGCCTTGGCTTTTTCATTTTCTATTCGTGCAAATTCATGAAGCTGTTGAATCTCCGCAATGTGAACAATCAACGGATTATCACTTGGCCGCCCCTTCGCTTCATAAATTTTCAACACCGCATCTGTCTCTTTCGCATTTGCCCCTAATCCATAAACAGTTTCTGTTGGAAAAGCGACCACTTCGTTTTTCTGCAATAAGAGGGCTGCTTGTTCAATTTGTGGATAGTATGTGGATAAATCCTTTTTTAAATCCACAGACCACCTTTTTGTATTTAACATCAGACAAACTCCTTTTAAAAAAGATAAAACTGTTGATATATCTCAATTATCCTTTTGAAAGTATAAAAGATGAAGCTAAATAAAACAAGCGTTGTCCACAATTTGTGGATAACGCTTGTTTAACAGTGGATAAGTATGTGAATAAGTCCGCCATTTTGTGACTAACTGGTCTTTTTTTGAAGTAGAATCGCTTGTTCTTTGTCTAGCGACTCTTTTGCATGTGTTGATAACAACAGACTTTCCGGTATTTCCTTAATTGGAGAGAACCCCATTAATGATAAAAAGTCATGAGAAGATGCAAGATTCACGACGACATAAAAGGTATCCACACCTATTTTTTCTCCTAACGTTTGGACACTTTGAAACAAAGACACAATATGCCCCTGACCGAGTTGATCTGATATGACAAGCGACCGTAACAGCCCCTCTTGTTCATTAAGCTGTTCAAGACCTAAGCAACCTGCAAGCTGCCCCTCGGTATCCTCCATCACCACAAATGTTGTACGCGATGAAATTGTTACTCCACCTTTTGCTTGTCCTTTTTCCAGAAATGCATTGATCATTGCAGTATCTTCTTCTGTGGCAATTCTTAATTGATAATACATGCTTTCACCTCTTTTTGTTCTCTTACTTCAACTCTATGAGGCAAAAGCAGATTTAGACCAATTTAAGAGAAAAGACTAGAAACCCATTCAAACAAAAAGAATTTTACTTCACCTGTCTCTTCTTCCTCTTCTATCACTGCTTCATCAACAGACTCATTTGTTTGCTGTGCTGCCATTTGATCAGCCTCATCATCTACTGGCGATGCGATCGCTTCTCCGTTAGAAAAGTCGATAAAGCAGAGAGGCGGGAATAACACACACCACCAATTCGCTCCCTTCCCTTCTCCTAACGTAATGAGAATGGCTTCATATGTACCAGCAGGATAAACAACATTTCCATAAAGCTTTGTTGGAAAAGAAGCTTTTTCAAAACGGACCGACACAGATTGATCGATGTCTTGTTCTTGTAATTTCGCTTTAGCGATTCGATTGATTTCTGGCAGCTTTGAACGAATCACACGTCTCGCTTCTTCAATGGATGTCAGGTCTTTGACCCACTCCGTGATATTGGCATTCACTTCATCTCTAATACTTCGTTTTACATCCTGATCAGCCGAACGATCACTGTTGGCTAAAATGCGTAACCGAATGGCTTCATCTGGTATGACGACTGATTGGTTCGCTGAAGCAGTAGCTGTCTCCTCTCGGCCAAGATTGGCAAAAGCACCGCATAATAATAGAAACATATAAAGACAAATCATCATTTTACTTTTTAACATGACGTGACCCCCTAATTTGACTCTTCACTACAACCATCTTGTCCAAGATTCACATCTCTTAAACAGCCGAATGACCATTTTTAATAGAATGTGAGACAAAAGAAAAAAGTCGTTCTATAACAGAACGACTTTGAAGTGAAGATTGGTAGTCAGAGGGGTAGAGTCTCCCATCCCAATCTCGACTTATTTTTAATCCTGATTCTGTTTTGATGACCGTCATTTGCCCTTTTTTCTCGATTTCTTTTTTGACGTCTCCTTTTTGATTAATGAATTGAATCTTCATGTCATAGTCAAATTCAATTCTGTCATCGCTTTCATCTGAAGGCGTAAACGTCACTTTTTTCAGACGGATTTGGCAATCTTGATCTTTGGCGGCTTCCAAGATACTTGGAAACATGCTGTCTTGTGTGTATTCTTGATATTCATGCTCTGTTAAATAATGCTTCATCTTTTCCTTCATGTCAGATAGGTCATCCGTTCGATTCACTGTGTATTGTGCTTTCTTAAAGCTTTCCCCAAATGCTGCTGCCTCTTTTTTAAAGCTCGTTTTACTGCAAGCACTCACAATCAATAGTACACCGACGATGACCAACACCATCGCATACTTTCTGTTCACACCATTCGCTCCTTTGAAACAAACTTATGTCAAAACATTTTGATCAGAATGTTCATTCTTCTAAATATACGTTTCTCTTTTACCATAAGTTTCATCTTTTACATAATTAAAAAGTCCGACTTTGTTCAGCCGGACTTTCCATTTCGAATATGTGCACAAACAGCTCTGTCTTTCCCATTGATGTCCTTGACAATGCATACATCAGATGAAGGGAACGACTGGGTGAGAAGTGCTTTTACTTGTTGTGCTTGTGTGTGTCCAATTTCAAAAACGACAACAGCTTGATCGTTTAATACTTGATGCAGATCACGAACGAGACGCTGATAAAACCATAGTCCATCTCGTCCATCAGTCAGCGCATTGACTGGTTCATGCTTTGTGACAACTTCCGATAGACTGTCCATTTCTTCGAGCGAAATATACGGTGGATTGGAAATAAACAAATCCACTTTCAATCCTTGTGCAATGACAGGTTCAAGTAAATCTCCGTGTAAAAATTGCACGTGGTTCGCACCGAGTGCTTGCTGATTGCGCTTCGCTACCTCAAGTGCATCAAGTGAGATATCTGTGGCAGTCACGGATAGAGTTTCTTTTTCAAGGGCTAACGTGATGGCAATCGCGCCACTACCCGTGCCAACATCTACCGCCGTTAACTGCTGGTCGTGTGGAAAGATGTCATGTAACATATGTAAAGCCGCCAATACGACTTCTTCTGTTTCCGGACGAGGAATCAAGACATGTTCGTTTACTTCAAAGGGCCGTCCATAAAAAAATTCAACGCCAGTTAAATGTTGAACAGGCACACCGAGCCGGTGCTGTTCGACAAGTTCACTGAACAGTTGATCCTTTTTCTCAAGCAGCGGATCATGAAAACGCGCAAGTAGCTCACTTCTGCTCAAGCCAAGAACATGCATTAAGAGGAGCTCTGCTGCATTTTGGTCTCTCCCAACGTCCATTAACAAAGAAGAAGCCCATTTAAGGGCTTCAAACATCGTTCGTTGATTATTTTTCATTTTGAAGCTTTCTTGCTTGGTCTTCCATAATTAATGCATCAATGACCTCGTCAAGTTTTCCTTCTAAAATTTGATCAAGCTTCTGAATGGTTAGCCCAATGCGGTGATCTGTTACACGGTTTTGCGGGAAATTGTACGTACGGATACGCTCTGAACGATCCCCTGTTCCAACAGCCGATTTACGTGTTTGATCATATTCAGCTTGTGCTTCACGCTGGAATTTATCATAAATTCTCGCACGTAATACTTTCATTGCTTTTTCTTTGTTTTTGATTTGTGATTTCTCATCTTGACAGGAAACCACGACGCCTGTTGGTAGATGCGTTAATCGAACAGCAGACATTGTCGTGTTAACACTTTGTCCACCTGGTCCGCTTGATGCGAATGTATCGACTCGAATATCCTTTTCATGAATATCAACTTCAACTTCTTCCGCTTCAGGCAAAACAGCAACTGTGGCAGTCGATGTATGAATTCGTCCACCTGATTCCGTTTCAGGAACACGTTGTACACGGTGCGCGCCATTTTCAAACTTCAGCTTGGAATAAGCGCCTTTCCCGCTGATCATAAAGATAATCTCTTTATAACCACCCGTTCCAGTGACATTCGCTTCCATAACTTCCGTTTTCCAGCCTTGCATTTCAGCAAAACGGCTGTACATGCGGTAAAGGTTTCCAGCAAAAAGAGCAGCCTCTTCTCCACCCGCTGCACCACGAACCTCCACAATAACGTTTTTATCATCATTCGGATCTTTCGGGATGAGCAAGATTTTCAGCTCAGCTTCTAAACGTTGCGTTTCATCTGTGAGCTCTGAGATTTCTTCCTTTACCATATCGCGCATATCGGCATCCAGTTTCTCTTCTAGCATCGCTTTTGCGTCACTTAGTTGGTCGGACGCCGCACGATATTGTCTATATACCTCAACAGTTTCTTGAATATCCGATTGTTCTTTTGAATATTCGCGAAGCTTCTTAGGGTCGTTCACCACTTCTGGATCACTTAAATATTCATTTAGCTTTTCATAGCGTTCTTCGATTGATTTTAAACGGTCTAACATGGTCTTCACCTCTGTTTTGTGCGTAACAGTCTAATTATAGTATAGCGAGGTATGACAGTCAAAAAAATTCTAAAACAATTTTCTCTGTCATTTCGCTAGAAAACACGATCTTTGGCGATTGATTACTTGTTTTGTCTAACGTGAAGGAACAATCCACTAATCAAGAGAATGATACTTGTAATTGAAAAAAGGGAGGGCATTTGGTTTGAATACAAATGAGGTTGCAAAGGAAATTGGTGTCTCTTCAAAAACGATTCAGCGTTGGGTCAAACAACTCAACATCCCTGTCGCCCGGAACGAACTTGGTCATTACGAATTTCATGAGGACATTGTGCAGCTACTTAAACAAGTAAAACAACAAATGAACGAGGGGGTACTTCTGCAAGAAGTTCAATTACCTTTTCATGAAGAAACGGTACATCAGTTATCTGCTACGATAGAGACGGATGCTTCCGCCCAAAGATTGGACGTATTAGAACACCAACTGAAACAATTGATCCAACAACAATCAGACGTCACTGCTTTTGAAAAACGTTTATGTGAGCTTGAGCAAACATTATCAAAAAAAGCAGATGAAGGTGTCTCTTATCAGTTGCTCCAACACAGAAGAGAGATTGAAGAATTAACTGCCACACTTGAACGCCTCACCAAAAAAGTCGATCAATCGCCCACAGTAAAAGAAGAAAAAGATGTGACACATACTGAAATCAAAAAGAAACGTGCACTCTTCCCGCTCTTTCATTCATTTCGTTAGAAAAGGCTGCTTCAATCAGCAGCCTTTCTCCATTTCCACCATTCTATACGGTGAGTGCAATAATAATTGGTAGTGAAATCAATGACATGATGGCACTGATCACAAATGCGGATGCGGTTTCCGCTTCTTGTTTTTCAAATCGTGTGGCGATCATCGCTGCCACGGCAGACCCTGGGAAAGCAACAAGCAATACAGCTTTTGTTATTTCATCAGACGAAAGGCCGATCATAACCGCAATAAAATACATGATAAGTGGTTGTACAGCTACTTTTAGAAAGGCGATACTAAATGCCGGTAAACTCAATTTAATTTTGCGAATACCAACGGTCACGCCGACCGCAAATAGCGCAACCCCTGACGTCACACTCCCAATTTCCTCTAACATGTCATGTCCAATTTCAGGTAGCTGAAATCCTAAAAGGACAAGGATAATACTGACTATCGGTGCGAGTGCAAGCGGCTCTGATAATCCATGGAAAATCGCTTTCGTTGTCATTTTTAAGAAGCTTTCGCCATCTTTAGCTTTTCCTTTTGTTTTTTCACCGACAGTTGACACAATAATAGCAATTGGATCAAGCAATGCATTTACAACTATTCCGGTAATTGCAATCGGAATTGCAACCTCTTGAGCCCCAAATAAACTTCCTAGGACGGGAATCCCCATAAATGCAAAGGTCGGTTGAGCCGAATTTAGCGAAAATACCGATGAATCGGTTAAATCATAACGAAAAGCAAATTTCGTGACGAGAAGAATCAGGATGTAAAACCCGACAATTCCTAATACCAATGCGATGAAAAATGGAATTTGACTATAAAATTCATCTTTTGACGTTGACAGAATGCTTGCAATAAAGTGCGCTGGCAAAGCATACTTTGTGACAAGTGTGCTGACACCTTTTGCAGACTTAGCGTCATAGCTGCCGAAGTTCCCTGCGAACCAACCCAGCGCGATAACGAAAAAAATCGGTGCTAGGAGGATCAAAATATTTAAAAAGTCCATTTTACTCTGCCTCCTTAAATCCTTAGCAAATATCTATGATAAACAGCACTGTTTAAGTTACCCTAAACAGTGCTGTAGTCACACCATTAAGCTCTTACAATCTTTTTATATTCCGGCGTCCACATTGCATCTTTGATGGCTTGTTCGATATTCTCAGGAATATGTCTTGCCACGCCATCTTCAATTGCTGCTTTCGCTACTTCAATTGCAACGTGTATTGATACTTCTTGTAATTTATCAATACTTGGCAATAGACCAGCACCTGGCTTTTCATGATCAACCATTTCTGCAATTGCATTAGCAGAAGCGACGAACATTCCTTTTGTGATGATTTCTGATGCTGTCACGATCGAACCAAGACCTAGACCTGGGAAAACAAACGCATTGTTTGACTGCCCAATTTCGTGTTCGATTCCGTTATACTCAACGTTTTCGAACGGACTTCCTGTTGCGACAAGCGCACGTCCGTCTGTCCATTTGAATAGGTTCTCTGGTACTGCCTCAGCAAGTGGTGTAGGATTAGACATTGGCATAATGACAGGTCGCTCTGTATGAGCTGCCATTTCTTTAATGATCTCTTCCGTAAATGCTCCACCTTGACCTGATGTACCAATTAAGATCGTTGGCTTCACTTGACGAACTGTTTCAGCAAAGGAGATTTGTCCTTTTTCATCACGAGCCCAGTCTTTCACTTCATCCGATGTACGAAGATATGGCTTTTGGAAATCAAACACTTCGTCCTCAAATTGATCTGTTAACAAGCCTCTGTAATCTAATGTCCAGAATGCACGATTTGCTTCTTCTTCAGATAGACCTTCAAGAACCATTTTGTCGCGCATTTGATCTGCAATACCGATACCAGCTGATCCAGCACCAAAGATCACGACTCGATGATCTTTCAATTGCGTACCTGTTTTCTTGACAGCTGCAAGAACTCCCGCTAAAGTAATGGCACCAGTACCTTGAATATCATCATTAAACGTCAGAATTTGATCGTTGTATTTCTTCATAATGTTACGTGCATTTTTATTTCCAAGGTCTTCCCAGTGTAGGAGTGCTTTCGGGAAGAACTTCAATGCTGCTTTTACATATGCATCAATGAACTCATCATACTTTTCACCTTGTACTCGTTTATGGTGATTTCCAATGTATAATGGGTCATTTAATAGTTTTTCGTTGTTTGTTCCAACATCTAATACGACTGGAATCACGCGGCTTGGATCAATACCTGCTGCAGCCGTGTACACAGCTAATTTACCGATGGCGATGTTAATTCCGCCAACTCCCCAGTCACCAATACCAAGAATGCTCTCAGAGTCAGTTGCAACAATTAAATCAATATCACCAGCTGTTGCATGTAAGTTTTCAAAAGCTTTTTCAATGCCATCAATGTTGTCGATTGAAAGGTAGACACCATGAGGTCTTCTGTATTCATGGCTGTATTCCTGAATGGCTTCACCCACTGTTGGTGTGTAAACAACAGGAAGCATTTCACGTAGCTTGTCCGTTAATAACTTATAGAACAATACTTCGTTACGGTTTTGCAAATCGCTCAAGTATACATTTTGACGAAGTCGATCTGGCTGTGCGAGGAACTGCTTGTACGCTCTCTCTGCTTGTTGTTCTAAAGTCAGAACAGTTGGAGGCAACAATCCTTCTAAGCCAAGCTCTTGTCTTTCTTCTTCTGAAAAAGCAACACCTTTGTTCAACGTTGGAATAGATAATACATCTTTACCTGTCAAAGTGGTTTCCAGGTAACCTTCTTTTGTTTTCTTCACGTTGTTCATCAAGAACTACCCTCTTTCTAAAGTATAAATAAAGTTAAATATTAACTAAAATAGCGACTAAGGGAAAAATCCTTCATCAAAAAAATTATGACAAGAAATCGAACTTTTCGTTTAAATGCTTTACACTACAGTTAGTCATTTTATGCCTGCTTCTATCAAAACGCAAGTATAGACAATTAGATAATTTTTTCATCATGTTTTTTAATTTTTTTAAGCAAAAATGATGGGTTTTCAGCCAAAAACTCAACGAACAAAACAGAGCGGCATTTGCTTTTTTTAATTGTCAAGTGTTGTACCAACGTCAAGCTTCGGTACTTCGTGGTGATGTCGGCATCGTGCTTCGTATGATTCTTGTGCACCTACTAGAATAATCGGATCATCGTAGGATGCGGGTTGACCGTCGATCAAGCGTTGTGTTCTACTCGCTGGGGAGCCGCATACCGAACAAACAGCTTGAAGTTTTGTTACAAGCTCTGCACACGCCATTAAATGCGGAACAACACCAAATGGCTCACCTCTGAAGTCTTGATCAAGGCCTGCAACAATGACCCGGTAGCCTTTATCAGCCAATTGCGTGACAATATCAATGATGGTCTCATCAAAAAATTGCACCTCATCTATGCCAATGACATCTGTTTTTTCTGATATGTGCGTTATTATGTCTTTTGGTGAGGCTACTGCAATTCCATCTACTGATGAACCGTTATGCGATACAACAGAACTAGCACTATATCGGTTATCAATCGCTGGTTTGAATATTTTCACTTCTTGTTTGGCAAAAGTGGCTCTTTTGACTCTCCGGATCAATTCCTCCGACTTTCCAGAAAACATACTACCGCAGATGACTTCAAGCCAACCGCTTTGTTTCATCACATACATAAGGTTTTCTCCCCCATTTTAAAGTTCCACCAATCCACGTAAAAAAACAGGCAAGAACGGATTCCTGCCTGTTTATTGTATCTATTATTACTTAAGACCGTATTTTTTGTTAAAGCGGTCAACACGTCCATCAGCAGAAGCGAATTTTTGACGGCCTGTATAGAAAGGATGGCACTCAGAGCAAATCTCGATACGTACCTCTTCTTTTACTGATCCAGTTTCAAACTCATTTCCACAAGCGCATTTGACTGTAGCTTTTTTGTAGTTAGGATGAATTCCTGTTTTCATCTACTGTCATCTCCTTCCGCCCTGAATCCAATTCGGAAACAGAGTTAATATCTCAGAAATAAATTCTGAAACGCACATGATAAAATTATAACAGCGTGAGTCTATGATTGCAAATGTATTTTTACGGAAAAGTTACCTTCTTGACGCAGACATATTTGCTTGCTTCCACTCTTGCGTTAAGATGTCGAAAAATTCTTGGTTTGTCTTTGTTTTTCTCATTTTACGTGTGAATTTTTCAGCGAAATCAGGTGTATCTGACATTGATTTTCTCATCGCCCATAGACGATCAAGGTGTTCTTTCGGCACAAGTAATTCTTCTTTTCTTGTTCCAGAACGACGAATATCAATCGCTGGGAAAATTCGTCTTTCAGCAAGGGTACGGTCCAGATGGAGTTCCATATTTCCAGTCCCTTTAAATTCTTCATAAATGACATCATCCATACGTGATCCTGTATCCACGAGTGCTGTCGCTAAAATCGTCAGGCTTCCCCCTTCTTCGATATTACGCGCCGCACCGAAGAAACGTTTTGGACGGTGGAAAGCTGCTGGATCAATCCCCCCAGAAAGCGTTCTACCACTCGGTGGAATCACCAGGTTGTAAGCACGAGCAAGCCTTGTAATGCTGTCCATTAAAATGATGACGTCTTTCTTATGTTCAACAAGACGCATCGCACGCTCTAATACGAGCTCTGCTACTTTAATGTGGTTTTCCGGTACTTCGTCAAAGGTTGAGCTAACAACATCCCCTGCAACAGAACGTTCGATATCTGTTACTTCCTCTGGGCGTTCGTCAATGAGAAGAACAATTAGTTCTGCCTCTGGGTGATTTTCAGAAATACTGTTGGCGATCTCTTTGAGCAAAATGGTTTTCCCCGCTTTTGGAGGAGCGACGATGAGTCCACGCTGTCCAAAACCAACTGGTGCCATCATATCCATAATTCTAGTAGACAGATGATTAGGCTGTGTTTCGAGAATCATTTGACGATCTGGGAATAGCGGTGTGAGTGCAGGAAAATGAACACGTTCCTTCGCTGATTCTGGGTCATCCCCATTCACCGCTTCAACATGAAGGAGGCCATAGTAGCGTTCGTTCTCTTTTGGAGGTCTTACCTTTCCAGACACCTTATCTCCGTTTCTTAAATCAAAACGTCTGATTTGGGAAGCAGAAATATAGATATCTTCAGAACTAGGGGAGTAGTTAATCGGTCGTAAGAAGCCAAAGCCCTCTGACTGAATGATTTCAAGAACCCCTTCCATAAATAAGAGATCCTCTTGCTCGGCATTCGCCTTTAAAATAGCGAAAATCAATTCTTTTTTTGTTAGTTTGCTGTAATAAGAGATTTTATAGCGCTTTGCTAACTCATACAGCTCTTTTAATTTCATATTTTCCAAAGATGAAATCGAAACATCTTTCAATATGGACACCACACTTTTCCAGTCAATGTATTTCTTTATGAATGCTTGACCTTGTATTTGATTTGTTTATTCCGTTTTTCATTGGGTTGACCTTGCTCTTTTGGTAACGCTCCCACTCGTTATATCATGAAAATAGGAACAATGTGAATAGAGCTTTTCAACTTAGAGAAGGATAATGAGTATATCGTCATGTTGCGGCAGTATTTAAACACGTTGAAGCTTAAAAGAAGTAAATTCGCAGGAAATTACGCAGCACTCTTTAGTTTTACCTCATTTGAAGAGAATATTCAACTTTAATCAGAAAATGATATACATTTGACAACTAGATGAAAAGCGGGTAATGAATACCCGCTTTCGTTTACGGACGAATGACAAGGTTCGGTTTTTTCTTTAAGCTGTGTCTGCCATCGACGAATCGAACAGTACCCGATTTCGCACGCATGACCACACTGTGCGTTGTCCCAACAGAGCCTTTGAATTGTACACCTTTTAATAATTCACCGTCTGTTACACCTGTTGCTGCAAAAATGGCGTCATCGCCTTTGACGAGGTCTTCCATTCTTAAGACTTTTCCAACATCGAGTCCCATTTTCACACAACGTCTTAGCTCTTCTTCACTTTGAGGAAGAAGCTTTCCGTGGATTTCACCACCAAGTGCTTTTAGTGCAACAGCAGAAAGGACACCTTCAGGCGCTCCGCCTGAACCAAATAGAATATCAACACCTGTGTGATCAAAAGCTGTATTAATAGCGCCTGCAACGTCACCATCATCGATCAGCTTGATTCTTGCTCCAGCTTCTCTCAGCTCAGCAATGATCTTTTCATGACGGTCTCTGTTTAAAATCGTCGCTACAACATCTTCAATATCTTTGTTTTTCGCTTTTGCAACAGCACGAAGATTATCAATGACAGGTGCTTCAATGTCGATGCAGCCTACTGCTTCTGGACCTACTGCGATCTTATCCATGTACATGTCAGGTGCATTTAACAAGTTGCCATGATCTGCAACAGCGATGACAGCTAGGGCATTCCATCCACCGCTCGCCACAATATTTGTTCCTTCCAATGGATCAACTGCCACATCTACGCGAGGTCCATAGCCGTTCCCAAGCTTTTCCCCAATATAAAGCATGGGTGCTTCGTCCATTTCTCCTTCGCCAATGACGACTGTTCCTTTCATTGGAATGGTGTCAAACACATCACGCATTGCACTTGTTGCAGCATCGTCTGCTTCGTCTTTCTTTCCTCTTCCCATCCAGCGGGCAGACTTTAATGCAGCTGCTTCTGTCACCCGTACTAGTTCCATCGATAAACTTCTTTCCATTTCGTCCATTTCTCCTCTCACAGTCAACGCCTTATGAATTTTGAAGTTCTTCTATCTCTTGGTCATTCAGCTTTTCTCGCCAGATGGTTGCACCTAAGCCTTCAAGCTTTTTCTCAAGCATACTATATCCTCTGTCTATATGCTCAAGCCCCGTAATCTCGGTCACACCATCTGCCATCAATCCTGCGACAACTAAACAAGCCCCTGCTCGCAAATCACTTGCTTTTACTTTTGCACCTTGCAGTTGAGTCTGGCCTGTTATAATGGCAGACCTTCCTTCAACCTTCATGTTTGCACCCATTCGGCGCAATTCGTCAATGTGCTTGAAGCGGGCAGAGTAGATCGTATCTGTGACAACACTTGTCCCTTTTGCTTTTGTTAACAGGGCGGTCATCGGCTGCTGAAGGTCAGTTGGAAAGCCTGGATACACAAGGGTCTTAATATCGACCGGCTTGAGTCCTTCGTTTCTGCCAACAATCAACATCTGATCATTACTCGTTTCAATGGTGAACCCCATCTCTCTTAGTTTCGCCGTAATTGATTCTAAATGAGTTGGGATCACATTATCAAGTACAACTTCATCTCCCATTGCAGCACCAGCAATTAAAAATGTACCTGCTTCAATGCGATCAGGAATAATAGAATGTCTACAGCCATGCAGGGTTTCTACACCTTCTATCCGAATGACATCCGTTCCGGCGCCTTTGATTTTAGCCCCCATGCTTGTCAGTAATGTCGCTACATCAATAATTTCAGGTTCTTTTGCGGCATTTTCTATGACTGTTTTTCCTTCTGCCAGCACTGCGGCGAGCATTATATTGATCGTTGCCCCTACACTGACAACATCAAGATAAATGCGGGCGCCCACTAATTTTTCAGCGCGCAAATAAATCGCACCCTGCTCATTTGTGACTTCAGCCCCGAGCGCTTCAAATCCTTTAATATGTTGATCAATCGGTCTAGGTCCTAAGTGACACCCTCCAGGCAAGCCGATGACAGCCTGTTTGAATCTACCTAACATCGCGCCCATTAAATAATAAGACGCACGAAGTTTTTTCACCTTGCCATTCGGAAGGGGCATACTGATCATCGTGGCAGGATTGACAACCATTTCACCTTTTTCAAATGTCACCTTACCGCCTATTTCCTCTAACAAATCACGTAATGTGTCAATATCTGATATGTGCGGTAGGCCCTCAATCGTAACTGGAGAATCTGCGAGAATGGTAGCAGGAATTAGTGCTACAGCACTATTTTTTGCACCACTTATATGTACGGTCCCACGAAGGGGATCACCGCCGGCAATGTTTAACTTTTCCATATTTATCTCCCTTCTTAAAGAAGATCACTGTTGGAGTTATCGTGTTTGTGGGTCGCGCTTTAAAAGGTCTTGTCCAAAATTTAGCCAATATCATGAGAAAGAATACAGGTTAAACAAAATTTGTCGGAAGAAAAATAATCGAAGCTTTGCGAGGCTGTGATGTTCTCTTCTTTGCACAAAACATTTCTAAGCGTTATTGCAGAAAAACTGCGGCAAACGGCAAGATTAGCTCCGCCTGCCACAATCACTTATTGATTCCAATCTGCTAAAAATTGCTCGATACCTGCATCCGTTAATGGGTGTTTTGTCAGCTGCTTAATGACTTTCAGCGGCATTGTGCCAATGTGTGCACCTCTAAGTGCAGCTTCTGTCACATGCTGCGGGTGACGAATGGATGCAGCAATGATTTGTGTATCTAATCCATGAACATCAAAGATGGTTTTGACTTCACTAATGAGATCAAGTCCGTTGTGACCAATGTCATCTAAACGACCGAGGAATGGGGAAACGTATGTTGCACCAGCTCTAGCTGCAAGCAGTGCTTGGTTCGCATTAAAGATTAACGTCACGTTTGTCTTAATCCCAAGATCCGTTAATGCTTTTACTGCTTTTAGACCATCTGTTGTCATTGGAACCTTGACTGTAATATTCGGTGCAATGGCCGCAAGCTCTTTTCCTTCTTCAATCATTTCTTCTGCTTTGAGAGAAATGACTTCAGCGCTGACAGAACCTGAAACGACGGCTGTGATTTCACGAAGGCGATCGTGGAATGAAACGCCCTTTTCTTTCGCTACTAAACTCGGGTTCGTTGTCACACCCGCTAAAACGCCAAGTTCGTGAGCCTCTTTAATGTCTTCAATATTCGCTGTATCTACGAAAAATAACATAACTGTGCCACTCTCCTATTCATAAATTGTCTGAAATATAAATTTGATTGCGCTTTCTCGAGATATGGAGAAAACCGCCTGTATTTCAGGCGGCTTTCGGTTCTCATGAGATTATGCTTGGTTAGAAGAACCAAATTCGCGCATTTTGCCGATAACTGTCGCTTTAATTGCGTCACGAGCTGGTCCAAGATATTTACGTGGATCATACTCATTTGTTTTTTCAGCAAGTGTTTCACGAACTGCTTTTGCAGAAGCAATTTGGTTTTCAGTGTTTACATTGATTTTCGCTGTACCAAGTGAGATTGCACGCTTGATGTCAGCAGTTGGGATACCTGTTCCACCATGAAGAACAAGTGGAAGACCAGTTGATTTACCGATTTCTTCCATTTCAGTGAAACCAAGGTTTGGTTCACCTTGATATGGACCGTGTACTGAACCTAAAGCAGGCGCAAGGCAGTCGATGCCAGTACGTTCTACAAGCTCTTGACACTCTTTTGGATCAGCATAAATAACGCCGTCAGCGATGACGTCATCTTCTTGTCCACCAACAGTTCCAAGTTCAGCTTCAACAGATACACCATGGAAATGTGCAAGCTCAACTACTTTAGCAGTTGTTTCCACATTCTCTTCAAATGGATGGTGAGAAGCATCGATCATAACAGAAGTAAATCCTGCATGAATTGCTTTTGCACAAGATTCAAAGCTTGAACCGTGATCTAAATGAATCGCAACAGGAACTGTTACATTATATTCTTCGATTAACGCTTTAACCATAGCGACAACCGTTTTGAAGCCACCCATGTAGCGCGCTGCGCCTTCTGATACTCCTAAAATAACTGGAGACTTCTCAGCTTCAGCAGCTTGTAAAATCGCTTGCGTAAATTCTAAGTTATTTAAGTTAAACTGCCCAACAGCATAACCTTTTTCCTTTGCATCTTTCAACATTTGTGTCATTGAAACTAAAGGCATGATGAAAAATCCTCCCTATGTAGCTAATTTGCTTGCTAAAAAGCTCTCCACCCTAGCATGACCAGAATTTCTCGCCATATGTACACTTTTAGCCAGATCGCTTTCTTCTTATCTAGGATACCAATTATTCGACAAATCGGCAACAGAATGAAACGATTCAATCATTTCCAATTACCCATTCGTTTCAAGTGGCAAGTATTCTTTAACGGCATCTCTAATTTCATCAATGTCAAATGGCTTTGCAAAATGCGTTAATGCGCCTAGCTCTTTGGATTCTTGAATCATGTCCAGTTCACCGTATGCTGTCATAATGATCACACGAATGTCCTCGTCAATTAATTTCATCCGTTTTAAAATTTCAATTCCGTCCATCCCGGGAATTTTCATATCAAGAAGGACGAGGTTCGGTTTATGATTTTTCACAATATCTAACGCCTGGAGTCCATTTGCCGCTTGAAAGGTTTGGTAGCCTTCTTTATGAAATACTTCGTTCAACAATATTCTAATCCCGTACTGATCATCGACAATCAATATTTTCTCATTCATTCGTTACACCCCATCGCTTTCATTTTTCGTCATAAAAAGAGCAGTTGTTAAATTATTCTGTTTGATTTTCACATTTCCTTTATTTATAATAGTTTACTTTACGACATTTTCTGAGTATTTTTCCTAATATTCTCTTTATATTCTATTATAAAATGATCTAACAGAAGGAGGAAATGAGTCTTGTTAAAAATTTTCACAACCCAATTATCAGGTATTTTTTCACGTATTGGAGATAAAGAAGCAGAAGCAATTGAAGACGGGGCACGCCTTCTTGCACAAGCCGTGGTGAGCGGACATTCCGTTTATTTTCATGGGAAGAATGAGCTTGCTGCTGTGGCCTTAGAGGCAATTGAGAGTCAGGAACCGTTTCCTGGTGCCAAGATACTACCTCATGATCCACAGGAGCGTAGTAGCCTCCATACAAGTGATAGAGTCCTTCTATTTTATTCTGATCCGGAAGATCAAGAGATCCAAACACTTGTAAAAGAGCTGCATGCACAAGGGACCCCAATTGTTGGTGTGGGTCCTGCACAAAAGGAACCGTCACTGATTGAAGAACATTGCGATGTTCATATCCATTTTCAACTCAAACAGCCACTTGTCCCCGCCGATGATGGAACAAGATTCGGTTATCCTGCCTTAATGACATGCTTATACGTGTACCACGCGCTCTCTTTTACGGTGAAAGAAATTGTAGAAGAGTATGAATAAAAAACTGCCGAGACGATTCTCGGCAGTTTTTTTATTTTATTTTGATTCAGCTGCTCGTAAAGAAGCACCGACGAAATCTCTAAATAATGGTTGTGGTCTTGTCGGTCTTGAAGTGAATTCTGGGTGGAACTGAGAAGCGAGGAACCACGGGTGATCCTTCAGTTCGATAATTTCAACAAGACGTCCGTCTGGGCTTGTCCCAGAGAATACAAAGCCTGCTGCCTCCATTTGTTGTCTATATTCGTTATTGAATTCATAACGATGACGGTGACGTTCGTACACCACTTCGTCATTGTAAGCAGCATATGCTTTTGTGCCTTCTTCTAGTTTACATGGATATAGACCAAGACGGAGTGTTCCACCTAGATCCTCTACATCCTTTTGCTCTGGTAGAAGGTCGATGATTGGGAATGCCGTTTCCGGATCAATTTCCGCTGAATGTGCTCCCTCAAAACCTAGCACGTTTCTAGCATATTCGATAGATGCTACTTGCATTCCTAAGCAAATACCGAAGAATGGCACGTTGTTTTCACGGGCATATTGTGTCGCGACGATTTTCCCTTCGACTCCGCGATCTCCAAAACCGCCCGGTACAATAATGCCGTCAATATCTTGAGCCAAGTCAGCCATTGTATCTGCCGTTACTTCTTCTGCATTGATCCATTTGATTTGAACATCTGCATCAAATGCGTATCCTGCATGACGAAGTGATTCTACAACAGAAATGTATGCATCTTGTAGCTCCACATATTTTCCTACTAGACCGATTGTGATTTGTTTAGATAGGTTTTGAACTTTATCAACAAGCGCCTGCCACTCATCCATCTTCGCATCTTGGCAATCTAGCTTCATATGCTCACATACGAGAGTATCCAATCCTTGTTTTTGCAAATCAAGTGGAATGGAGTAGAGTGTATCTGCATCCTGACATTCGATCACAGCTTTTGTATCAATATCACAAAATAGTGCAATCTTATCCTTCATATCTTGTGTCATTGGCATTTCTGTTCTGACAACAATGACGTTTGGTTGAATACCAAGACTGCGAAGTTCTTTCACACTGTGCTGTGTCGGTTTTGTTTTCAATTCGCCTGCTGCACGGATGTATGGTACAAGCGTACAGTGAATATACATCACGTTTTCACGACCGATGTCACTCTTCATTTGACGAATTGCTTCAAGGAATGGAAGAGATTCAATATCTCCAACTGTTCCCCCGATTTCAGTGATGACAACGTCTGCACCAGTTTCTTTCCCTGCACGGTAGACACGGTCTTTGATTTCATTCGTAATGTGAGGAATGACCTGAACAGTCCCACCTAGATAGTCTCCACGGCGCTCTTTCTTTAAAACCGTAGAATAGATTTTACCAGTCGTTACGTTGCTGTACTTATTTAAATTAATATCGATAAAACGCTCGTAGTGACCCAAATCAAGATCTGTTTCAGCACCATCGTCTGTTACAAACACTTCACCATGCTGATATGGACTCATTGTTCCTGGGTCTACATTTATATAAGGATCAAATTTTTGAATGGTGACATTCATCCCTCTGTTTTTCAGAAGGCGACCTAGCGATGCAGCCGTGATCCCTTTTCCAAGTGAGGAAACAACTCCTCCTGTTACAAAAATATACTTTGTCATTTCGTATGCTCCTCTCTTTTTCCCTTGCATGATTAGACATGCACAGCTTCATCCTTTAGAGTGTATCCCTAAATCTCTTGAAAAATAAGAAAGCTCCCTTTCAAATAAATGAAAGGGAGCGTAAATGAACGTATCATTACGTACTCTTTTTTAGAGAGCCCAAAATACATACTACATAGTTCACTCTCGAAAGTCAAGACGGTTTTTTCCTATTTTGAGAACCGATGGAAAGGGTTATTTCCCTTCCTTTTCGCCCTCTAAATCGTCTTCATCAATTTCAGTTAAGCCATCATCGTCTTCGACATCATCATCGTCAAATTCTTCGATATCTTCATCGATTTCTTCTTCATCCAATTCAAGATCTTCGTCCTCTTCAACAAGACCAAGATCTTCATCAAGCTCTTCGATTTCTTCTTCCTCTTCTAACTCATCGAAGTCTTCTTCCACAACAGCTGCTTTTGATTTTTTCTTTTTTGCTTTCGTTTTCACAGCTGGCTGAACTTCTTCTTCGATTTGATCCACTGGATACCAGCTACGAAGTCCCCATTTCTGATCACCTAGCGCTATAAAGCGACCATCTATATTTAAGTCAGTATAAAATTGGGCAAGTCGATCATCAAGATCCGATTTTTTAATCCCTTGCAAACGGACCATTTCTTCTATTAGTTCTGAAAACGTGATTGTTGATTTACTGTCTCTGAAAATTTCATAAGCAAGTTCAACTAAAGACATTTGTTTGAGCTGTTCCTGTGAGTATTCTTTCAAACTCAAGGTCAGACACTCCCTTTCTATTACATGTATGTATCCATTTATCAGTGAAATAATAAGTATTTATACCTTATTTTTACGACAAACCATACCTCTCATTATAAACAAATTAGGGGAGATTATGCCACCTTTATCGCAGTTAATTTTGGATTTTTTGTGTTTAGGCGTATGAATTGAGTCAACCATCTGTCTGAATTTGAATTCCCCCTCTTTCAACGTTCATTTTGATAGGCATTTGTTTCTCTTTCATACGCACATAGATGGCTTTTTTCTTGATAGGGACATAAACTTCACCAACAAGGGAATTTATTCCTTCACAATTTGTTCACTTACATCCATGTGATAACAAAAATTTATAATGAGGTGACTAATTTTGAGAGGTTGATTGAAGTTGCCAGTAACGAAAAAGGAAGATATTCAATTTGGTGTGTTTATGTGTTTTTGTATGTTTTCAGTCATGTTTTTTTACAATCTCGGCTTAAATGAAATGCTTGGACATATGACTTGGATAGACGGTGTGCTACTTTACGTGATCGGTTTTGCCGTCGCATTAATCATAGAATTGTGTGTTGTCGGACCTTTAGCGCAAAAGGTAGCGGTGAAAATAGCCCCTAAAGGGAAGAAGATCTATTTCATTCTCACCCTTTCGGTATGTATCGTCTGTGGGATGGTTTGTCTCATGTCTTTGTGCGCGTTTTTGATACAAGGAATTCTTCAAGGATTCCCATCAGCATCTATCCTATCTGATTATTTTTCTATCTTAGGGATGAATGCAATGATGGCGTTTCCCTTACAGCTATTGATCATGGGGCCTTTTGTCCGTTTTGTCTTTTTCAAATGGATGAAATCTAAACAGGCTGCAACCGTATAAAAGCTCCGGCTGATACGAAAGAAACAGACCACCTTGACGCAAGGTGGTCTTTGATCGCTTTTTACATGTCTAATAGTTTTCGTGAGATGACAAGTCGCTGGATTTCCTGCGTTCCTTCATAGATTTGGGTAATCTTCGCATCTCGCATATATCGTTCGACCGGGTAATCCTTTGTATAACCGTAACCGCCGAAAATTTGAACAGCTTCTGTCGTCACCTTCATGGCTGTATCACCTGCAAAGAGCTTGGACATGGCGGATTCTTTCCCATAAGGCAGTCCTTTCGATTCAAGCCATGCCGCCTGATATGTGAGAAGCCTTGAAGCTTCAATCGCTGTCGCCATATCAGCTAACTTGAAGGCAATCCCTTGCTGCTGAATAATCGGCTTACCGAATTGCTTGCGCTCCTTTGCGTATTGAACTGCTGCATCCAGCGCACCTTGAGCGATCCCAACAGCCTGGGCAGCAATGCCATTTCTGCCGCCATCTAGCGTCATCATGGCTATTTTGAACCCTTCTCCTTCTTGACCGAGACGATTCCGTTCATGAATACGGCAATCTTCAAAGAGGATCTCAGTCGTTGGTGAAGAGCGTATCCCCAGTTTGCTTTCTTTTTTACCAACGGAGAAACCGGGCGTATCCTTTTTCACAATAAAAGCTGTTGTATGTCGAGTTGTCGCTTCTTGATCTGTCACAGCAAAGACAATATAGTAATCGGCAATGCCGCCATTTGTAATAAAAATTTTGGCGCCGTTTAGCACATATTCATCTCCAGCTTTCACTGCGTGTGTTTTCATTCCGCCTGCATCTGAACCGGAACCGTTTTCGGTTAATGCATAAGCCCCAACCTTTTGTCCCTCCGCAAGCGGCCTTAAATAGGTCTCCTTCTGTTCATCCGTTCCAAATGTATAAATAGGCCATGAGGCAAGGGATGTGTGTGCAGACAGGGTGACGCCTGTTGAGGCACATACCCTTGATAACTCCTCAACTGCTATCACATAGGCTAAATAGTCACTGCCAATCCCGCCAACCGCTTCTGGCCATGGGATGCCTGTTAAACCGAGCTCCGCCATCTGGCGAAAAATAGCTGGGTCATACGTTTCTGTCTCGTCCCGCTCTGCTGCTGTTGGCTCGACTTCGTTTCTCGCAAAGTCTCTCACCATTTTTCGTATCATTTCATGTTCTTCACTTAATTGGAACTGCATCATGAGCCACCTCTATTCATATTAGCTGTTTACAAATGACCAATCTTTGAATTTCACTCGTTCCTTCATAAATCTCACAAACTTTCGCATCACGAAAGTAGCGTTCTGCGTTGTAACGTTTTGTATAGCCGTCCATGCCTAGAAGGTGGATGACCTCTGTACTGATTTCAACTGCCGTTTTGGACGCAAATAATTTGGCCATCGACGCTTCCTTCGTGACGGGCCGGTTTGCTTGTTTATTTGAAGCCGCTTGATAGACGAGCAGCTTCGCCGCTTCCCACTTAGCTGCCAAATCACCAAGCCGGATGGTCGTTTCAAGACCAGCTGGATGTTGCTTTAAATAAGAAATCGCCTCAGAAAATGCCGCTTCTGCTATCCCGAGACTTTGAGCTGCAATGCCAATTCTCCCAGCATTTAAGCTAGACATGGCAATGCGAAAACCTTCTCCTTCGGCACCAAGCAGTTGTTCTTTTGAGATACGGACACCATCAAAATGAAGTGTCACCGTTTTTGATCCGTGAAGCCCCATTTTTTTCTCATCTTTTCCTATAGTGAATCCTGGGGTGCCTTTTTCAACGATAAAAGCCGATATGTTCTTTTTAGCGGAAGATGGATCTGTCACCGCGAACACAAGGTACAGGTCTGCTTCTCCGCCGCTTGTGATAAATATTTTCGTTCCGGTTAACACATAGTGATCGTCTGACCGCTCTGCTTTTAGCTGAATACTCGAAGCGTCTGAACCAGCAGTCGGTTCTGTCAGACAGAATGCACCGAGCTTTTGCCCAGTTGCAAGGAGTGGAGCGTAGGATGCTTTTTGATCATTCGTACCAAACGCTAAGATGGGCATCGTGACAACGGATGTATGAACAGACACAATGACGCCGATGGTTGCACTCACTTTTGACAGTTCATGAATGGCGATCATATAGCTCATAAAATCTTCCCCTAATCCATGGTACGTAGTAGAAATGGGAATCCCCAGATAACCTTTCCTGCCCATCTCTGATAGAAGGCGTCGCGGAAATTCGCCTCGTTCCATCGCTTCAATTTCAGGGAATATTTGTTGACGCGCAAATGCCGATACCTGATCTCTCCAAAGACGCTGTTCTTCCGTTAGCAAAACATCCATCTTGACTCCCCCTATGAGTGATCGTGGTATGTGTAAAAACCTCTTTTCGTCTTTTTGCCTAGCCAGCCTGCGCTCACGTATTTTTTCAAGAGTGGACAAGGACGATATTTACTATCTCCAAGCCCCTCATGAAGGGTATTCATAATAAATAAACAAGTATCTAGTCCAATCAAATCAGCGAGACGTAACGGCCCCATTGGATGATTCATCCCAAGTGTCATGATGTCATCAATACTTTCCGCATCTGCCACCCCTTCATAAAGGGTATAAATGGCTTCATTGATCATCGGCATCAAAAGGCGATTTGAAATAAAGCCCGGAAAATCTTCTACTTCAATCGGTGTTTTATTTAGTTTTTTGGCAGTGTCATCAATCATTTGATATGTTTGGTCATTCGTTTGCAGGGCACGAATCACCTCCACCAACTTCATCACGGGAACAGGGTTCATAAAATGCATGCCTATGACTTTCTCCGGTCTTTTTGTTACTGCTGCTAATTCTGTAATTGGTAAGGACGATGTATTGGTGGCAAATATCGTTTCTTTCTCGGCATATTGATCAAGGGTTTCAAAGATGTGTTTCTTGACACTCATTTTCTCTGAAGCCGCTTCAATGACAAGATGCGCCTGCTTGACGTCCTTTAAATCTGTGGAAACAACGAGCCTTTGCGTAATATCCCGAACTGCTTGATGTGCCAGCTTTCCTTTTTCCGCTCGTTTCGTCAATTGTTTGGTCATGGATGAAATGGCGATATGAATCTGTTCTTCCGCTGTATCATGGAGCAAGACGTTATAACCTGATTGTGCAAACACTTGTGCAATGCCCGATCCCATTTGACCAGCGCCTACGACCATGACAGTTTCTTCTGTACTCATCTATCAACCCTCCTCGTTTATTCCACCTGAATCATGATGGCATCACCTTGCCCACCTCCACTGCAAATCGCTGCAATGCCGATACCGCCACCTCTTTCTCTTAATGCATGAATCAGAGTCAATATGATACGCGTTCCACTGCAGCCAATCGGATGACCTAGCGCAACTGCGCCTCCATTGATATTCATTTTTCGCCGGTCCAAGCCGAGGGTTTTTTCACAGGCTAACGCCACAGCAGCAAACGCCTCATTGATTTCAAATAAATCGATGTCTTCTAAACGTTTGCCGGTTTTCTGTAATACCTTTTCGATGGCAAATGCCGGTGTTTTTGGGAAATCCTTCGCCTCCACTGCGACCTGTGCATGCCCAAGTATCACCGCCATTGGCTTTTCGCCATGTTTCTCTGCATATGTGTCCTTCATTAAGAGAAGTGCACCTGCTCCATCATTCACGCCCGGCGCGTTTCCAGCAGTAATGGTGCCGGTCTGATCAAAAACAGGCATGAGCTTTGATAACCTCTCATATGACGTATCACGTCGCGGTGATTCGTCCTCTGATATGGAATGATGTCCTTTTTTCGTCTTAATGGTCACAGGCACCACTTCATGCTCGAAAAATCCGTTTTTTTGCGCTTCAATGGCTCGCTCATGACTTCTTAGCGCCCAAACGTCTTGTTCTTCTCTTGTAATCCCCAGTTCCTTGGCTACTAGGCTCCCATATTCGCCCATATGAACACCTGTAAATGAACAGGTTAATCCGTCTAAGATCATCGCATCCTGCACTGCACCATCGCCCATTTTGTATCCCCATCGTGCTTTTTTGAGAAGATAGGGAGCTTGAGACATAGATTCCATTCCGCCTGCTACGATCACTTCTGCATCTCCCGCTCGTATGAACTGATCTGCTGTACTGACACTCCGCATACCGGAAGCACAGACCTTGTTTATGGTTTGCGTTGGAACGGACCATGGAATATCAGCATATCTAGCTGCTTGCCTAGAAGGAATCTGCCCTTGCCCTCCTTGCAAGACACTTCCCATGATGACTTCATCTATTTGATGTCTGCCTGAAGCCTTCTCCAGTGCGGCTTTAATAGCCATCCCGCCCAATTCTCCGGCAGACAAATGACTGAAGGCGCCTCCCATTTTCCCAAATGGCGTTCTCGCGCCAGATACAATGACAGTCTTATTCATTTCTTCCCCTCCTGATTTGTTACCGCTTACATAAAAAGTGGAACAGTGAAGGCCTCATCTGATTGGTATGCCGATGAACATCACATTCATCGGCACATACATATTATGAAGCTTGCGTTTGAGTCTCTCCGAACACTGATTTTTCAAGAAGCTCTGCCACATCAAACGTACCCACTTGCTCCTCTACTTCCTTCGCTTTCGTCCCATCCCCAAGCATTGTTAAGCAGTATGGACAACCAGAGCTGATGATCGACGGCGCGACCTGCAATGCTTGTTCCGTACGAGCTGTATTAATTCTAGTCCCTGTTTCTTCTTCCATCCACATTAAGCCTCCGCCTGCTCCGCAGCACATACCGGTTTCGCGGTGGCGTTCCATTTCTTTCAACGTCACACCAGGAATGGCTTTTAAAATATCCCTTGGTGGATCATACACTTCGTTATATCTGCCTAAATAACATGAATCGTGGAAGGTAATGACCTCATTTACCTCATGTATAGGCATTAATTTCCCTTCTTTCACTAGCTCTGCCAATAATTCTGTATGATGGTATACTTCAGCCTCTAGCCCGAAATCTGGGTATTCATTTTTAAATAAGTTGTAGGCATGCGGATCAATCGTGACGATCTTAGTGACGCCATTTTTTTGGAACTCTTCGATGTTCTTCGTAGCAAGTTCTTGGAACAAAAATTCATTCCCAAGCCTTCTCGGTGTATCACCTGAGTTTTTTTCTTTATTCCCTAGAATGGCGAAGGAAACACCTGCTTGATTCAGCAATTTAGCAAAAGCGAGCGCGATCTTTTGACTCCTATTGTCATATGCGCCCATTGAGCCAACCCAGAATAAGTAGTCAAAGGTTTTGTCTTCTTTTTTCAATTCCTTCACTGTCGGTACATGTACATCTTCTCTAAGCTCACGCCAGTTTTCTCTTTCTTTGCGGTTCAATCCCCATGGATTTCCTTGTCGCTCAATGCTCGTCATCGCACGCTGTGCATCTGCGTCCATTTTCCCTTCTGTGAGCACAAGATATCGGCGCATATCAATAATCTTGTCGACATGTTCGTTCATGACCGGACACTGGTCTTCACAGTTTCGACATGTGGTACATGCCCAAATTTCCTCTTCAGTAATGACCTCTCCAATCAGAGAAGGTTGATACAAGCTGCTTGCTGCTGATTCCTCCGCTCCAGTACCCCTCGCCTGCATCGCCAATTGATTGCCTGTTGTTTGCCTGAAGGCAACCTGCGGTACCCAAGGCGTCTTAGATGTAATGGCAGCTCCTTTATTCGTCAAATGATCTCTTAACCTTAAAATCAAATCCATCGGTGACAGCATCTTCCCTGTACCGGTCGCAGGACACATGTTTGTACAGCGTCCACATTCCACACAGGCATAAAGATCGATTAGTTGAGACTGTCGAAAATCTTCAATTTTCCCCACACCGAAGGTCTCCTGTGTTTCATCTTCAAAATCGATTTTTTGTAACTTGCCCGGCGGATCTAATCTACTGACAAATACATTGACCGGTCCTGCAATCAGATGGGCATGTTTTGATTGCGGGACATACACTAAGAATGTCAGCAAGATGAGGAGATGCACCCACCATGCCACATAAAAAACCACTGTTGCTGCAAGTGGTGACAGCCCGCCTAATAGGAACGCAATCCCTGATGCGATCGGCTCGGTTGGTGATAGTGAATGTCCGTGCCAAATGATATTCATCCCATTTCCAAGCAAAACAGTCAGCATCAATCCGCCAATAAATAGCAGAACCAAACCCGATTTAAAACCCCTTTTTAACCGTACAAGCTTTTCCACATATCTTCTATGGAAAGCCCAAACAACCGCTACTAAGATCAAAAGGGTCACAATCTCTTGAAAAAAGGTAAATGCACCGTATAGCGGACCTAACGGGAGTCCGCTATCTGGCACGATCCCTTTGATAATAAAATCAATCGCCCCAAACTGAACAAGGATAAATCCATAGAAAAATAGCACATGGATGATGCCACTCTTCTTGTCCTTTAACAGCTTCTTTTGCCCAAATACATTGACCCATACACGCTCTAAGCGTTTCTTCATGTCTTGTTGAAACTCTTCTTTTTTGCCAAGACGAATATACGCCGCTCGTGTCCGAATGAGATAAATAAACAAATAAACAGCGTAAGCGGTCACTGCCGCACATGCAATCAAATGAATCATAAACAGATGATTCATCTTGCCTTCCCCCTTTCATTCCCCCAACTCCACTTTGTTCCGTTTCCATGTTGTACCTCTATCATAAATAATGAATGAGTATTCAGTCAATATTTTTTGTGTGTTTGGGTACACTAATGAAATATGTAAATAGGAGGAACGTTCATGATTGCATTGATCATTCTATTCATACTGATTTTATTGGCCATTCTCGTGTTTTTAGATCTCTATTTTGCGAAGACATATTTTTCTACCCATGCTTTCGAACAAACATTTGTGCAAACAAGCGGAGATGCCGTCTTTTATCATGATGGCGAGCCCTTTTTTCATCAGCTACTCGCAGATATCCAGCAAGCCTCTTCTTCTATTCATATGATGTTCTTTATTGTAAAGAACGACAAGATCGGGCAACAGATTTTGCACGCGCTCAAAGCAAAAGCGGAACAAGGCGTTTCGGTTTTTTTGCTCACCGATCGTTTAGGTTCCTATTCCTTTGATCAAAAAACGATTCACATGTTAGAAAAAAGCGGCATCCGTTTTTATTTTTTAAATACACCTCGATTTCCCTTTTTCATTTATCGTTTGAATATGAGAAATCACCGAAAGATCACGGTGATCGACGGGAAGATTGGATTTATTGGCGGGTTTAATATTGGGGATGAATATGTAGGAAAAAAAGGGCGTTTTGGCATTTGGAAAGACTATCATTTGCGAATGACAGGACAGGTTGTCGCGGATTTGCAGCACGTATTCCTCAATGATCTATACCGGTCAAGTGGTATTCAACAGCTACCATACGAGGTTTTCCCCCCACTGGAAAAGGGAACATTACCATGTACGACACGTGCAACAGCTGGCTTTTCTTTAGAAGCTTTATTTCTTCAAGATATTCAACGGGCGAAACAGCAAATCATCATCTGTACACCTTATTTCATTCCATCCTCTCCATTAAAAAAGGCGTTGCTAGATGCACGGAAACGAGGCGTCATGGTCGAAATCATCATCCCAATGAAGGCGGATCATCCTCTCGTGAAAGAGGCTGGTTTTCATTATTTGAAAGATCTCATTGCATCCGGCTGTCTTGTATATCGCTTTTACAAAGGGTTTTATCATTCGAAAGCGATCTTGATTGATCAAAGCCGATGCGTCATTAGCACGGCAAACTTTGATAAGCGCAGTTTGTTTTTAAATGAAGAAGTAGATGTGACCATTGATGATGTGGCCTTTACAAAACATGTTGAGGAGAAAATCCGTGAACATATGGAAGTGTCTGAAATCACGACACAAGAAAAATTCAAAAAACGTCCCCTTTTGACGCGTCCACTTGAGTGGATCGGTGCCATGTTTTCATATTTTTTATAAAGGAGATGACCTATGCGTTATCGATTTGGTTTTGTATCCAATGCCGTCACCTTGTGGGAAGCATCTCCTGCCAAAACGCTGACCTTTGCAAGATACAGCAAGCTTTCAACAGAAGACAGAACAGAGGCGTTATTACGGACAACTAAAGCCAATCTCGTCAATACGTTAAGAACGCTTTACTTTGTCATTGCCCATGATATTCCCCTTTATCGATTGTCCAGCTCGATTGTTCCACTGGCGACCCATCCAGAGGTTCGCTGGGACTTTGTGACTCCTTTTCGCAAAGAATTTCATGACATTGGCGAATTGGTCAAACGACACAACTTAAGGGTGAGCTTTCATCCGAATCAATTTACCTTGTTCACAAGTCCAAAGCCTGCGATTACAGAGAATGCCGTCATAGACATGACATATCATTACGAGATGCTCGAAGCAATGACGCTCGAAAAGGAAAGCTATATGAACATCCATGTCGGCGGTGCGTACGGTGATAAAGCCTCTGCCCTCCGCCGATTTGATGAAAACATCAAACAGCTTCCGAATCATATAAAGGCAAGGATGACCCTTGAGAATGATGACAAAACGTACACATCATTAGAAACGCTCGGTGTATGTGAAAAGCACGATATTCCTTTTGTTTTTGATTACCATCATCATGTGGCAAATAAGGATGACCACGCCGCGCTGGATGAGATCCTTCCGAGAATGTTCAATACGTGGGACAAGACCGGCATTCCTCCAAAAATCCACCTGTCGTCACCAAAATCAGAACAGGCGATTCGCAGTCATGCGGATGCCGTGGATATGTCTTTTGTCTTACCGTTATTTGAAGCATTGAAACCGTACAAGCAAGATGTGGATTTTATGATTGAAGCGAAAGTAAAGGACCAGGCACTGCTCCGTCTTGTCGAAGAACTATCTGCCATTCGAGGCAATCGGCGTATAGGTGGAGGAACGATTGAATGGAAATCATAGAGAAAGGTTTACTCACGTGCAAACGGGGGTAGAAAGCGATTGTAAGAAAGTAATGAACAGGAGGATATGAGGTTGTCTCAAATTTATTCAACCCGAATCGCTGCTAAAGCATTAAGCTTACATAAGCTAATATCTCTATTTGAAACATGTCAGCACGCCCAGCATCGTTTATATGTATATTCTAAAAAAACCATGTGTAATGTTAAAAATATTGTTGATCTTGAAGTCTTCAGACTCACCCATTTAGAATCGGACTGTTTAATTGTAGTAGAAGGAAAGAAAGCACAAGACCTCCTACAATCATTTGAAAAAGAGAAAACAGCATAACAAAGAGCAGCCCCTTGAGGCTGCTCTCTTTTTATCCTTCTTACTACCAGATATCGGTAGGATTCGCCTATCACAACACCCCTGAAAACAACCGGGCAAACGATTCCTTTAAACGCTCCTTCAAGCCTCTTTTATAAAAACGAACCGGTCCCATCTCCTCACATTCCTTCATATCTTCCTCATAATGCGCCATCAGTTGCTCAATTGGTTTCTTCGCCGCTGTAAAGACATTGACCTCAAAGTTGAGTTGAAAGCTTCTCATATCTACATTTGCCGTGCCGACAGAGGCAAGTTCTCCATCTGCAATCATGACCTTTTGATGCATAAAGCCTTTCTGATAGTGATATACCTTGATGCCTTCTTTAAGAAGCTCCGGAAAATAAGACCGTGTAGCATATTGTGTGAGAAAGCCGTCATTGGTCTCTGGTACCATGACACGCACATCGACTCCTCTTGTGGCAGCGATTTTCAGTGCGGTGCGAATTGACTCGTTTGGCACAAAATAAGGTGTAGCAATCCAGACAAATTGTTTCGCATTCGAAATAAGCGCATCATACAAGTCACTCATACTTTCCTTCATATCAGGACCAGTTGGCACAACCTGAATTACATCTTCACTTAGAACAGGATGAGGTGTATGGTACAACGGATCCTCGATGAGCACTTCATCTGATACGTACTCCCAATCTAGCATAAAAATGGAGTGGAGGGTCTGAACTGCTTCTCCCTTCAACATCGCATGTGTGTCACGCCAAAAGCCGATGCGCTCATCACGCCCTACATATTCCTTCCCGACATTTAACCCGCCGACAAATCCCGTTTTCCCATCAATCACAACAATTTTTCGGTGATTTCGGAAATTGAATTTTTGATTGAAGAAACCATATTTCAACGGCAAAAAGGAGGCGACCATCACTCCTGCTTGCTTTAATCGTTTGATATCTTTGCGGGAAAAGCGAATACTACCTGCCGCATCAAAAATAAAACGAACCTCCACGCCTTCTTTCACTTTTTCTATTAAAATCTCCATCATTTGACGACCAAGAAAATCAGATTTAAACATGTAATATTCAATATGAATGAACGTTTCCGCCTTTTTTAGCTCCTCAAAAATGCGCGGAAAGGTTTGGGCTCCATTTTTTAAAATGGTCATATCACTATTGGTATTCACATGCATACCGGTCGCCTTTTCTGTGTAATGAAAAAAGGCGAGCTGGTTATCCGTTAATTGTGTTTCATCCGGCTTGCTCTCAAGCTCCGATATTCTGCGTAATTTCTCCCGATTATACATTCTCTTTGATTTGAACAAGTGCCCCTTCACATAGAGCTGTCCAGAAAACAAATAAAACATATACCCGATGATTGGGATAAAAATCAGCACATACATCCATAGCAAAGTGTGCTGTGATGTGCGATTCTCCAACATGAGTGAGATGATACTAAATAAAATGATGGCGACATACGACACGATGTAAAGCTGAACGCTCCATTCTGGCACTGGCCACCAAAAGACCCCATATGCCCCGAATATCATAAAATATAAGAATAAAAACTCCAGTCTCCTCTTTTTCACATTCTCCGCCCTCATTCATTTCTGTCTTTTTCTCTTCCATACCCTTTGCACAGCTTGTATCAAACGCAGCATCTACTACTTTCTTTTAGCTTTTACAGACTAGAACGATTTGATTCGATATAATGGATAAATATGTGAATAAAAGGAGGTTTTTTTATGCGTACACCATCTTCTTTCAAAAAGGTAGCCACATTCGCGTGATTACTCCAAGTGGAAGTGCCAACATTTTATCGGAAAAAAGAAGGTTCAGACCAAAAGACATAAAATCTTTAGGGTTCACTGTTTCTTTTAAAAAGCACTTGTTTGAATGTGATCTGCATTCCACTTCTTCCATCAGCTATCTGAACTACATGAGGCATTCTCAAATGATGAAGTCGACGGCGTTTTGACAGCAATCAGAGGCTTTAATTGTAGTGTGTTTTACCCTATATATTGCATGGAATATCGTATATCCCTAATATCTAGGATGCCATCTTATTTGTAGAGATTGATAAATTGGCCCCTAACTAAAGTGCATTAGTTGAGAAGTGAAGCTGCGAATTTTTCAAAACTAAGTCGTCTATATATTCAAATGATATCGTTGTTAAATCTAATTTTCACAAAAAAGAGTAACAAAGAACAGAAATTACAAAAAATAAACTTTTTCATTAGAGGTGTTTTTTTTGCAGAAAGATTTAGAAATCAAATCATTAGAAGATGATCATTTAGATATCTCAGATAACGTAGATAAATTCATAGAACAGTACATTAATTCAAATTTTACAGGCTCAATATTATTAAATGGAAAGTGGGGGATCGGTAAAACAAGTTACTTAAATTTAATTAGGGAAAAATCCGATTCCAAAAGCACAAAATTTATTGATATCAATTTTTGGACTGACCCTTGGATCATTAAACCATTTGAATTATTCGCAAATAAACTATGTCCTGTCTACTATTGGATCGTAAAAACTTCACCTATTTTATTAGTAGCGTTTTTAGCATTTATACAGTTTATTTATAATATTATCAGCAAGTCAACAGATAATATTTCAAGAATGGACTTTTTTATATGGTCCGCTTTAATCCTTATAATAAGCTTACTCAATTTAATATTAGATAAATTCTCCACAGAAAGTATATTTGAATGGCTTATTAAAAAAAGGTTAAAATGTAAAAAATATCACAAAAAAGTGATTTTTATTTGTGATGATTTCGACAGGTTAGAATCAGATATTAGACAACAACTTTATGCTTACTTATCAAAATTAAATTCTTTTGAGAGAAGTATCTTAATAGTTGTAGGTGATTACAATAAAATTGTCCAAAATGAAGATGAGTCATTATTTACACAAAAAATTCTTTCGAACTTAGAGACTATGCCTTTAAATAATAGCGCTTCTCAAATTTGGATAAAAGTAATTGAGGAACGATTCAATAACGGCAATACAAATATAAATGTTATTGGTCTAACAGAATCAGATAGGTTATTAGTTCAAAGAATTCGAAATGTCTTTGTAGATGAAAAAAGAACATTCCGAGAAGCAAAGTTCTTACTTAATATTTTCTATAAAAAAATACCAATATCAACCAATCTAGGTGTTAATATTAGCGAACAGCTTGCTTTATGCTATTTTTATCAATTTCATTATAAAATTTACAAATGGTTAGTTGAGAATTTAAACATTTTATACAACGAAAAAACAATTCCACATAAAAATTTTGTCACTTCTACTTCTAAGACAGAAAAAACGCAACTTAACTTACAAGATACAATTGAAAATGATACAGGTGAGAAGAAGCAATCCAATTTATATGAACTCTTATATTTTATATTTAAAAAAAATGAAATTGATAAGTTCAACTTCCCTAGTATAAAAAACGAAAAAAACTTCGAATATTACCAGATTGAAAATATATTGAGTGTAACAACCTTGAATATTGAAGCAGTTGATGATGTATTTATAAATTTAAATAGCAATATAGATAAGTTGATTGAAATTCATTCAAAGGGTCAGATGGAGGATTTCAGCGATTTTTTAAGAAATCATTACCTTAGTTACAAAAGTAATACTCCCGAAACTAAAATATTATCCCTATTGAAAAATATAATAGTTTTTAAGATGAAAAATTTGGAGCAAGACACAGCTTTTTTAAAATTATCTATTTCAGATTCTATTATATATAATTGTTTAAATGCCCTAAAAAACAATCATAATAGAAAAGAAAATGAAATTTTTATAAATAATATTTTACCTCTAGATGAGTTGGATGTTTCTGAAAAATTAGAAATCCTCCCTAAATTTGTACCTGCACGTTCAGATGAACAATCAATAGAACAATTAAAAATAGTTAAGTTTATTTTTGAGAATTCCATCTTTAATATGAATAATGTTTTCAATATACTTACTGAAAGAAAACCGAGGAGTTGCTTTCTTTTCTATAAAGAATATCGATCACATTTAGATCAAAATTCAGATTACCAAATGATTTTCGACAAAATTCTAACTTTAAATGATAATGAATTCTTTAATTACCTAAAAGATAAATTATCCTATAAAGTTACCCATACAAACAACTCGGTAGCCAAAGCTCTGAGCTTAGGTGATATAAGTTATAATCAAGAATTTGAAATAAATCTAAAAGAAAGAATAGCTAATTTGCCGCCAGATCAAAATAATATTTTAGCAAAAATGATTAATCAAGAGTTTTAAAATAGCATTTAAGAACATTTTTTAGAAAAGGTGATTCAATCCCTCATCCCTTTTGTTAAGTAGTTGTAAATAGGACAGAGAGGAGGTTGCACTCATGTTCTCAGCCAATTAATTACTCGATTCTAATTCTAACATCATTAATATGCTTGGTTAATGTGCAACACTCACTGTCCTATAGCGGGTGTTTTCATATAAAAAGCCCCACTCTTTGAACAGAGCGGGGCTTTGATTCATTACATCTTTTCCGGTGCAGATACGCCAATCAGCTTTAATGCGTTGGCGAGTGTGATTTGTGTCGCTTTCATCAGTGAAAGACGTGCGGTTGTTTTTGTTTCATTTTCTACATCGATGACCTTTTCAGCATTGTAGAAGCTGTGAAGGGCTGATGCTAGATCATAGATATAGTTTGTGACGCGATGCGGAATACGCTTTTCAGCTGCTTCTGCTACAACTTCTGGGAAGCTGCCGATGATTTTCAGAAGATCGTACTCTTTTTCTGATTGAATGTGAGAAAGATCGGCTTTATCAAGATGTGGCTCGTAGCCTTTTTCTTCTCCTTGACGGAGCATGCTACAAATTCTCGCATGTGCATATTGTGCGTAGTACACTGGGTTTTCATTAGACGTAGAAATCGCTAAGTCTAGGTCAAAGTCCATATGTGTCGCTGCACTTCTCATCGCAAAGAAATAACGAGTCGCATCTAAGCCTACTTCTTCAATCAAATCACGCATCGTCACAGCTTTACCTGTACGCTTACTCATCTTCATTTTTTCACCGTTTTTGTATAGGTGAACGAGCTGAATGATTTCCACTTCAAGCTTGTCTGCTGGATAACCGAGCGCTTGGATCGCCGCTTTCATTCGAGGGATATAGCCATGATGGTCCGCGCCCCAAATATTAATAAGCTGATCAAAGCCTCTATCTAGCTTGTCTTTATGATAGGCGATGTCTGGAAGCAAGTAAGTGAAGCTGCCGTCCTTTTTAATGAGAACACGGTCTTTGTCATCACCAAAATCAGTCGAACGAAGCCATGTCGCTCCATCTTCTTCAAAGATATAGCCTTTTTCACGAAGCGTTTCTAGCGCCGGATCGATCTTCCCACTTTCATATAAAGACGTTTCAGAATACCATACATCAAATGGCACACGGAAATTCTCAAGGTCGACACGTAATTTTTCTAATTCGTATTTCAAACCATATTCACGGAAGAACTTGCGTCGCTCTTCTTCTGTCTCATGTACGAATCGATCACCAAACTCATCTGCAAGCTTCTGACCAATGCCCTTGATGTCTTCTCCTCTATAGCCGTCTTCAGGCATTTCTTTTTCAAGACCAAGTGCCTCAAAGTAACGTACTTCTACAGATAAAGCGAGATTATTGATCTGATTCCCTGCATCATTGATATAGTATTCACGGCTCACATCGAACCCTGCTTTATCTAAAATGTTGCAAAGAGAATCCCCGACTGCTGCACCACGGGCATGTCCAAGGTGAAGGTCACCTGTCGGATTGGCTGATACGAATTCCACTTGAACTTTTTGACCGGCTCCTGTATTCGTTTCACCATATGCCTCATTTGCTTCAAGAACCGCTGGAATGAGCTTTGTTAAATACTGATTGTTCATATAAAAGTTAATGAATCCTGGACCTGCGATATCTAGTTTTTCAATTGATGCTTTGCCCTTGTCAAACGCATTTACAATGTCTTCAGCGATTTGGCGAGGTGCCTTTTTGGCAATGCGTGCAAGCTGCATCGCCATATTCGTGGAGTAGTCTCCGTGTGTCTTCTCTTTTGGCACTTCTAGCAGGACATCTGGCACCTGACTTTCATCAGCAAGCCCTGCTTTGACAACTGCCGCAATGATTTCTTCCTTTAACGCATCTTTGACCTGTTCTGCGATATTCATGAACGTGAATCCTCCTTATATGAGATCGATAATGTATGTAAATGTTTTTGATTTTCACCTGTCAGCATATCGTATGTAATATGCAAGGAACCATTTTCAATGTCTCGCTCAATGCCGTGTGTATGTACATCAAGCTGAAGTGTACCAAATGGCATGGTGTAATGAGTGACTGTCGTTTCACCAATCAGAAAACGCTGCTTCATTTGAATCGCACCCGATCTCATCACGAAAATATCCTTTTCACTCATTTTTACGACTGTTTTCACTTGACCCATTTCATGTTCTTCATGATACGTGAGATACGTTTTGTCATTCTTCTCTTGATACGTTCCAGTTGTGCGGAATTCAATTGTTTCAGCTGGTTCCGCCTCTGGTTTCATCACTGATTTCACATGAATTGAAACTTGGTTTTGTGTCATATTGCACTTCCTTTGCTAAGACCCGTTTAACTAAAATAGTATACCATATTCACGATCGCCTATCATACCATCATTTCTCAACTTCCACAGGATTAAACTTCGTTTTTCCACATAAAAAAAGAGCAGGTCATCTGCTCCTTAGAAAAAAAGAAAAATAAAACTGATCACTAGAACGAGTCCAGCCTTTATTCCTAAATCTTTTCTATTGATTAAGTAAAAAAGTGACTGTATACCTGAACTTGCCAAAAATGCCTGAAAGACATCGAATGGAACAATGCGGGCTTGCTTAAACACAATCTGCATGAATAGCGCAATGCCAGTTAGATAGAAAAAACCTCGATCTTGAAACAGGGAAACGATCCCGTCCTTCGCCTCCTTTTTCGAGGCAAAAACCGGCGGCTCAGATACTAACTCTCTTTTCAGCGTGAGAAAACCCGCTCCTAACACACATAAAGCGAGTAATACCATACAAATAGCTGATAGCATTTTATTCCTCCATTTACTTATTTTATAAAGTATGTTAAATATTATATATGCAATCTATTAAAAATAAAATTGAAAAGAGGAGTTTTTATGAGAAAAAAGTTGTTCACATCAATTCCCATTTTAATCACTCTAGCTCTATTCGGTTCTATTATTCACCCTAAAACATCTGTAGCTCAGCAAGAAGTGAATCCTGCCCATGATATAGAAAATATTACAGGAATAAGCGACATTTTAAAATCAACCAAAAGTAACGATACATACACGTCCAGAAATACTACAAATGATTTTGAAATACCAAAAGATCCAGCAAAACCAATCCAACTTGACGTCTCTACGAATATCTCTTTACCTTCTAGCAATATCAAAGAAGGAGAATTATCCCCAAATGGTACAATCGTTTATAATCATCATGAGAAAGCAAATGCCCTGTACGCAGTTCAACCCACTAAAGATGGCCTAAAAAGTCTCATCCAAATTAATAATCAACATGCACCAAAAGAATATCGTTTTGACATGAATTTGCCTAAAGGAAGTAAATTGGTATCTGCCGCAGAGTACTTAGGTAAAGAGTTCGACACAGGAGAAGTGTATGTCGTAAACGAGAAAAACATGATTACTTCTATTTTTAGCCCCGCTTGGGCAAAAGACGCAAACAATCATGATGTCCCTACTCGTTATGAAACCGAAGGAAATACATTGATCCAAGTTGTAGAATTCAATGAAAACACTGCTTTCCCAATCATCGCCGATCCAGACTGGGGTAAAATTGCCGCATGTTCAGCAGCGATTACTTGGTTTATTGGTTCTAATTTATTTGCAGCCGCCAAAATTATCAAAGTAAAGAAATATATCAAAGAATTAGGTGGTCTTAAAGAAACTGCGAAATTATTAGCTGGCGCAACTACATGGGAGGAAAAATTAAAAGTTGGTGGTAGTGCTTTTAAAGGACTTGCTGCCGAAATCACAGGTGTTGCTGGTCTAGCTGTTTGTATCAATTGGTAATACATCCTATTTGAAAAAAGCCTGTACAACTCTTTTAAAAGTTGTACAGGCTTTTATTTATTTCACTTCACAAACCCAAGTAACATTTCACGCAATAGCTTACTCGCCGTATTCGCGGTTTGGTCTGAGTGATCGTAGACAGGTGCTACCTCGACAAGGTCCGCACCGACGACATGAACATCAGATCCTGCAATCGCATGAATCGATGCAAGCAGTTCCTTTGATGTAATACCGCCAGCATCAACCGTTCCAGTCCCTGGTGCATGGGCTGGGTCTAGTACATCAATGTCGATTGTGACATATACTGGACGTCCCTTTAACTTAGGTAATACTTCCTTTAATGGCTCTAGCACTTCAAATTTCGAAATATGCATACCCGCTTCTTTTGCCCATTCGAACTCTTCCTTCATACCTGAACGGATACCGAATGAGAATACATTTTCAGGTCCAATCAGTCCTGCTACTTTACGGATCGGTGTGGAATGAGAAAGCGGCTCTCCCTCATATTCCTCGCGAAGGTCCGTATGTGCATCCATATGAATAATCGCCAAATCAGGGTATTTCTTGTACATCGCACGGAAAACAGGCCAAGAGACAAGGTGTTCTCCACCCATCCCTAATGGAAATTTCCCTTTTTCTAAAATGCTGTCCACATATTCCTCAATGAGGTCTAAGCTTTTTTGTGCATTACCAAATGGAAGCGGAATATCACCCGCATCAAAGAATGGCACCTCATGCAGTTCTCGATCTAGGTAAGGACTGTACTCCTCTAAACCAATAGATACTTCACGAATGCGGTTCGGACCAAAACGTGAGCCTGGGCGGTAGCTAACCGTCCAATCCATTGGCATACCGTATAAAATCACTTTTGCATCTTCCCATGTCGGCTGACTTCCAATAAACACTTTACCTGAATATGCCTCGTCAAATCTCATGCAAACTCCTCCTTTTATGCTTTAAAAAAAGGCGCAAAGAATCGTTTGCGCCTTTCCGTTTTGTTTGGTTTATTTGATTAAATCACTCACAAATTTCGGCAGAACAAATGCCGCTTTGTGCAACTCTTTTGTGTAATATTTCGTTTCAATCTCAAAGAAACGGCTGTCCTCTACAGCAAGTGGATCATACTTCTTAGATCCGATGGTGAATGTCCAAAGACCACTTGGATACGTTGGAATGTTCGCAGTGTAGAGTTTTGTGATCGGGAAAATTTCCTTTACATCACGTTGTACATTCGTGATCAACTCTGGTGTGAACCAGGGGTTGTCTGTTTGTGCAACGAAAATGCCGTCTTCTTTTAGTGCCTTTGAAATTCCTGCGTAAAAGCCTTTAGAGAACAAGTTGACAGCTGGGCCCACTGGCTCTGTTGAATCGACCATGATCACATCATACTCGTTATCCGCTTCCGCAATGTGCATAAAGCCATCTCCGACTTTCACATCTACACGAGGATCATCAAGTTTTCCAGCAATCGATGGAAGGAATTTTTTCGAGTATTCAATGACTTTACCGTCAATATCAACAAGTGTCGCTTTTTTCACACTTGGATGTTTGAGGATTTCACGGATGACACCGCCATCTCCACCGCCGACTACTAGTACATTTTCTGGGTTTGGATGAGTGAAAAGAGGAACATGTGCCACCATTTCATGGTATACAAACTCATCTTTCTCTGACGTCATCACCATTCCGTCTAAAAACAGCATATTGCCAAACTCTTCTGTTTCCACCATTTCTAAATGTTGAAAATCTGTTTGTTCCGTATGAAGGGTTTTATTGACCTTCAATGTAATGCCAAAATTCTTCGTTTGCTTCTCTGTATACCAAAGTTCGCTCATTGTCCATCTTCCTCTCATCCAAATATCAATACACATTTATCATTAGCGCCTTATCGGCTATCACGCTAGACCGATTGTCCAAGAAAAAAGTATAGTGGATTCAATTCAAATTGTAAAGAACCGTATCAACTCTCATCACATTCACTTGTTTAAAACGTTTTTCTTTGTTCCATACTGATACAAAACCGTCAAATGGGGGCTTTACATGGACACAATCATGAGTAATAAAAAATTCCGCATGACCGTGAAAACGATTCGGGCCTGTTTTTTTATCGGCTTGCTCGCCTTTCTTTTTGCAGGGACTGTCTTTTTGACCATCCTCTTACTTGCAAAGTGGCAAGGCGCCCCTTCTGTTCAAGTTCCCCAATCCACAACCATTTATGCAGCAGATGGCTCTAAATTAGGAGAATCTAATTTTGGAGAAAAGAGATATTGGGTCTCATTAAAAGACATGTCTCCCCACATCAGGAAGGCAGTAGTTGCTGTTGAGGACAAAACGTTTTATCAGCATCATGGCTTTGATGTGAAACGGATGGCAGGTGCTGCGGTGGCTGACATTCGGGCAATGGCAAAAGTGCAAGGGGCCAGCACCATCACTCAGCAATATGCACGAAATCTTTACTTAGATCATGATAAGACTTGGAAGCGGAAGTGGAATGAAGCCTTTTACACCATCCGCTTAGAGCAAAACTATACAAAAGATGAGATTTTAGAAGGTTACTTAAATACGATTTATTATGGACACGGAGCATACGGGATCGAAGCTGCCTCCCGTCTATATTTCGGGAAAAAGGCAAAGGATTTAACCCTAGCTGAATCTGCACTACTCGCCGGAATTCCAAAGGGCCCTTCTCTCTATTCCCCCTATGTCAATCAAGAGAAAGCTGGCACGAGAAAAGATATGATTCTCAGGCAAATGCGAGAAGATGGAATGATTTCTAAAAAGGAAGCCGCTCATGCCGCAAATGAGAAGCTGTCTTATCGTCCGTTGCAACAGAAGCAGCTACAAGCAAAGCAAGCTCCATATTTTTATGATGATGTGATTCGTGAATTAAAACAACGCCTGCAATTAACAGACGAGCAGATTGAAACATATGGGCTTCATATTCAAACGACGCTAAACCCTGATTTACAGAATATCGCTGAGAACACGATCAAAGACATCATGAACCCAGGCTCAGCGATTCAAATCGGCTTTACCGCCATCCATCCCCAGACAGGTCATGTACTTGCCCTAGTCGGTGGAAGGGATTATGAGAAAAGCCCATTTAATCGGGTGACACAAGCCAAGAGGCAACCAGGCTCGACGATGAAGCCACTCCTCTATTATGTCGCCTTGCAACATGGTTTTACACCAGCCACGGTCATGCGAAGCGAAGAGACTGTCTTCGAACTAGAAGATCAAGGCAGTCGTGCCGCTTATTCACCAAGCAACTATCATGGATACTATGCCAATGACGGTATTACGATGCTTCAAGCACTGGCTCTCTCTGACAATATTTATGCTGTTAAAACCCATCTGTTCTTAGGCATGGAACAGCTTGTCCGTGCTGGCGAAATGTTTGGTATTCATGAACAACTCGATCAAGTGCCATCACTTGCCCTCGGAACGTCCCCTGTGAAACCAATTGAAATGACCAACGCTTACGCCATGCTTGTAAATGGCGGCAAACAAGTAAAGCCGACCTTTATCACCAAAGTCACGGATGCAAAAGGCAACGTACTTTTTGAGGAAAAACAAAAACGACAGCAAATACTAGATGAACAGGCGGCGTTTGTCACCACTGATATGATGTCAGGGATGTTCAATCAACAATTAAACGGATACACAAGTGTCACTGGACGGACCATTTTGAAGGATCTCACAAGAACGTATGGCGGAAAATCAGGAACAACCGGCGCCGACAGCTGGATGATTGGTTTCTCTCCACAGCTCGTAACAGGGGTGTGGACAGGCTATGATAAAGGACGCACCATTGACTCAGTCGAAGAAACGGCCTATGCGAAAAAGATTTGGGCCTCCTTTATGGAATCTGCCCTCATCGAGCAACCAGCCTCCTCCTTTATGCCGCCAGATGGGGTAAAAGGGGTGTATATCAATCCAAAAACCGGAGAGCTCGCCGGGCCAGGATGTGAATCAAAGGTGTTTACTTATTTTATAGAAGGAACTGAGCCAACAGGTGTCTGTTACGGCGCCGAAGAAAAAGCGACGGATCAAGAGCCAGCCCAAGACCAAAAGCCAAGAAAATGGTGGGACAAATGGCTACAACGATAAAAAGACATGAAAAACCCCGAGATGCACATCTCGGGACTCTCCATGTCCTAGCTTTAACTCCAGTTTACTGAAAAATCGGCAATAAATGGTCACCAATCGCCATTTTTCACAAAAATTTCACAATTACTCAGAGACAGCCAATCCTTCTTTCAATTCGTCAGTTGACGCTTCCCACAATGCCTCATTATGACTCTTTAGGAAATCAGCAAGCACTTTTTTGGATGCATCGTCCATATGATCGACAACGATTTTTCGTTTCATGGATTTATCCATTAAATTCACATGCTCCGGAAGTGATTTATATCCGCGACGAATAGAGCGATCGACTGTCATCTCACAGGCAGTTACCCCTGCATAGTAAGGGCCCTCTTCCCTGCGATCAATGGTGACCCATACGAGCCAGTATGGCTTGCCGTTTGGCACCTCTTCTTTGGTTTTCAAAAATTTGATGCCTTTCTCTACAGCACTTCTTGCATGCATCGCGCCAATATCAATGACAGCTTCCTTTTCTTCGACATCAATGATAACTGGTGAGATGTTATCAAGGCTTAGTGCGCCTGCGCCAAACCCTCCATGCCCGTCAGTGGCATCTGTTTTTTTAATGATATTAAAACCAATTGGTTTCTTTTTTTTACCTTCCATTTGATTAGACCTCCTAAAGCAGCGGTTTCATAATAAGAGTAAACCAAGAAATAATTTGGTCTCTCATACTGGCTAATGGACCAAATATAAATTGACCGAGCGGCGTAATGATAAATATAAGAAAGATAATGATCCCATATTGTTCAAACTGCGTCATTTTCGCACGGATGCCAGGACTGACGATGTCCTCGATAATACGATATCCATCTAGCGGCGGAATCGGTAATAAATTAAATAAAAATAACACGATGTTCAAGTTAATAAAGATGCGGAAAAAGTAATCGATACCCGGCTCAAAGCGTATGATCCACTCTCCTCCAAATTTTTGAAGAAGCACAAACACCACAAAGCCAACAAATGCTAAAACCAAGTTACTAAGAGGCCCAGCGATGGATACACAAATCCCTGCTAAGCGTGGTTGTTTAAAATGGTATCGATTGACCGGTACTGGTCTTGCCCAGCCAAACCCAGCCACAAAGATGAGGATCGTCCCGAAAACATCCAGATGCTTTAATGGATTTAAGGTCAGTCTTCCTTGATTTTTAGCTGTCGGGTCTCCGAAACGATACGCAACATATGCATGCGCCAGCTCGTGCATCGTGAACGCAACGACAAGCGTGATGGCGACATATGGAATCAGTTCTAATGGATAAACGAGAAATTGACCCAATGCATGAATCCCTCTTTCTTTCTATACAATGATTTACTTTATTCAGTATACTATAAGAAGTCCCTTAGACTAAAGGGAATCGTCGTACTGAAGAAAAAAGGAGGTTTCCACATGCCAATCGTAACCGTTCAAATGCTTGAAGGAAGAACTGACGAGCAGAAAAGAGCACTTGTAGAGAAAGTAACCGATGCCGTTGTTGAAACAACAGGCGCAGGGGCAGAAAAAGTATCTGTCATTATTGAAGAAATGAAAAAAGAACACTATGCCGTAGCAGGAAAGCGAATCAGCGACTTGTAAGCATATAAAAAGGACAAACACATCGGTGTTTGTCCTTTTTGTGAATCAGTTATCTGTACCACGCTTTATTACGGTTGACCTGACTTTTATGTGCCGCATCGAAATAATCAACTGTGTAAGAGTAATCGTAATTCATCAAGCAAACGATTCCGCTGCCTTGTGGATCATGTGGTAAACCAAAGTTATGTCCATATTCATGCGTAGCTGCTTTTGCCGTATTGGCTGTTCCTTGATCCAGGTTAATGCTGAACGCACTTCCACTTGGTGCACTATTGTATACATAAGCAATTCCCCCCGCATCAAAGCTTGGGTTTGCTGTAAATCCTGTCACAAAGTCATATCCTCTACCATCAAAACTACGCTGAAGATTTGATAACATTTGGCTTGAATTCGATCCAGAAGACGTCCAAGATCCTACTGCTTGTACCACAAAATCTACATCATGGTCACGGTTAAATGTCACGTCCGCTTGCTCTATGATACTCACAATTCTTGTCTGCCAATCACTATATTTCGCACGATATTGTGCATCGGCTACTGCATAAACCGTTACTTTTTGACTGCCTGTACTAGCTTTCGTTTTAATAGAGTCACCAGTATTCGCTTTAAAGGTTCGTGTCCCTACCTGCTTACCAGATTCATCTAAAACCTTTGTTGTCACATCTCGTTCAATAGAAGGTGCTGTCATTAAATCTTTAAAATCCTTTGCTTTTGGCAGTCCTTCACTTATATGTGTTTCAAATGGTCCATGATCATGATCGTGCCCTGCACTCGTTACTGGGGCTGAAGCTGCACTTACCCCCGGTAACAAACTACCTACCAATAAAAATGACAAAAAGACTGAACGTTTCTTCATTCCTATCCCTCCCTTATTTTCACAATATTCTATATTCACTGAAAACTAAGATTATCCTCCAACCGAGTCAAAAACAGGTAATTGGATACACATACCGACAAACAAGACACATCATATTCACTCATTTTCAGTTGATCATTCTCGCTAACCATAGAACTTTTGGTCTAAATTCGACAAACAAAAAAAAGCCCGAAAACTTTCGGGCCTTTTCATCTAGCTCAATTCCTTTAATTGTTCAATATAAGCAAGGGCTGATTCAAACTCTTCGTCTGTATATCGCTGCTTGCTTTTAATAGTAAAGACCTTTTCCTTCACCTCATCTTGAGGCAAGTGATCAAAGTATAATATCGTCGAGACAAGCTCAAGAAAACGAGATGGTTGCTCGTTCATCTGCTGTGTGACCACTTTGAGATCGGGCATGTCCACTTCACACTGGTCGAGGAATTCCTTCCCATTGTCCGTAAGTGAATAGCGATATTGATAGTATCCACCCTTCTTTTCTTTCATTTCGTTCAAAAATCCAAGATTGCACAGCTCTTCAATTCTGAGCGTCAACTCCTCTGAATAGGGGCCATAAAAATGAAAATCGTATTTCTCGTAAAAGGGCAAATCTAGCTTTTTTGCTATGTAAATCATTTTTTGCAGCTTTTTCCGTCCAACAATTTCCCCTGACTCCGAGAATACCTTCATCAACTTTGCATGCTCTTTCAACAAGTTCCCGACATCTCCTTTTTCAGTACTTCTTTATCCCAATCCAAGCAACTTCATGATCGCCTTCTTTTCTTCAGCTTTTTCCGACATATTCTCAATTAAGTCCATCGGGAAATAAAGTTTGTGATCGGTTCTTCGTTTACCGGAAATGGCGTCAACAATATCTGATTGTCTCGACAATTCTTTAATCTGACCACTTTGTGTCATGAGATGAATCGGCAGTCTTTCTTCTTCTTCCCCAGGCCTGTAAAAGTCATAGGGTAAATCAGAGGAAGAGTCGACCACTAAATAATATTCGGGATCAATCCCTGCATCCTTGAACAAGGCAGTCAGCTTAAAGTATTTCGTCATTTCTTCGTTTGGATTAAACTCTGTATATTGGAATAATCGGCGGTTCATAAAACGGCGGCACAAATCAGCCAGCACGTGATCTTCTTCGTCTTCCCACGCCTGAAAATAAAATAAAACAATCGGTTCGTCCAGCTTAATATAGTCCTCTGTGGTGACATTTCCTTCAAAGATCGAGTAGAAATGAACAGGGGCATGTGTAAATATATAGCCCGTTTCATGCAGCTCTTTTGCACGATGAAGGATTTTCGTTAAAATGACTTCCGCACTGCGTGTCACTGGATGGAAATACACCTGCCAGTACATTTGATAGCGACTCATAATATAATCCTCAACGGCATGCATCCCGCTTTGCTTGATCACAATCTGATCTTCTCTCGGACGCATCACACGTAAAATACGCTCCATATCAAAATGGCCATAGCTAACGCCTGTATAGTAGGCATCACGCTGTAAATAATCCATCCTATCGGCATCAATTTGACTTGATATCAAACTAACCACCTGTTTGTTTTGATAGGTTTTCGCAATGATTTCAGCTACATGCTTCGGAAAATCATCACTGACTCGTCGCAGCACTTCATTTACTTCCGTCTGCCCTAAAATGATCTCTCTAGTAAATGATTCATGATCTAAATGGAAGACTTTTTCAAAGGAATGAGAAAACGGACCATGCCCGAGGTCGTGAAGTAAGGCAGCACTAAGCACAAGCTCTCGCTCCTCCTCATCCCACTCTGGACGTCCCTTGAACACATCATCAACAATTCGTCTCACAATCTCGTATACACCGAGTGAATGATTGAATCGGCTGTGTTCTGCGCCGTGAAACGTCAAATACGTCGTTCCCAGCTGTTTAATTCGTCTAAGGCGCTGAAATTCTCTCGTTCCAATTAAATCCCATATTAATGCGTCCCGTACGTGAACATAGCGGTGCACAGGATCTTTGAATACCTTTTCTTCAGATAATTTCCCTTTTGGATACGCCATGATTTCGTCCCTCTTTTTTTTAAGACGTGTTTCTATTATATCGGGTAAGTTTCCCCGAAAACATCCTTGAATTTACTCGTGAATGTGTTCTCGAAAATGACTCGGACGTAAAAAGCCCGACCTGACTGGGACGGACCTCATTTTAGATCGACTGAACACATTCAGTGACATTTATTTGACTTTTTTTTGAACTTTCTCAAGTAATTCATCTTCTGTCAGTGCAGATAATGGGCGATTGTTCACAAACGCAAAAGCCTTTTTACGACCTGGACCACAATATGATTGACAACCAATCTCAATTTTCGCATCAGGGTCAACCGCTTTAAGTCGAGGCAATAACGTCTTTAGGTTCGTCGCATCACAATCGTCACATACGCGAAATTCATTAGCCATGGTCTTACGCTTCCTTTCAATTATGAAACTTCATTCTATATGAAACAGTTGGAAAACCAAGAGTTAAGAATATACCACCCAACATTGTACATCGAAGCGACTGGACATGCAAGGCGCATTCTCACACTGAATCCGTTCACATAAAAGCTAGTATTTTCCACTATCCTTTTAGCAAACTTGTATAAACCTTCTTGAACTTGGCTACTCTAATACCATCAAAACATATGGGGGTTTAAACACATGTCAAAACAAAGACAAGATGCTTGGTCAGAGGAAAATGATCTTCTTCTTGCCGAAACCGTCTTACGCCACGTCAGAGAAGGCAGTACACAGCTAAATGCATTTGAAGAAGTAGGAGACAAACTCAACCGTACCTCAGCCGCATGCGGATTTCGTTGGAATGCAGTGGTGAGACATCAATATGAAAAAGCATTGGCACTTGCCAAAAAACAGCGAAAACAACGCATGCGCGCACTCGGCAATGGACAGCCTGCGAAGAAACGTTTACTCTATCAGCCGCAAGTAGAAGAGACCATCACACATGAGGAATACGCTCAAGAACTAGAACCTGCAAAAGAAGAAACATTCGCACCGGCATCCGAAACAGCGGAACAGCTCCAGTTTGTTGATCAAAGTTATAATGAAGAGTTAGCTAGTTTATCACATTTATTGTCACAGGCTTCAAACGTGACGAAGACAGAGACACCGCCAGCATCCAATCCATTCCAACAACGTGCGGAACTGACGATCGAAGATGTCATTGATTTCTTACGCCGCTATGAAGGCGATGGACAACGATCCTCTGCACTACAAATGGAAAACAGCCGGTTAAAACGAGAAAACAACGAACTTTCACATAAAGTCTCACAGCTAGAAGCTGAAGTGAAAAAGCTTGAAAAGGATCAACTCACGATTCAAGAAGATTATGAAACACTTGTCAAAATCATGAACCGTGCAAGAAAACTAGTTTTATTTGAAGAAGACGACAATGCCGCACCAACCTTTAAAATGGATCGGAACGGCAATCTCGAAAAAATGGCCGAATAACAAAAAGTGCTCCCCATATACGGGAAGCACTTTTTTAAATACCTAAAAATAAGATGACACTAAACAGGATATTGATCAAAAACACAAACATAAAGATATATCTTACCTGTCTCACCTGAAAATCACCAAAAATAAATATATAAAGACCTGCGATGCCAAGCGTAAGGACTGGCTGAAGAAACGGCAATAGAAGCGAAATGCCGTAGCCAGCTCCAATAATGACTGGGAGCCAAAGGAGATAGAGGTAGCTACCGTTTTTAGATTTCATCGTGATCCTTCCTTTCTATTGAAGAAAAAACTTTCTCATTCCGCTCAATCATGCGCGTCATGTTTTTCTCAAATTCCAATTGTTCTTCTGTCGTAAAGCCAGATGCGATCAACTGTTCACTCAACTTCTGAAGCTCTTCTAGTAAAAGGCGCATAAGCAGCTGACAATCAATCGGTACACCTATTAATTCGGATAGAGAAGCCATCGTATCAGGCTTTATTTCAGGAAATACCGCCTTTACTTCATGCCGTTTATCCTGTAAAGCTGCGTCATAAAAACGACGAATCACATCCGCTCTCTCTTGACCGCTGCCATCTGCACACAAATAAATTTGCACGGCGACGCCCCCGCGTAATCTACGCTGAGAAATGCCTGCAAATTTTTTCCCATTGATGCTCAAATCATAACTTCCGGGACAATACGATCCGACAATTTCATACGCCTCAATGTCCACTTGATACATCGCCAGCATCCGCCGAATCAGCGCCACCATGGCATCATACCCACGGTCAATATCAATGCCCTTCTTTTGTTCTGCAAAAATTAACGACACATTCAATACACCATCGTCTAGCACCACAGCCAGCCCACCAGAATTGCGTACAATCACGCGATACCCCTCTTCTTCAAGCAGCCGTACTCCCTCTTGAAGGAATGGAAGTCTAGTATCTTGAATCCCAAGGACAATCGTATCATGATGCACCCAAGAACGGGCCGTCGCTGGAGAGAGCCCTTTCCCTACCGACGCACAAAGCGTATCATCCATCGCAAAGGACTGCTTCGCATCCACATAAGGACCAAGACTCGACTGATCAATGATTCGCCATGTCGGCTGTGTCAGTAACTCAATAGGTTCATTTTTCATCGCTTGCATATCCTCTCGTTCATAAACTGTGTTTATTATAACATGGGAGGAGTGGAGGGAATGGATGTTGGGAGAATAACATGTCAATTCGTTTCACAATGTCCTCAGTACACTATAGAAGCAACTCACTATTTATAGATAGCCTGCTTTTCTTTTTCAGTAAGGTTTTAAAAGTATGAGAAAAAACTTAATTCTACTTCTTTGAATTTTGTTCGTTGTACCATAAAAATTCAAAACCATGATGAGAATGTAGCACTACCCAATCAATAGTAAAACTAAATAATTAGCTTCCAAGGAGAATAATAATACTTCATCTCCAGATAGAACCTTTTGTTTTTTTATGATTCATCCACTGTATGACGGGTGCTATATATACAGTAATTGGTTGATCATCTTGAAGTGAAATTTCAAAAAACAATTCCTTACATTCTTTTAACTAATTAATAACACTGCCTACAGCTATTATTAACGAGATAGACCAAGATATTTAGTTCTATAAAAGAGTTATCACTTTTATATCCTATTTACAAGCTCTAAAGAACTTCATTAGATTAACTAAATATCCGAGTAAAAAGAAAGACGCTTGTTTAGCGTCTTTTAACTTAATTAGTAAAATCTTCGTCTATTTCTTTTTTTCGTTTCAAAAATACTTTTAATGCATCGTGTTCTCGCTCCATTAAACCATCGAAATGACTCTCATCCATCACCAACTCTTTATAACCCCACACTGCGGAAATATCATTATCCCTATTGAAATTAAAATACCATTCTAGTGGCAACTGCTTCTCTGTAACTTCAAATAACTCCGAGGGATACCAAGATGGAAAGTTGTCTTCTTCACTTTTGATTAAAAAATGTAAAGAAGAGTTCCATTCACAAATGCTATAAACGCTATATTGTTCGTCCTTTTTTAAATTGAAGATGGTTTCAGGGCTATAACCGATTTCATATGTTTTTTCTGATAATTCTAAGCCTATATTCATCTTGCATTTTACCTTCATTAATGTCACCTTCATTTATTTGAATTTAAAATCATCGAACTGGCCTGTTTTAGTGTTTTTTAAATAGTGAACTTCAATTCCATTCACATTCTTAGACATTTTAACCCAACCTTCATCTTTAGGCCAACGAGAGTCTGTCATCCCTTTTCTTAACGGGATAGGTTTGCCTGAATTAGGATTTGAGAGTACTTCCTTCATAGCCAATTGTTCATTTAAATTTTTTGGTTTTGTTCTGCCTGTAGTTCCTTTTCCTAAAGACACATTCTTATAAAGTTTATCAAGGTCTACAGACCCAAACTTGCTCTTGTTAGGGTTTTTAAGAACATCATTCGTAGTTTTAGAAGTCGTCTCAACCTTCTTCGCCACATTCTCACCTTTATTAATCTTAAAAACATATTTCCCAACCTTGAATAATTTCATGACTGGAATACTAATAACTTCCAAAAGAGTTCCTTCAAATGCCGAGTCAAGTTCTTGAGCATTTCCATTGCTTCGGCTATTTGGGATCTTGTCGACTTCTTCAATTATTTCCTCACCGTTTACGAAATACGTTCGGATGATTTGTTTATTGGCGTAAACGACATATCGACCGCCTATAAAATCAATGTCTGATGAGTCGGTGACGACTTCATCTGCAATGTCGAATTCTTTCAGTTTCTTGATGCCTTTTACATTGTGTAGTTTACCATTAACGACCCTGATGTCTCCAGATTTCCGTTTTTTTGCGAACGCGGCTTCTCTTTGTAATGGCGTAAGCGATGGGTCGTTTGCTTTTACTTGTTTTTGAATGTTTCGATGGTTCTCATTTCGAACCACCGTATCCACATTCGACCGCTCTTTTTCATTCAACTTCTTCAGCATAACCATCATTGGGTTTTCATCGGGATTGTCTATTTTTCGATCCAATTCGTTGAGGTTACTGCTGATTTTTTTGTCTTCTTCATTTTTGAGAATAGATCCTTTTTTGTAGCTCGTGATCTCGATTTTCGGACCAGTGAACATGCTGCCGAGGGTATTCATGTATTCCATCATTGTTTGGATCGAGTTATTGGTTTCATCCAAAGCGCTGGCTTGTTCTCTGTCAAAGGCATGGAGTGATCCAATGGTTTTTGAGATGTTCATCCATGCTTTTTGATAGCTTTGTTGGAAAGAAGATTCGTCCACTCTTTGTAAATCAATGATATGGCTAACCTTACCGATGGCGCTGTTGGCATCTGACACGATTTCAGAAATCGCTTGTTGGGCGTTTTTTAATCCTTGATCCAGCTCATGTTCGAGAAATGATTGTGAGATATAACCTTTTTCGTTTGATTCAAATGAGTGAAGTGCTGTTTTCATTTTTTTGAGCGCTGCGCTGTATTCCTCAATGGCGTCTTGAAAGAATTGCAAAAAGGGAATATGACACTCTGTATAAAACGCTTTTATCGCTTGTCCAGCTTCTCCCTTTAGTGCGCCATCTAATGAGATGATTTGATTGATTTGTTTTTCTAGGGATTTAATATCCTGTGATTGCTGCTTCAGCTGATTCAGCGTTTGGTCAATTCCATTCTTCAGCTCAAAGGCGTCAAGGGTTTTCATTCCATTCTCCTTTACTTTCTTTTAGTACTCGTTGCAATTGCTTTGTCTGTTTCCATCATGGTGTTGACGGCTTGTTCTGTTTGTGCAAGTTGTTTTTGGAGAATCTCTGTATACGATGTACTGAGATCGTTCAATTGCTGATTGATCTTTTCGATCTTTTTCGTGGTTGAGAGCTCATTTTTCCCTTTGAAGGTTTTTGGAAGTGCTGAATGGATGTGAGCGCCTGCCTGTTTTGCACTTTTTAATGTTTTTTTCACTTCACTGGCATCTATTTTGATTTCTCTGCTCATTTACTTCCCTCTTTTTTCTTCCAGTTGTTTTTGCTTCTCTTTTTCTATTTTCTTTTCAATTGAATGGACTTCACTTTTTAATGATTGGATATCCGATTTCAGTTCACTTATTTTTTCATCTATTCGGTCAATCAAATTTGTCAACTGAGTATTTTTTATCTCTTTTCCGGCCAATTTCATCTCATCGCGAATGTCATCAAATGCATCTGCGAGTTGTCCAAACCATGTTTTTGATGTCAATTCTGGAAGGGTGATGTTTCGATTCGCTTCCGTCAAGGCTGTTTTCGTCGCTTTTAGTTCTTTGCGACACATATTGAGTTCGATGATTTGTTCTTTTTTCATAGATATGTCTGCCTTTGCTGCATACAAGGCGGTCGTGTATCCTAAGATTACTCCAGAAATCGTCATACACCTCTATTCCTCTTATAGTCCTCCGTTATTTTACCATTTGCTAGCACATGAGGCATATGTTTGAAAACGAATTCAATGAAAAACGAATCATAGGTATTAGGTTTTTGTACCTATTTATACGCACAAAAAAAGCTAGTTTCATGAAGAAACTAGCTTTTGGGTTCTTACATTAAAGTGCTTGTGCTGCTGTAATAAGCGCAAGGTTGTAAACGTCTTCGGCATTACAGCCTCTTGAAAGGTCGTTTACTGGCTGGTTTAGACCTTGTAGGATTGGACCAACAGCTTCAAAGTTACCTAAGCGCTGTGCAATTTTGTAACCGATGTTTCCAGCTTCGAGGCTAGGGAAAACAAATACGCTAGCGTCTCCTTTGATGACGGAATCTGGTGCTTTACTCGCTGCCACTGAAGGAACGAACGCTGCGTCGAATTGGAATTCTCCATCAAGTACAAGTTCTGGTGCTTTTTCTTTTGCAATGCGAACTGCTTCAGATACTTTTTCTGTTTCATCTGATTTCGCTGAGCCTTTTGTTGAGAAGCTAAGCATTGCTACACGTGGTTCGATATCAAACATTTTCGCTGTGTTCGCACTTTCGATGGCGATTTCAGCTAGATCTTGGCTATCTGGTGCAATGTTGATCGCACAATCAGCGAACACATATTGCTCTTCGCCGCGAGCCATGATGAAGACGCCAGATGTTTTCTTTACGCCTTCTTTCGTTTTAATGATTTGAAGTGCTGGGCGTACTGTATCAGCAGTTGAGTGTGCTGCACCGCTCACAAGACCGTCTGCAAGACCTTTATAAACAAGCATTGTACCGAAATAGTTTTCATCAAGTAAAACTTTTCTGGCTTGCTCTTCTGTTGCTTTCCCTTTACGTCTTTCAACGAAAGCTTGTACAAGCTCTTCAAATCCTTCATATGTATGAGGATCATACACGTCAACACCATCAAGTGTAAGACCTAATTCTTTCGCTTTTGCTTCGACTTCTTCTTTCTTACCTACAACGATTGGTTGCAACACTTTGCCGTCTGCTAACTTTTGAACGGCTGTTAGAATGCGTTCGTCCATTCCCTCAGGAAAAACGATTTTAACTCCTTTACCTGCAACCTTTTCCTGAACTGTTGAAAAAATATCTGCCACTTCAATACCCTCCTTGATTTACAAAAAAAGCGTTCTCTTTTAAGCATACTCCTCTTTAGCTTAAATTCAAACTACCAACTTATATTATAGCGCTTACATGTTAAATTCTTATTTTTCAAAATAATTGACTTCCTTTTTGTAAAAACGCTTTTTTCGTTCATGTTTTGATCACATCCTCATTTGGGCAAACTATGTTATAGTTGGAACAGATGGAAAACTGTATTGAGGAGTGAACAAAATGAGCGATCAACATACAACAAACGAAGCAGCTCAAACACTAGATGGCTGGTATGCGCTGCATGATTTCAGAACCTTTGATTGGACAGCTTGGAAACTGCTAACAAGCGATGAGCGCCAAGCCATTATTCATGAATTCACAGGGCTATTAGACAAATGGAAAACGGCGGAGCAAGATAAAGTAGGAAGCCAAACAATCTATAGTATTGTCGGCCAAAAAGCTGATATTATGCTGATGATATTGCGTCCAACAATGGAAGAGCTGGGTGAAATTGAGCTTGAATTCAATAAGTCACGTTTGGCAGAATTCACAATTCCTGCTTACTCATACGTTTCAGTCGTTGAATTAAGCAACTACTTAGCAAGCGGCGATGGCGGCGACCCTTACGAAAATCCACATGTTCGTGCTCGCCTATATCCAGAGCTACCTTCTTCTCAGTATGTGTGCTTCTATCCGATGGATAAAAGACGTTCTGGCAATGATAACTGGTATATGCTCTCAATGGATGAACGTAAATCTCTCATGAGAAGCCACGGTTTAATTGGCAGAAGCTATGCTGGGAAAGTGAAACAGATCATTACTGGATCGGTCGGTTTTGATGATTATGAGTGGGGTGTCACTCTATTCTCAGACGATGTTCTTCAGTTCAAAAAACTGGTTTATGAAATGCGCTTCGATGAGGTAAGTGCACGCTACGGTGAATTCGGTTCTTTCTTTGTTGGAAACCGATTGGCAAACGATCAGTTAGCGTCTTATTTCCATGTTTGATTTATTTTAAGGCTTCGGATGTCCCGAAGCCTTTTTTTTATTTGTTGACTGTCATTTTCGGATCTTCTATTTCCCTCACACGTTCCTGTATTGGGTGTGAAAAGGAGAGCTCTGACAAGACAATATGGGAGACAGTCTTTGTAAACCCAGACACTTCTTGAATAAACGCTTCAATCTCTTCAAGTGAAGCAACTGACAGCTTAATGAAAAAGCAAGATGGTCCTGCTACACGGTAAGCAAAAAAGGCTCGGGGGTGCTGATCCATAAATGTCACAAAACGATGATACTCCCCATTTAATACGGTGACTTCCAGCAAACAGTCAATCACAAGCCCTAATTTTTTGTAATTGACCTGCACTGAATACCCTTCAATAATCCCCGCATCTTCTAATTTTCGCACTCTTTCTGCTACAGCAGGTGCTGACAAGTTCACTCGTTTGGATAACTCCCTCATGGATAGTCGTGCATCTTTTTTCAGTTCATTTAAAATATGTACATCAACATCGGTCGTTTTCATTCGCGATCCTCCTGATCTAAAATCGTTCCATTTGAAAAACATTATATGATCATACTTATGATATGAAATGTAAAATAAACCTAAATAATGGTAGAATTTATTTTAACGAAACTGTATGAAAAAGCAAGTATGGAGGGATCAACGGATGAAAGAATCATTAGACAGCTCGGCTTCTAAAACATTTCCCATCACACTTGCCATTGCGCTCACACTTGGCGTATTTGCAGCGGGATCGGAAGAATTGGTCATTTCACCACTGTTGCCTGATTTATCTCACTCTTTTCAGTACTCGATTGATATTCTCGCTCTTTCCATTAGTATTTACGGTTTGGCTGTTTTGGTCGGAGCACCGCTACTCGTCCCTTTAGGGGATCGATATTCAAGGGAATTGTGTTTGATGATCGGTCTTTCTTTCTTCTTAATTGGTACAGTCATGTGTGCGGCTGCACCTAATCTGGCGGTTTTCTTTGCTGGGCGTGCCATTTCCGGGCTCGCGACTGGTGTATTTGTCCCAACCGCCTATGCACTTGTTGGCGATCGAGTGCCTTATCAATACAGAGGAAAAGTCATGGGACTCATTGTATCAAGCTGGTCCCTTTCACTCGTGCTTGGGGTACCAATCGGAGCTTTTATTGGCCAAAGTTTGAACTGGCGTTGGACATTTTGGATTTTCGCGATCATGAGTCTCATTGTACTGCTGCTCGTCTTCCTCGAGTCAAGAAAACAAGTGGCTACACCCGAACAGACTTCACAAGAGTCAGTCAAGAAAACGGGTCCATTATGGGGGGCATTGAGGATTCACCGAGTCCCTGCCTATTTGACTGTGACATTTTGTAATATGCTTGGATTTTACGGGATGTACTCTTTCTTAGGCGCTTACCTGCAAAGTTTGTTTGATGGAGGACAGTCAACAGCCGGTCTTCTGATTATGGCATATGGCATTGGTTTTTCCATGAGTGTATTTACGGGTAAATTAGCGGATTGGTTCGGAAAAACGCGTTCTCTTTTCTTTATATTAGGTGGAATCACGTTCATTCTCGCCTTTCTTCCCTATGCGCCATTTTCATGGTTATTGCTGATTTTCGCCTTGTTTATTTGGGGGGCGATGCAAAGTTTATCTGTGACACTTCTCAGCACCATTTTAAGTGACTGCTCCGACACACATCGCGGGAAGGTCATGGCGTTTTACAGTCTAGCTTCTAATCTTGCCGTCATGCTCGGATCAGCACTCATGGGGCCAGTCTATGTTCATTTCGGCTACCATACAGTCGGGCTTGTTTGTGCCTTCATTACGTTTGCTGGTTTTATCATTAGCTATATCAGCTACAAACGTGAACGCAATTTACGACAATCAGATCAAAACACATTTGAAACATAACATCATGCTACTGCACATCTTTGTATGTGCAGTTTTTTACAAAACATTAAATTCCATTTAATATAAAATATGTTGACAATTACCAATTATATTTTTATAATCTAGTAAAAATTTAATAAGGATTGGATGGTAAAACATGATTTTAAAGAATGATGTTTTTCATTTCAAGGAAGAACCCAGCACTTTACCCAAAATGTTTACAGTGAATACACTAGGTCCCAAGGGGACAAGCAGTGAATATGCCGCAAAACATTTCATCTCTCATTCCACCACTACACTCGGAATACATACCAAACTATCCCTTTACGACTCGTTCGAAATTTGCATTGAACACACTCTCTCTAACGCACTTCAATACACTCTCGTTCCACACGCATACGAAGGAATCAAACACTTCTACATGAGGCCAGACCTCCAGCTTTTACAAATTTTCAGATGTGACACACCTATGTATGGTCTCGCTGTCCGACCGGATTTTCCATTTCAAGAACACATGCTACGCCATTTAAAAATTGTCTCTCACCCTGCACCCGTCAATTTGATTCAATATTTCATCCATCAAAATGCTGAATTTGAACTTGTAAATTCCACAAGTACCGCCGCCCAAAAGGTAAGAGACGGCGAGTTTGATATTGCATTAACCAATGAGGTTGCTAGAGCTACATACGGTCTTACCTTTGTTCAAACATTTAAAAGTATCCCAATGAGTTGGTCGATATTTGGAAAAGGAGAGATATAACATGCAAACAGAACAAAAGACGAAAGAACGATATTTCCCGCAAGCTAAAAAGATAGAGTGGGAGAATGGCATCACACAATACGCTACGGTAAGAGGGGATACCGAGGTGTTAATTTCATACGTTCCTCCTCATACGGTGATTGAACCGCATGAACATCCTGAAGCGCAAATCGGGATCGTGGTCAAAGGTGAACTTCTCATGACTGTTGGCCAATCAACACAATTACTCACCCCACTGGAATCAGCCTATATTGCACCACCATTTGTCCCTCATGGGGCTTCTAATCTGACGGATGAAGAAGTAATTGCAATCGATATCAAACGATTAAAAGAGGGCGAAGCCTATACAGCTCCCCCCACTTATTTCTTAGATATTTTTAAAACAAGAGACTTACTTCCAGGGATGGAGGTGACCTTTTTTGTTGAGGAGTGGATGGAGCTCATGATTGCGAATATTCCTGGAGATGGGGGCGAAATGCCTTTTCACAAACACCGGAATGAACAAATTGGCATTTGCATTAGCGGTGGATACGAGATGACGATTGAAGGTTTTACAGAAAATATGGCGTTTGGTACCTCTTATTTCTGTGAGCCTAAGGAAGACCATGGGGCCATTAATCCAATGCCAGAAGCGTCAAAGTCTATTAATCTCTTTTTCCCACCTCGCTACAATCGCTTGAAACCAAAAGCGTCTAAGGTGCAGAAATGAATATGACAGGAAAAGTCGTCCTCATCACAGGGGGCGCATCAGGCATTGGACTTGCTGCCGTCAAACTCTTTCTCACACAAGGAGCAAAAGTAGCGGTCGCTGACATCAACGCACAAAGCGGCACCCAGCTCTTAGATGCTATACAACACGAGCATCTTGCGTTTTTCAAAACGGATGTGACGAATGAGTCCGACTGTCAACACACGGTCAAAGCAGTGCTAGAGCAATTTGGCACGATAGATGTTTTGATCAACAATGCAGGCATTGAAATCGTTGCTCCTATTCACGAGATGACACTAGAAGATTGGAATAAAATTCTCCAAGTGAATTTGACCGGTGTATTTCTAATGAGTAAGCATACATTGCCCCATATGCTGAAAAAGAAAAGTGGAAATATTATTAACACCGGATCTGTTGGAGGGCTCGTTGGATGGCCAGACATTCCTGCATACAATGCAACAAAGGGTGGCGTCATTCAATTAACCAAATCAATGGCAGTTGATTATGCTCCTTATCAAATTAGGGTGAATTGTATCGCGCCAGGAATCATTGATACACCATTAAATGAAAAATCCTTTTTAGACAATCACTCAGAAAGCCTCGAGGTAATCAAAGAGGAAAAAGCAAAGGTGAACCCACTATTACGCCTTGGAAAACCCGAAGAGGTTGCTGGCGTGATGCTGTTCCTCGCCTCTGATTTATCCAGTTATATGACCGGAAGTGTCGTCACAGCAGATGGCGGTTACACCGCTAGATAAAAGGAGTGTTAGTGTTGAGTAAAAAAACTGTACTTGTTATTGCTGACCTAGGGGGATGCCCACCTCATATGTTTTATGAAAGTGTGGCAGCAGCCTATCATATCGTTTCATATATACCAAGGCCGTTTGCGATTACAAAAGGACATGCCGAACTAATAGAAAAATACTCGATTGCGGTCATCAAAGACCGTGATTATTTCGAAACGAATCCTTCTTTTGAACATCCTGACTCCATCTACTGGGCACATGACGATTATCCGAAATCAGAAGAAGAAGTTGTTGAAGACTTGGTCCGGGTGGCTTCTTTTTTCAAAGTAGATGCTGTGACGACCAATAATGAATTATTTATTGCACCAATGGCGAAAGCAGCTGAGCGTCTTGGGCTTCGCGGTGCCGGTGTAAAGGCAGCTGAAATGGCACGGGATAAAAGCCAGATGCGCGCGGCGTTCAATGCCTCAGGTGTAAAAGCGGTCAAAACTCAGCCTGTTACCACGTTATCTGATTTTCAACAAGCGATGGAGGCTATTGGTACACCGCTCATTTTAAAGCCTACATATTTAGCCAGCTCCATTGGCGTCACGCTTTTCCACGACCGTGCTGGCAGCGATCACCGTTTTTTACAAGTACAATCTTATTTACAAACCATTCCCGTTCCAAGCGCCGTGACATATGAAGCACCGTTTGTCGCTGAAACATATTTAGAAGGTGCTTATGAGGATTGGTATGATGCAGATGGGTATTCTGATTATGTCAGTGTAGAAGGATTGGTCGTTGAAGGCGAATACATCCCATTCGTCATTCATGATAAAACCGCTCAAATCGGGTTTACAGAAACAGCTCATATCACACCGTCCATCTTAGACGATGAGGCACAACAAATCATCATCGAGGCTGCAAGTAAGGCAAATGAAGGATTGGGCCTTGAAAACTGTGCCACCCATACAGAAATCAAGCTCATGAAAAATCGAGAAGCCGGTCTTATCGAAACCGCCGCAAGGTTTGCAGGATGGGATATGATTCCGAATATTAAAAAGGTATTTGGCGTAGATATGGCTAAGCTGCTGATTGATGTGTTAGTCGATGGGAAAAAGGCCACACTCCCAACACAGCTGTTGTCTGGTCATACATGTTATATAGCCGATTGCCATTTGTACCCTCAGCACTTCAAAGAAAGTGGACAACTACCACAGGACGTCACACATATCACGATTGATCATATTCATATTCCGCATGAAGCGCTCGTCGGTGATACAACCATAGTGAATGAATCATTACCTGTCAAAGGATCAGTGGTCGATCTTTCTCTATTTGAAGCCTTTAACGGCATTGTCTCACTAGAATTAAAAGGATCATCCTCACAGGATGTTGCCTTGTCTATCCGCAATATCCAAAAGCAAGCAACGATTCAGCTAATGGATGAGTTAGTGAGAGGATAGAAAGGGAGAATGATGTTGTGAAAATCCGACCATCTCGAATGATTGACCGGTTGCCCGAACAAAAATTCGGAACCGTATTTCAGAAAATCGCACATAAAATGCAAAATGGAGCGAACATTTTAAATCTTGGTCAAGGGAATCCAGATCTTCCGACTCCTCCACATATCGTCAGCGCCCTTCAAGATGGAGCGGACACCTTGCAATTTCAGCAATACGCTCCGTTTAGAGGTTATGACTTTTTCAAACAAGCGATTGCAGACTTTTATCTAAGGGAATTTGGCACTGTGATTGACCCAGACAAGGAAATCGCCTTAGTGAATGGTGGAAAAACGGGCCTTTATGTTCTAAGTCAGTGCCTTCTTGATCCAGGTGATATAGCACTCGTCCCCGACCCTGGATATCCTGAGTATCATTCAGGAATTGTAATGGCTGACGCCAAGCCATATTTTATCAAGCTTGATGAAAAAAATGGCTATTTACCGAATCTATCTTCCATTGATTCTGATGTGTTAAAAAAAGCAAAGGTTCTTTTCTTGAATTACCCGAATAACCCAACTGGTGCTGTGGCAAACGATGCCTTCTTTGAAGAAACGGCTACCTTTGCAGCTGCTCATGGTCTGCATGTGATCCACGACTTTGCTTACGGATCGTTTCATTATGGGCAAAAACCAGTAAGCTTCATGAATGCTTCACTTGGAAAAACGGTCGGCGTGGAATTATATTCTCTATCAAAAACGTTTAATATGGCAGGGTGGAGAGTGGCTTTTGTCGTTGGGAATGAGGAGATCATCGAGGCGATCAACGCTTTCCAAGATCATGTATTTGTCAGCATGTATGGGGGATTCCAACAGGCTGCGACCATCGCATTACAAGGGGATCATGTACATATTGAATCATTGAAAAATATCTACCTTGAACGAATGAATTTCTTTATTCGTCAAGCGGCGAAACAGCTTGGCTGGAAAATAGAACGTCCTGCCGGTTCCTTTTACTTATGGGCGCCCATCCCTGATGATTTCGAAGATTCCCATGCATTTGCACACTATGTATTAGAGCATGCGGATGTTGTTGTAACGCCTGGGGGAGTATTTGGCGCCAACGGGCAACGTCATGTGAGGATTTCAATGGTTGCCTCAATTGAACAGCTGGCATTATGTATTGATCGGCTCTCCATCCTGCCCATCTGCTTTCAGCAAAAAACCCGCATTTAGCGGGTTTTTGATTTTATATACTTTTCATCGAACCACCGTCGACGGATATTTGTTGTCCAGTGATATAGGAAGCTTCTTCTGATGCGATGAAAGCCGCTAATGAAGCCATTTCATCAGCAGAACCAACTCTTTGCATTGGAATACCTGATGCAACAGCCTGTACAGCCTCCTCCCTTGATATGCCCTGCTGACGCATCAGATTGTCGATAAATTGTGTATAACGATCTGTTGCAATAAACCCTGGATTCAAGCAATTCACCGTAATGCCATTAGACGCTAGCTGAGTAGCTGCGTTTTTACTCGCATTGATAATGGCTGCATTCATCATACTGTTTGTAAACATTTGTGCACCAGGTTCTTTCCATAGATTTCCGACAATTTGAATGATCCGCCCATATTCATGGATTTTCATCATGGCTGCCGCACGCTTCATCATATCGACATATGCAATGGCTTTTTGTGAGAAGGCTCTTATCATCTGATCACTCTCACATGAATCAAATGTATCGGGTGCCCCGCCAGGTATATTATTAATCAATACATCTAATCGACCAAACTCATTTTCTATCGCGTCAAAGGCCTCACGCCTTACATCCTCAATTGACATATCCCCACAGAATAGCGTGATCGGCTCTTTCGTTTCTGGCATCTCTTGCATTTGCTGTCTGGTCTGTTCAAGTGAAGATTCATTTCTCGCATTGATGATCACTTTGACATGATCTTGTGCTGCCAACTTCATCGCGATCGCCTTACCAATCCCTGTACTTGCCCCTGTCACAAATGCCACTCTTTTTGACAAACTCATCCACATCCCTTTTCTTTTTATCTTAGATCAAATATACATAAAATTCCACATTCGGATGTCATTAAATAGAAAAAAGACCTTTCTCCACTGAAAGGTCTCTCACTCTATTTAAACGTTGTTTCCCAATCAAACCCGATCGCCGCATCATTCCACGCGATTCGCTTTTCATCCGGGTTGTTCGGGTCGTAGGATTCTGTTGTAAAGTACACAATTTGCAATGGCGTCTCACCTAGTACACGATAGCCATGGGCGACTCCTTTTGGAATTAGAAGAAGCATTGGATTATCTTCTCCCATGTAGTACACATCGGTTTGATCCTTTGTGGGGGAATCTTCCCGCAAATCATATAAAACGACCTGTGCATGACCTGCTGGGAAAAACCAAACGTCATCTTGCTTTTCATGATAATGAAAGGCTTTGATCACACCTGGAAAGCTTTTTGACCATGAAGCCTGCCCAAAGCGCTTGAGCATCGGCTCATCATCTCGGATGAGTTCTGCAAAAAAACCTCGATCATCACAATGTTTGACTAGTTTTTTCGTTTGCACACCTTCAATCATGCGAATGTCATCTCCCTTCTACTTGCAAATAATCGTGCAGCGCATCCTTCCATTGTCTCGGCTTCCACCCTGTGGCTTCGATCGCTTGTAGGTCTAAAACGGAATAAGGTGGACGAGGTGTTTGAAAGCCGTACTCCGCTGTAGAAATTGGTTCGATGGTTGTCGTCAATCCGCTCCGTTCCACAATTTCTGTCGCAAACTCAAACCAAGAACAGCTTCCTCGGTTGCTTACGTGATAAATTCCTGCTGGTTGGTCCAATAAATGAATCAACGCCTCTGCTACATCCTTTGTGTAGGTGGGAGAACCTACTTGATCATTCACGATACGCAAATGATCCTTCGTTTCAGCGAGCCGAATGATGGTATTCACAAAATTGTGTCCTCCATGTCCATATAGCCAAGACGTCCGAATGATTTTCACTTCGTCTGACACTAAACGAACCAGCTCTTCTCCAAGCTTTTTACTTTTTCCATAGATGGTTTGAGGGTCGGCTTGTGCATCTACCTCATAAGGGACGTTCGCTTGCCCATCAAACACATAATCGGTACTGACATGCAGGACGTCTGCTCCGATGTGCTTCGCTTCCAATGCTGTATAATAAGCGCCAATGCCATTCACAAGATAGGCTTTTTCTGTTTCTGCCTCACATTGATCGACGGATGTATAGGCTGCCGCACTGACCACAATATCAGGGCAGAAATGTTTCATCGCATGTCTCACTGCTTGTTGATCTGCAATATTGAGCATGCTTCTTGTTAACGCAATGACGGTAAAATCTTTTTCCTTGAGCCGTTTGCACAATTCTTTTCCTAATTGACCGCCCGCACCGGTGATTAAAACCTTCATCCGTCACCCTTCTTCGCTCTGATCATATTTGGCACGATACCAATTGATCGTTTTTTCGATACCTTCGTCAAATGAAGTTGCCTGTGTCCAGCCGAGCTCTCTTTTTAATCGACTGGCATCAATCGCATACCGTCTGTCGTGCCCTTTTCGGTCTTGAATAAATGCAATTTGGTCATGACTGATGCCAAGATGGGTGAGAATCTTTTTGGTAACATCGAGATTTGTTTTCTCGTTTCCACCGCCAATATTGTAGACCTGCCCAGTTGTTCCGCTTTCTACTATTTGTTGAATGGCTCTTGCATGGTCTTCAACATAGAGCCAATCACGAATCTGTTGACCGTCTCCATAAATCGGGATCTTTTCTCCATTTAATGCTTTCCTAATAATGGTTGGGATGAATTTCTCTTCATGCTGGTAGGGACCATAGTTGTTACTGCATCGTGTAATCATTGCGGGTAATTGGTGTGTGTGGATAAACGATTTCACCAGTAGATCTGAACTTGCCTTACTTGCCGAATAAGGATTATTCGGTGAAATGGGTGTTTGTTCTGTAAATGCGGGTTCATCTCGATCCAAATCTCCGTAGACTTCATCTGTTGATATATGAATCAGCTTTTTCGCTTTTCCTTTTAAAACAGCCTCTAGCATCCGATACGTTCCGAGGACATTTGTATGAATGAAGGGCTCTGCCGACTCAATACTGCGATCGACATGCGATTCTGCTGCAAAATGAATAATAGCATCATAGGCTTCATCAAATACTCGATCCAGCTCATGCTGTAACGTGATATCCCCTTTGATAAAACGAAAATGAGACAGCTTTGATAAATCGTCCATTTCGTCTGGATGGCTGGCATATGTTAATTTATCAAATACAGTGAGCCGGACATTTGATTCCTGAAGCATTTGCTTCACAAAATTTAGCCCAATAAAGCCCGCCCCACCTGTAATTAAATAAGACTTCGTCATACGTATCCCTCTTTTTTCTTCATCGTTTCAAACATTTTCGTCGATGCTTGGTGGAGTGATTCATGTGTTCCTGCATCAATCCACCACCCTTTTAACATATCATAGGTCAGCTGGCTATTTGAGATATAGAGATTGTTCACGTCTGTAATCTCTAATTCGCCGCGGTCTGACGGCGAGATTCTCTCAATATATTCAAACACTTCTTGGTCATAAAAATAAATCCCCGTGACGCAATAAGTGGAGCGTGGATGCTCTGGCTTTTCTTCTATTGATAATATTCGGTATTGAGCGGCATCAATTTCCGCAATTCCGAATCGCTCTGGATCTGCCACTTCTTTCAGCAGGACCTTTGCCCCATCTTCTTGTGTTTGGAAGGCGTCTACAAAAGGGGTTAACGCATCCTCAAACACATTATCACCAAGCATGAGGACAAATTTCTCTCCTTTCACAAAGGGTTTGGCATAGGAGAGACCATCCGAAATGCCAGAAGCTTCTGGCTGTACTTGATAGACAATGTTCATCCCTAGGTTTTGGTCGCCTTCTAGTAATTGTTGAAATTGCGGGATTTGTTCTTCTTGTGAAATCAGCATCACATCTAAGATGCCTGCTTCTTTGAGCTTAAACAGTGACCAATAAATCATCGGATATGGACCTACCGGCAATAAATGTTTGTTGATGATATTGGTTAGTGGCGCCAGTCTTGATCCCTTTCCACCTGCTAAAATAACTCCCTTCACATCTACACATCCTTATGTTCTTTTTGGTGATCATTCATGAGGTGTATAAGAATGTTTTTGACCCGTTCGGTTCCTTTTCCATCAATCAGTGTCCGTCCATTGAGGTGAATACTTCTGCGAAGAAAGTAGCTGCCAGACAGCCTTTGAACAGCAAGCAACATATCCTTTTCATCCACATGGTCACCTAATCCAAGGTGAAGACAGGCTCCCTTTTGTGCAAAACCACTGGCTGTCACTGCTTGATGCGCTACTTGTGTGAGGACAATACTGGGTACACCGATACAAACCGCTTCATACAACGTCATTCCCCCTGCAACAATGGCCAAATCGGCTTCCCAAAGACGTGCCGATAATTGATCTGTGTGGCGAATCAATTGAATATGTTCAGCCTCTACATGTTTTTTTAAATGAGAGGCTTTTCCGGAAACTGCTAGAATGTGCAAATGATCTAAGGGGAGGAGTGCAGAGACAGCCTTTGATAACAATCCACGTGGATCACTACCCCCAAGGCTAATGACAACTTTTTTGCATTCTTTTCGAACCTCATATGTGTCTTTTAATTGACCAATCTCGTGATCTAACAATAAATAAGGTGTTCCTTGAAAGAATTCCGTACCCTTTAATTGATAATGCTTCTGATCCAGACCTCCATAAATACCATTCACGACAGCATCAGCAAGCTGATGGGCTTCTTCCCTCATCTCCTCGAATAAGACCATTTTTGTAGATGCACAGGAATGTTTCATCATTTGAAGTAGTGGCAAGTCAATATCAAGGACATCTATGAGCAACAGATCTGGCTTCAGCTTTTTCATGGCTTGTTGTAGCTGAAGGAGAGCCTTCTCCTCCTGAATCAAATGGACATGCCAATCGACAGACGAGAGCATTTCTACACAAATCCGTTCATTTGTGTAGAAAAAAAGGGCGTTCCCTTCCTGTCGCAGCTCTTGCGCTAAGCGCTTCATTCTGATGACATGCCCCATCCCTTTTAAAAAGCCGCCATAGACAACAATCATGATCTTTTTGTTCATTCAGCATCCTTCTGTCTCACAAATTGATTTAAACGAACGATATCTGGTTCTTGTTCACAGATGGATATGAGATCCGTACATGGCACTGCAATAGAACCACCTGCTTTTTCGAGTAAGCGGGTAGCAAAAACATAATCTTCTTCTGTATCAATCGTGAATCGATATGCAGGATATGCAAGTTCTTTGGGCGGTGTGAATATTTGAAGGTGAAATTGCTCCGGATGTTTTCTCACATAGAGCGTGACATGCTCACGTTCTGTCTGAGTGAGAGGGAATTTGTCGATGTCACATAAAATAGATGCTTGAATCATTTCCCCGGAAATACCGAGGGGTGTTCCGCTCGTATACGTGTAGTCAGCATTTGTCTGCCTATGTTTTTCAAGCATTTTCGACAAAAGTGTCGGATCGATGAAAGGATTGTCTCCTGTCAGCCGTACAACGGTCTGCGGTTCAAACTGTTGAACAATGTGAGAAAATCGCGCCAATACATCCTTCTCACTGCCGCGAAATACTTTGTAGCCTTTCGACATACAATATTGGGCCAAAAAGTCATCCTTTGCTTCAACTGTTGTCGCAATCATAAGATTCTGCGTCTTTTGATTGTAATCATCTGATTGCTTTACCCGCTCAACAATCCAATCAATGAGTGCCATGCCTCCGAACGGTTTCATGACCTTTTTTGGCAGTCTCGTAGATCCCATTCTCGCCTGTATCACAAAAAGTACATCATTTGTCATCTTGAGACTCCTGAACGAGGACATCGTCCCACGAAACACCTGTATGTGGCGGAATATTCCTTGTCGCTTTAGCACCAATCAGCACTGACAAATACCGTGGATGCAGTCCTTGGCTTTTTTGACCTGGTCGTAACACAGCTACATTTTCTCGTGTCAAAGTATCGCCCTTTGCAATGCCTTTTGTCGTAAAAACCCCTCGATACGCAAATTCACGAATTTGTCCTTCAATGGCTGTCGTCGTTTTAAAAGAACTGCCAAGAAGCACCTCTGGAACAGAACCATCGTCTGCTTTTAGTTGCCCCCTCTGCTTTTCAGCTATTCGAATGTGCTGAACCATCTCTTTTAATTCTTTAGGGTCTAACGCAAAGGAGTGATCCGCACCCGGCAACGTTTTATCGACAGTAAAATGCTTCTCAATGATGGCTGCCCCAAGTTTTACGGCGGCAACAGGCACTTCGGTTGGATGCATACTATGATCAGAAAAACCGATAACTGCCTCTGGAAAAGCCGAGGTGAACGTTTGGAGTACACGAAGGTTTGTGTATTCTCTAGGCGCTGGATACTTTGCTACACAATGCATAATGGCGACTTGTTTATTTTGCTGGCTCGTAATCGCTTCATATGCTTCATGCACGTCGGCAATGGTTGCGCCAGCTGTAGAAAAAATCATCGGCTTTTGAAATGATGCGGTGTGACGCAAAAGTGGCAAATGATTGATTTCATAGGATGCCAATTTAAAAGCGGACGGGTTGGTTTGGTTTAATAGATCCGCAGATTCTTCATCACACACTGTGCTTAAAAAAATGAGCCCTTTTTTCTCACAATCGCTTAATAAAGTCGGCAGCCACTCGGGCGGCAACTCCATTTGTTCCACTAAAGAAAAAATGGAGACTTCTTCTCCTTTGGCTGTTTCGTATAAGCCCGGTTCCTTTTGATACATCCGATCTGCTTGAAACATTTGAAACTTCACCGCATCAGCACCCGCTTCTTTCGCCACATCAATCAAAGCAAGTGCTTGATCTAGTTTCCCATCATGGTTGATGCCCGCCTCTGCAATGATAAAGACAGGCGCATCATCCCCCACTTTGCGATCTCCAATGTAGAAATGCGCCATCTTACCTCTCTCCTTTTTTCGGCCACACGTGGTAATACAAAAAGGCATTTGTTGTCCTAAAACCCATTTTCTCGTACAGCTGGATGGCTGGAATGTTATGAAGCTGGGTCCCAGCAGAAATGATTTGATGCCCTCTGTCAAAGGAGACGTTCATCATCTCGATAAATAACTGTTTCCCAAGCCCTTTCCCTCGAATATCTGGTCTCATGGCAAACAACTCAAGTGCAAGCTCATCACCTTTTGTCATGCCTTGAATCATGCCAACGACTTGATCATTCACCCTAGCCACTAAATTGATATCCGCGCGTCCGTGTAAATTATTCCTCATCCATTCTTGATAGAAATGCTGCACGACCCTTTGATCTAAGAAAGGATCGAGTGCATACCTACTTTTTATAAAAGCGTCATGACCAAGTAAAATGGTTTCTTCAAATTCTGCCTCTTCTGGTCTCCCCATCATCACGTCAATACCTGATGGTGGCTCAATTCGTACAGGTGGTGCTTCAAGTCGCATTAACCCGCCGACATAATGAACAGGGGCAAGTTTTTGTACAATACGATTCTTTTGAAGATCCGATGCCTCGAGACGCAAAAAGAAGAAATCACATTTTTCCGTTCTCATCCAATTGATAAAGCGCTCCATCAGTTCTTGGAAAGCAGGGGCTGATTCCGCCTCTACATACTTCACATGGAAGATATGCTGTTGAAAAATACCGCTCTCCCATTTTGACCACTCATATAAGAGAACTGCTTTAAGCTCGGCGCCACCGACAAGCGCAAATTGCTTATAATGCTTCATGCTCTCTACAGGATGATCATTCTTTTCAAGCCAAGCATGGAGTACTTGTTCGTCTATTGCATGAACCACCTTCATGAAGTGGCCTTCTTATCTTTCAGAATCGACAGCACCGCTGTGATCACATCCTGGACATCTTCGTCCGTCATACTTGGATAAAGCGGAAGTGAAAGGGTTCGCTCATAATAGGTCAGTGATTCAGGAAAATCCTCCGGCGAATAGTGGTAGATTTGTTTGTAGTATGGATGTAAATGAACAGGGATGAAGTGAACGCTCGTGCCAATCTTATACTCATTTTGCAACTGATCAATCATGTCATCACGTGTGATTTGAGCTTGTGATGGATCGACTTGAAGAACATACAAATGCCACGCATGCCTTCCCTCTTGATGAACAGGGGGGAGAATCAAGCCATCCTCTTGTTGAAAAGCCTCATGATATGCCTGTGCAATTTGTTCTCTGCGTGCCTGCATCTCATCTAGCCGACTTAGCTGAACGAGCCCTAACGAAGCCTGCACATCAAACATATTCATTTTAAAGCCAGGTTCCTCGACCTCGTAGTACCACGTTCCCTTTTCTCCATAACGATTCCACGCTCCCTTGCTCATCCCATGGAGCGCTAGCCTTCTGATTCGAGCTGCAAGCTCATCATCATTGGTGGTGAGCATACCACCTTCACCAGTCGCAATATTTTTCGTCGCATAAAAACTAAAGGCAGTTGCATCGCCGATGGACCCGACAGGTTGGTCGCGATACGTCGTATAAAGTGCGTGCGCTGCATCCTCCAGCACAAACAAATCATACTTCTGGGCAATTGCCAAAATTCGCTCCATATCGCATGATTGACCTGCAAAATGAACAGGAACAATCGCCTTCGTATGCGGTGTGATGGCCGCTTCAATTTTGTCTGCATCGATATTCAGGGTTGCTGGATCAATATCCACAAAAATTGGTGCCGCCCCTGTATGAATGATGGTGTTAGCTGTTGCACAGAAGGTCAGAGGTGTGGTGATCACCTCATCGCCTGCCCCAATCCCTCTCGCCTTTAGCGCTAAAAACAATGCCGCTGTACACGAATTCACAGCAATCGCATGTTTTGCCCCTGTCAGCTGGCTAAATTTCTCTTCAAACTGCCTCACTTTTGGCCCGGTGGACAACCAGCCGGACTTTAATGTTCCAATGACTTCATCAATTTCTTCCTGCATGATACAAGGCAGGGCATACGGAAGAAATTGTGCTCTCTTTTGTCCCATATCGCTTGCACACCCCTATCTTTATCTCTGAAAATCCACCCCTGTTTTTGACTTCAACAGAGAAAGCAATACATCCGTAGACCGCGCATGCGGGTAATGTTCTTTGATGAAAAGAGCGCCTTGCTTTTTCGCACGCGTCATCTCTTGTTCATCTGACAAAATACGGATCGCTTTCTCAGCCAGTTCAACGGGGTTTTCCATATGATAGCTGCCAAGCGACTCGTAATAAGGGTACCTTCTGCCTTCGGTCATCTTTCCGATCAGCACACTTTTTCCAAACAACATGGCTTCAAGCCCAACGGTTGAAGTGAGTGTAATGACCATATCCATATACGGTAATAGGTCATACAAGTCCAGTTCCTTTTTGATCAGCCTCACATGGTTCCCTGTTCGTTCAATCGCTACATATTCATTTAAACGATTTCGGGCGATTTCCCACGGATGCGGCTTTATAATCAACTGAATATCCTTTCGTTTCGAAAGCATTTTTAGGACATTGCCATAAAAGGCTTCTGAAAACGGCTGTGTTGCCACAAGGACGGTCTTTTTAGCTAGATTAAAATTCAATTTACGAAACAGCAAATCTTGTTGAAGTGGCTTGCGCTGATGAATCAGATCAAACCTCGGGTGACCCGTGACCTCTATCTGTTCGGGCTGACACCCTTTCTCTTCATACCAGTCTTTTTCATACTGACCAAACACCCCGTGGAGTGTCGTGAAGATTGGCAAAAAGGCTTCATCTCCCATGAGCGCGCCATGCTGAAGACAGATACTCGTGATTTGACGCTTCACTGTTTGCAAAGCCAGCACACGGCTGTAGACGTCCTCCGTCGTCCCGACTACAACGGCTGCAATCGGATGCTTTTGAAAAAGCGTCTCTGTCTGATCAATCACGTCAATGAATTGCACAATATCCTTCCGCAGTTTTTCTCTAAAAAAGACATGACCAAACAGGGGATGTTGTGCGTACGGCTTGAGAAGAGCATTTGCTTTTTCAATATATTCAGCATGAGCTTCTTTATTAACCTCTCCCGCTAATTCCGGCTTGCACAACACTGGCAAACCGAAATAATCAGCCTTTTTCCAGCGAGCAAGCACCACCGTTTGGTTCGGATGGAATTGTGTATAATTGTGTTCAGTAAAGCGAAGATGATCAAAGTGAAGCAATACCTTTCCATTTTGCGGTCGATAAGCGACACGTTTGATCTTTTGTTTATGTTGATCAAAAAATGGCTGAATCTCTTGTGACAAGGGACAGGTCGTCGTCAGTTCCTGTCCAAACGCCTCATCTTCCATACGCTTTCTGACCTCAGGGCTGATGTATTGATAAAAATTGCTGATTAATCCTAGTGGGATTTGACGATAAGACACGTCCTTCATTATATTCACAAACTCAAAGTACACCTGCCAATAATGGCGAATATAGTGCGACACGCATATCACCTCCCATGTCTTTGTTTTAATATATGGCGTAGCTCCCGGCAGGTAGTCTGCGGTGGGAGGGCTTTAATAAAATCGTTTTTCTCTTCTTCTGCCAGCTGATAATGAATCGACTGGTCTGTGATGTAATTGATATCAAGTACTTCGTCATAAGGGTAAAATGGATAAAAGTGATTTAATCTAAAAAAGAACCTAGCGTCCCCTATACGATAAAAATGCGGACTCTCATCCCAGTAAGATCCAAACTCCGCATGAATTTTCTTTAGAATCGACTTCCGGTGGACAACCGAGCAATGATCGATGGCGCATGGTGCATTCCATTGCACAGTTTGTGCAGGTCGAACCGTTTCCTTCACCGGCTCTTTTTTACTATTTAAATAGATCACTTTAGAACTAGAATAGACAATATCTTCACTCGGACGTGCATCTAAATAGCCTGTGAGCTTCTCTAAGCGGTCCTTCGCATATACATTGTCATCTGTCGCATAGGAAATATACTTGCCTTTGGCTTGTTTGAGCGCTTGATTAATCAGGACGGCATAGCGCGTCTTCGACGTTCGCTCTTCAAGCGTTTTGACACCACTTTGGATAAAATGGACACGGGGATCCTTCAAGTATGGCTGAATCGCGGCAAGGGTTGCTTCATTTGATCCATCATCCATAATGAAAAGTTCAAGGTCTGACAAAGTCTGTTGCAGTACTGCTTCAATCGATCTGCCAACATACGCCGCTTTGTTGTAGCTCGTCATAATGACAGTTACTGTTGTCAAAATTTTCACCTCGGTCTCTTTCAAACTATGGTTATCATATGTGTCTCCCCTTAAAGAGACTGTAGTGTGACCTATTTTTTATAAAATTGTATTTTTTTATTATTCAACCTTTGAAAAGTACACAGTCTTTGGTAATATAAGTAATCATTTGTATGAGTTAAAGGAGTAAAGAATATTGGAAGCGATGAAGAGTACTTTATCCGAAGAAGAAGACGCAAAAGGGTTTTTTCGATTTTTAAAAGTTTTCGTGGCGACAAAAATGATTGTTCGCTCATATCGACATTCCTCTATTCCGATATGGCTGATGATCCTCCTTGCAACGATCGCTGGCACTAGCTGGATCTATGAAGGATATTTTGGTGAATATATGGGCAATCATATTCCGTATCCAGACATTCTGTTACACGGAGCCCTTTGGGGAATATTAGCGGGAAATATCATACTATTTGGCGGTGCACTTTTGATCAAGTGGTTAGGACAGCTCTTTTTCAAGAGGAAAGCTTCTTATCCCTATATTCTCAGAGCCTATACGCTGACAGTTATTTTTCCCTCCACCTTATTTGCTTTGACATGGATTTCCACCATCATCTTGCTCGGTCCTTTTACATTTGTGAGAATTTCACCGTATTTAGATCAGCACAATGAAGTGTGGTATTATCTCAATCTTTGGACACTGACTGAAGCATATGCAAAGACGTGGATATTCGGAATGGCGATTTTAGGCACTGTCTCCGCGCTTCAGCTTAAAGTATGGCAAGCTTTCATCATTGTCACAACACCGCTAGCTGCCTGTTTTATCTTGATCTTTATTCTATTCGATTTTCAGCGCGCCTTAAACTGGATGGTATAAAGGGATCTGCTCTACGCAGTCCCTTTTTTTCGTTCATTGTACATATTCTTCCCTCCTGTCTCATAGTGTGAAAGAGAGAAAGAATGCTATGGAAACAACAGGCATCAATTTGCCTTCTGTTTAGAACATCAAGAGGAAAGAGGAGGAACGTTATGAAATTGAAAAATCAATTTGGGCAAGGTTCGGGTGTCGAAGGGCAAGATTTCCGCCAGCAACAATTTGGAGCCAATCCGTATCCTGCACAACAGATGGGTTATTCAGTCCCTCCCCAAACGCAGGGTCAAATGCAGCAGGGGTTTATGCCAATGCCATCTACTGGTACTTCACCAAGCCAAGGAACACAGAGCGGCGGGCAACCATTTCAAATTCCTTCTGGGCCAATCTATCAGCAAAATGTACCCGGTCAACTGCCACTAGAACAGTCTTATATTGAAAATATTTTAAGGCTGAATCGCGGCAAGGTGGCGACAATTTATATGACATTTGAGGCAAGTAAAGAATGGAATTCGAAGATCTTTAGAGGGGTCATTGAAGCGGCAGGTCGTGACCACATTATCATTAGTGATACGAAGTCGGGTACACGATACTTACTGTTAACCATTTACCTTGATTACATTACGTTTGATGGAGAAATCCAATACGACTACCCTTACTCCATGTCGACGTATTCTCCGAGGTAACAGGCATATGACAAAAGCAAGGTGCAGACGCCCTTGCTTTTTGTTTGTGCCTTCCAGTTCGCATTGAGATTTTCGGCACACCTTTGGGTATTCGCACATAAGATGCCTAGTAGTTTTTATTAAACACTTAGGGGTGACAACGATGCCTGCCGAGCTGGATTATACTTCACCGAATGTCCAATATTCCTACGATTTGAATAACAGCAATCTTCTAAAATATGATCAACACAATTTGATTAATATATTAGGAAAAAAACAATTAAACTCGTTGGATCAAGTATCTCTGCTGGATATATATTTGAGCAAAAACAAAGTCATAGAGCCTCATTATCATCAAAATGCCGCAGAGCTGGTCTACTGCATTTCTGGTTCTGCCTCTGTCTCCCTTCTAAACCCATTTACCAAAAAGCTACAAACATACATCATAACCCCGGGTCAGGTGGCAAACGTACCTCAAGGCTGGTGGCATTATGAAGTGGCGCTTCAAGACAGAACCCATTTGCTCGCCATTTTTAACGCTTCTACTCCAGAAGTCATCCTTGGTTCAGATTTGCTTACACTCACACCCGCTCACATCATGGCTCATACTTACTGCATGAACATGGCGCAGTGGAAGCAGGCGATACAGCCTGTGAAACCAAGTGTATTTATTGGACCCTTTTGCCATCGAGAGGAAGAAACTCAAACACACCCAGTCCCTCCCTCTCACTACGTCCCTTATGATCAGCCACCACAAAACTATACGCCTTACTGGAGTTAATCAAAAACCGATGCCCATCAGCGCATCGGTTCTTTGACTTATAAATTTTTTGCTGCTGCAATCACAAGCATCACCCATGAAGCGATAAATGCCACGCCACCAATTGGGGTTATGGCACCAAGAATTTTCACCTGTGTCAATGCAAGAACATACAAGCTTCCTGAGAAGAAAAGAATTCCTGCGAGCATGACCCAGCCAGCGGCGGGTACTAAAGAAACACCTGACAACTTATCTGCTAGAAAGGCGACAATGAATAATCCAATGGCATGGAACATCTGATATTGAACACCTTTATTCCAGATTTCAATATACTTCTCAGGGATCTTCCCTTCTAATCCATGTGCACCGAAGGCACCAAGACCAACAGCAAGCATGGCGTTAATTGCACCTAATATGAAAAATAATTTCATTCGTCATTCTCCTTATCTGATCAGTTATGTTTATCATAGCGTGCCACACATCAGACATTCAACTTTCCCATTACGTTGACACGAGATTGTCGGATTTCTTCTTTCTTAGTAAGACTTGGTCAACGACAATGGCAATCAATGTACCAAGAACAAGACCGTTGCTTAATAAGGAAATGAGAGCAGGGTGCATGCCTTTCAGCGCTTCCTGTGGCACAAACATTGCCCCGACACCGGCCAAAATAGAAATACCAAGCACAAATCGAATACGTGGGATTTCTTCCTTTTCATATTGATCAAATTCAGACATCGCAATCCCAATCATGGATGAGAAAACGACAAAGTTCACAGCCAGCCCTACAGGTGACGGCAATGCTGAGAAAAAGCTCATAAATAGAGGAAATAAACTAATCACGACAATCAGTAGACTTCCAATAAAAAATGGCTTTCGTGATGGACTCTTGGTGGTTTGTATAAACCCGGCCGCCCCAGAAATGGGAACAGGCGCAATCGCACCAATTAGCCCACTCAGCAAATGGCCGAATGCTGCAACAAATCCAGCAGGACGCGCCCTATTGCGCTCACGGAGTTCACCAAATGCCTTCACTGAACTTTCCACAATGCGAATACTCGCTAGCATGTTCACAATGAGTAAAATCGTAATAAAGAAGGACGTGACAAGTAATCCACTATCAAAAACCGGCATACCGAAAGGAAATAGCTTCGGGAACTCGATGATATTCTCAGGAACTCGAACGGGCTTCGCCAATCCAAGAAGTGCGAATAACAGCCAGCCTCCTGCAAGGGCGAATAACACGGAAAACTGCCTTAAATAATGCCATTTTGAGCGACTGATCATAAAGGTCATGACAATAATCAAGATTGATAAACAAAAGACAAATCCATCCACTTGATTCCCACGATAGCCAATGCCCATCAGCCCCTTCATGATCGGCTGACTCAACTGCACAACAAGTAACAGCAAGTAAATACCTGTGACGACTGGCGTAAATAAAGAAGCCAGCCAATTGATGATTTTTAATAAACTAAAAAGAAAAAAGAACACAGCACTACAGATTAACGCCCCTTGTAAAGCTTGCAACGTTTCAGGATATGTCGCAAAAATAGTTCCTGTCATGCCTGCATAAAGGGTGTACACACCCCACCAAAGCCCTGCTGGACTCTCATTGATGGGCAACATATGACCACATAAACATTGCACCATCGCCACAAGCCCAAGTGAAAAGAATGTACTCTGGATAAGCTCTGCCGATTGCACTTGATTCAACTCAAAGGCTTGTGCGATCGCAATTGGTACTGCAATTGACGCTGCGATAAAAAATGCCATCCATTGAATGGCCCCCAAAAAAAGTTTCAAAACCAATCACCTTCCCTTTGTCGTGACAAGACCACTAGAAATCAAAAATAGAGTCGTCGTTCCCCTTGCTCTCTTTTTGTGTATCTTCTTGGTGTTGGAATTTTTTCGCACCACTTGCGCCCATTAGCTTCTCAAGCATCGCTTGATCAGGAGACACAGATGGTGAAGGCGCTGAAGAAATGGATGGCGGTGGTGAAATAACCGGAGACTGCGGCATTTGCGCCTGTGACGGTGCATCTAGAATGACATCACACAATGAAGAAATCGCCGCCACTTGCCGTTTCACCTCTTCTTCGTTTCCACTCTGTTTCGCCTTTTGAATCGCTTCTTCCATTTTTTGAAGCAGACTTGATATATGAATATTCAAGGGTAGACCCTCCAATCAAATATTTCGTTCCCAACATTATTTTACCAAATGAACAAACCAAATGGGATCTTCGAGGTACATTTTTTCCAAAGCAGTGTGCTGAAGCTCTCTCATTTGACCGGTATGCGTGATTCACACATAATGAAAGAAAAGACACGCCTTGGAAAGGATTACATGATGGACAACTTTACAGCTCTTTTAAACAAACAAAAGGACTTTAAAAAACCAGCAATCGAGGAGCGCATTCGTATCCTCAGAAACTTAAAAGCGGCAATCAAACAGCACGAGAAAGACATTTTACAAGCGCTAGCACACGACTTACATAAATCAGAACAAGAAGCCTATACGACAGAAATTGGGATGGTATATGAAGAAATCAATCATACGGTGAAACATTTGCACAAATGGGCAAAGCCAACACGTGTGAAGACACCTCTGACCCATATCGGTTCAAAAAGCATGATCATCAAAGAACCTTATGGAAGTGTCCTCATTGTGGCACCTTGGAACTACCCTTTTCAACTGGCTTTCTCACCATTAGTCGGCGCGATTTCTGCGGGCAATGCGGTGACGTTGAAACCATCCGAGCTGACGCCACAAGTTTCACAAGTTATTCGCACCATCGTCGAGCAAGTGTTTCATGAAGATCAGGCAGTTGTTGTGGAAGGCGGGGTAGATGTCAGTACGGAGCTACTCAAACTGCCTTTTGACTACATTTTCTTTACAGGTAGTGTGGCTGTCGGCAAGATTGTCATGGAAGCCGCTGCAAAGCATCTGACCCCTGTCACACTTGAGCTTGGCGGAAAAAGCCCTTGCCTTGTCATGCCTGACGCTGACATCAAGCTCGCGGCGAAACGCATCACCTTTGGAAAATTCACAAATGCTGGTCAAACATGTATAGCACCAGACTATTTGCTTGTACATGAATCGGTCAAAGATGAGCTCTTACGAGAAATGACCGCATGTATTCAAGACTTTTATGGAGGCGAGCCCGAGACTCATCCGCATTTCGGGAAAAATGTCAGCCAGCGTCATTTTGACAGGCTCTCGCAATTTTTATCTAACGGCACGATCGTAACAGGCGGTCAGCGAAATATAGAGGAACTCAAAATCGCCCCGACGATATTAGATCACATCACTTGGGAAGATCCCATCATGCAAGAGGAAATTTTCGGTCCCATTCTGCCTGTCATGACATTCGAATCACTTGATGAGGTCACAAATATGATCAAGGCTAGACCGAAGCCGCTTGCACTTTACTTATTTACAACGAGTAAAAAAACAGAATCCTATGTCCTTGACAACCTCTCATTTGGCGGAGGATGTATCAACGACACATTGATGCATGTTGCCACCCCGTATTTGCCATTTGGCGGTGTAGGTGAGAGTGGAATGGGACGTTATCATGGAAAGGATAGCTTCTTCACCTTTACCCATGAAAAAAGCGTCCTCCGTCAAACCAATCGCTTCGATTTTTCCTTTCGGTACCCAAATGCCAAAAACGGACTCGACATTGTGAAGAAATTTTTAAAATAAAAAGGACGAAGGGATTTTCCCTCGTCCTTTTCTACTCGATATCCTCAATACACCAATTGATTTCTTCAAGCCCCATTTGCTTTAAATGTGCGTTTATCCGCGAAAATGGACGACTTCCAAAGAAACCGTTTCTTGCTGAAAAAGGACTCGGATGAGGAGATTCAATGATGTAGTGCTTGTTTTCATCAATACGCTCCTTTTTCTTTTGGGCATGTCTTCCCCACAGCACAAAGACGACAGGCTGATCCCGTTCATTCAGCACATCGATGACTCGATCTGTCACACGTTCCCACCCTTTTCCTTTATGTGAGTTCGCTTCACCCTTTCTCACAGTTAACACCGTGTTCAGTAGCAGCACGCCTTGTTCTGCCCAACTGACGAGTGATCCATGATTTGGTACAGGACAACCAAGATCATCTTTTAGTTCCTGAAAGATATTTCTCAAAGACGGAGGATGTTTGACACCAGGCTGTACAGAAAAACTTAATCCATGTGCCTGACCTGGACCGTGATAAGGATCTTGTCCCAAAATCACCACCTTCACCTCATCATAATCCGTCAAGTGAAGGGCACGAAAGATGTCCTCTTGTTTTGGAAAAACAAGATGTGTGTGATATTCCTCCTTCATCCATTCACGTAATTCTTGATAGTACGGCTGTTCAAATTCACTTTTCATGACGGCCCACCAGCTATCATTTAAAAATGGCTTCACCTCTGCACGCCTCCTTCTGCCTGCTGTGCTAATCTGGAGATCATCGGCTTGCCATCCCATACAATCAAACTCTCTGATTCTCGTTTTTTCATCGCTGGTTCTTCTAATAAATTGGCAAAGTTCGCTGTCGGCAAATCACCTAGCTGATGCTTTTCACTCAGATCATCTAAGTAATTCTTTCTTGTCTCGCCAAGATCACTTGATTGATTACCGCCACCCTCATAAAAAGCATAGATGACACTAGCGGCCGGCACCCTCTTCACACGCGCATGTTGTGACACACGCAAGAAGAAATCCCAATCCCAATAATGATGCATCGCTGGATCAAAGGAGCCAATGGCATCATGTATGTGGCGTTTGTACATACTGCCAGACGGAACATATGTAGAAAATACGCGCATATCCTCAATATCCGCTGTATAAGCAAACAAACGTCTTGATATCGGAAAGCGCGTAACCCCTTTTTCCTCAAAAGATACGATCTCTGCATCAGAAAAGACAAAGTCGGCGTCTTCTAGTGCCTGGCTCATTCGTTCGATGTGACAAGGGGTAAAGTAATCATCATCGTCACTTAGCATAATGACATCGCCTGTCAGCTCGCGAACACCGACATTTCTTGCGTTCACATGCTGCACATTTTCATCTAAATGAATCAAGCGGATTGGAAGTTCAGGATAGAGTTCCTGTATGATATCCACTCGCTCTCCTGCATCATTCACAACCACAATCTCAAAAGGCTGCACCGTTTGTCTGACAATCGATTCAAGCAATTCACACAGCGCATGTAATCGGTTATGCGTCACAATTAATAAAGAAATCTTCATATCGGTCTTACTCCTTTAATAGATTCGTCTTCTCCATTAAAACATAAACTCATCTGATTCTCATGATATAAAAGGCGGTTTCATCTCTTTGAAAAATGGGGATTTTTGAATGTAAGGAGCGATATCAATGGTTTTGCAAAAGATAAGGGATTCAATGCGTGCTCCTATGAGAAGGAGCCTTTTTTTAGTTCGATTCATTGTGATAAATGGAAAAGCTGATTATAATAAGAAATAGAACAATAACTGTTACACATCACATTGGAGGTTCACCAACTATGTCTATGAATAAAGCACTTACGATCGCAGGTTCGGATTCAAGCGGCGGTGCAGGGATCCAAGCAGATTTAAAAACGTTTCAAGAGAAAAATGTATACGGCATGACAGCTTTAACAGTTGTCGTGGCAATGGACCCACATAACCAATGGGATCACCAAGTATTTCCGGTTGATCCATCCACCATTCGTGCCCAGCTATCTACCATTGTCGAAGGGATCGGAGTTGATGCACTAAAAACAGGCATGCTCCCAACTGTTGACGTGATCGAGCTAGCAGCCGACACCATCAAAACGCATGGTCTAAAAAACATCGTCATTGATCCTGTCATGGTGTGTAAAGGGGCAAACGAAGTCCTTTACCCTGAACATGCTGAGGCATTACGTGAAAAGCTGACACCACTCGCAACTGTGATTACACCTAACCTTTTCGAAGCAGGTCAACTAAGCGGAATCGGTGAAATCAAATCGTTCAAGCAAATGGAAGAAGCCGCAAAACGCATCCATGAACTTGGTGCAAAATATGTGGTTATCACAGGTGGTAAGTTTAGCCAAGACAAAGCGGTTGATTTGCTTTATGATGGACAAACTTTTGAACGCCTTGAATCAGATAAAATCGACACACCATACACACACGGCGCAGGCTGCACATTCTCAGCCGCCGTCACTGCTGAACTAGCAAACGGCTTAGATGTGAAAGATGCCATCTATGCAGCCAAAGAATTCATCACAGCTGCCATCAAAGAATCTTTCCAATTAAACGAATACATTGGGCCAACCAAACATTCTGCACATCGTATCAACAAATAAACAACAAAAAACCGCTTCGCCCTCTTTAAGGGGTGAAGCGGTTTTTTTAATCACTCATTTGTTAAGTCCAATTACAAGGTTTTGTACACCTTTTCTATTCGATCTAATTCGTCACGTAAATCACTATCATCTGGTCTTCCAGTGATGACGTCTAGAAATGCAATAAATTGGCGACCTGATTCAATGAGTTGATAGACAAATTCCTTAAATTCCGCCACCAACAACTGATCTTGTAGCTTCAAGGTAATTTCTCGATCAGATTTCTTCTCTAACTGTATTTCTATTGGTAAGCTTGGGTAATAAATGTTGCCATACCCTTCTTCTATGTAATCTTTTAAGACATTTTTATAATAATGCCACAGCTCTTCAATAGAATCTGGGTTCTCGAAATCCTCGATTTTTCCCTTTTTCCCATTATCAAACGTAATGGTTCCCTCTAAATTCGTCATTCCCTGTACCATAAAATCTTCTTTCGTCTCAACGAATGATTTGATCGTTTCAATCTCACGGATGGTGACAAACTTCTCTTCATCTTCTAAATAAATATACGTTTTTATTTTCAATTCTAAACACCTTCACATTTAGGATTTAGGATATAGTTGATGCAAATGACCTTTATTCACACCTAAAATGTATTTTACACCATTCACAGTTCCTTCAACTTGTCCCATTCCATTCGAGGAAATCTTAGATAGCTTATCTCTGTTTTGTTTCGCCACACTAAGTGCAATATCTTCTATATCTTGAATCGACAGTCTATCATCAAAAAATGTTTGGGTCTTTTTCGCACTTCCATCCCAATATTTTGGATGATGTCTTTCTAAAATGTGCTTCATATCATCTTTTGTCAATTTGTACGTTTTAGAACCAACATTATAGGAAGCACCTTTATAATTTTTCAATGCATTGACAACATTTGATTTTGGCGCTTTTTTAAATGTTTTAGAACCAACTTTAATTAACTTGGTGCCACCCTGGATAACAAGTCTACCTACTAATACCCAAAAAGCATCTGCTTCTTTATATCCAATTTCTAATCTGTTATCTAGGCCCGCTGCCAATTGTAGTTGAGATGTTGATTGTGCATATTCATTACTTTCCCTCAAATAAACAGATGGAGCAAACAACGAGACAATCAAACTAAATAGAATGACCAATGCTATTTTTTTCTGCAAAATTTTCTACCTCTTTCTATTTTAGATTAAATAAAACAATATATATGTATTTTAACATATTTATAGGGTATATTTATCCTAATATTCAATACATTGTCATCATATTCTGATAGATTCATCTATTGTCGTTCTTCTACACCATCCACAATAAAAAAGCGTACCCGTAACGAGTACACTCTTTATTTAAAACATATAGATTTACTTTTGATGATCCGATTCTTTTGCCATCTTTCGAATGAAGGCTTCGATGGATTCTACAAATAAAGCATATTCTTTCATTTGTTTATACGTCTCTGACAGCTTCTCTTTTACATCATCGTGCTCTAGAGAAGATTCACCGAGAATAGATTGGACTTGAATCAGCAATTCTTTATATTCTTCACGTTTATCTTCCACATGATCTGCCATTGTCTCCAAGCGTTTTCTAGTCGTCGGCTGCTGTTTTGAATTCAAGTAAACAACCCCTTTTTGTCTTACCGCATTTGGATAAACGTCAGCCACAGCTGTATATATTTTAAAATAATACCATAATCCTGCTGGTGATCATATATGTAAAACGTCATCAAACCGGACCTCACAAACGCAAGCACCCCTTGATTTCAGGCGCTTTAGGCTGTAAGATACAGGTTCTTTTACCTACAAAAGAAGAAGCAGATCAATTGTCTGCTTCTTTTTGCAAGTGCCATGTCTTCAATTTGATTCTCGTTTCATTTCTTCCACTAATGGAAATTGATTTATTTCCCGGGGAAGGGAAGAAACGTGCGGTGAATACTTCTTGTCCTCCATTCACAAAAATCTCAATGGAAGAAGCATCGATAAACATGTGCAATTCCTTCAATTCGCATATTTCAACTTCACGAATTTCCTTTTGACGATCTTCAAATCTGTCGCGTTCTAATGTTAATTTTCCTGCCTCTTTATCATAAATCAGACGCGCCGCCCCGCGAATACAGCATTCAAATCCTTTTTGCGTTTCAATTTGATCAATCAATACTTCTGTGCTTGTCATATCCTCAACAGGGATACAATGAACTGAACGTTTAATATAAAAAGCATGATCTTGTTCATTTGTCCGCATGTTTCTCAGCTCAGAGACTGGTTGTTGAATGAGTCGACCTTCTTCATCTAGTCGAAGCTCTCTCGGAATCGTTAAGCAGTGGATCCATTGATAGGAAATCGTTGGATGATGCTCTTCGCCTTGTTCAGGGACACCCATCCATCCGATTAAAATGCGTCTGCCTGATTCATCTAGAAATGTCTGCTGTGCATAAAAATCAAAGCCGCGATCCAATTCTTCAAACGCTCCATGTGAATAATCGTAGGTCGTATCATCTAACTTACCAATGAAATAACCAGATTGATGTGCATTGTGATATTTCATTCCATCGGGCGTTAATCCCTGTGGAGACACAATCAATACGTCTTTGCCATCTAGTTCAAACAGATCGGGGCATTCCCACATATATCCGAAATCTTCTAATCCATTCTTGCCACTACCAGCCAGAATGCCCTGGAACGTCCAATTATCTAACGTATCTGCGGTAAACAGCACAAGGTGTCCTTTTAAATCTTCGCTTTGTGCACCAAGTACCATATACCACTGACCATTCCGTTTCCACACCTTCGGGTCACGAAAATGTGCAGTAAACCCTTTAGGTAGCTTCGCCACGACACCTTTTTTCTGAAAATGGATGCCATCCTCTGAAACAGCTAAACATTGATATGTCTCACGATTCCCGTGCACATCGCGAACATTTCCAGTGTATATCAGATACATGTTTCCATCATCGATGACTGCACTGCCTGAATAACAGCCATTTTGATCAAACCAATCACTTGGTGTGAGAGCAATCTCTTCGTGTTGCCAATTCACTAGATCTTTAGATGTATAATGCCCCCAGAATTTCGCACCATGTTCTGTTTTAAAGGGCTGCCATTGATAAAACACATGATATACACCATTCCATTGAATCAACCCATTGGGATCGTTTAGAAGACCAACAGGCGGCATTAAATGAAAATGCTGGCGGTACACATCTTTTTTCACCAAATGTTCATAGTTTCGAATACGGTCTGCTACCTTTTGACGAAGTGCTGCGTCAGTTGTTGTCATGACTGTGACCACTCCTTGATTATTTTTCGACGTCTTTTACTTTAAAGATGATGGTTAGCGTAAATGAAACAGCAACAGCTATCACTATACCAATAACATAATTTACCACATTTTGTAAACCTAATGGTGCTGCAATGGCGATCATCGGAATACCTGTTAATCCGTAAGCATTGGCTGCTACCTTTGTGAATACAACGAATGCTCCGCCTAATGCGCCTCCAATCATTGCGGCAATAAACGGCTTACGATAACGAAGGTTCACACCGAAAATGACAGGTTCTGTAATACCTAAGAAAGCAGAGAAAGCAGCAGGAAGTGCAATTTCCTTTGTTTTGGCACGCTTTGCTAAGAAGAAGACGGCCAATCCTGCACCACCTTGCGCTACGTTGGACATCGCCCAGATCGGTAGCAAATAGTTCACACCAATATCATTCAGAAGACCTGCCTCAATTGCATGGAAGCTATGATGAACCCCTGTGAGTACGATTAACGAGTAAGCGCCTCCGAAAATCAACCCTGCTAAGAACCCTGCATGATCATACACAAATGTCAGCGCATTAGAAATACCTGTACCTAGCATTCTTCCAAGCGGTCCTACCGCAATAAATGTAACAAATCCAGTGACAATCACAGTGACAAACGGTGTGACAAGCAAATCAATACTGTTTGGCACAACTTTTCTTAAATTCTTTTCTACTAGACACATAATATATACAGTCAACAAGACTGGAATGACTGTTCCTTGATAACCAAGAAGAGCAATATCAAAATTAAATAATTGCATGTATTCAGGCTTAGCTTCTGTCAGTCCCCAAGGATTGAGCAAGCTCGGGTGAATCATGATCCCCCCAATAACGGCACCTAAATACGGATTCCCACCAAATTCTTTTGCTGCACTAACCCCAATTAAAATCGGTAAAATGATAAAGGCAGCACTTGAGAACATATCGAGCATTTGGAAGATTGCAGAGCTTGGATCTGCCCATTCGAATGCCTTCATCATTCCTAGTAGACCCATTAATAAACCGCTTGCAACAATGGCTGGAATAATCGGTACAAAAATATTAGACAACGTTTTTGCAAAACGTGCAAGTGGATTCATTTTTTGTTTGACTGCTTCATCATGACTCACAGGTTTTTTTGCGTCGTCGCCTGCCTCAAGGCCAACCTCACGAGCAAAAGGCTCATACACTTTGTTTACAGAGCCAGTCCCAAATATGACCTGGAATTGCCCTGAGCTTGAGAAGGCACCCTTCACACCATCTAATTCTTCGATGGCCTCTTTGTCAATTTGATCCTCATCTTTCATGACCAATCTGAGTCGCGTGGCACAATGTGTCGCACTGACCACATTCTCTTTCCCACCTAGTAATTTTGTTAATTCTTTGGCTGTTTTTTGATAATCCATGTTGTCTCCTCCTTTTTATCAAGCAAAAAAGACCTAAAATTCACCAACGATAAATGGACATACACGTCCCATCGTTACGCAAATTTTAGGTCTTGCCTGCCTGACAGTCACAATCCCGCGATATCAAATTTTTGTTTACGCTTTCATCATAGTATAAGTAATGACATACGTCAACCCACTTTTTCGATCCAAATGTCCCATATACACTATTATGGGTAGTGTGCATAAAAAAAAGCCTGCGGACAGGCACAATCATTCAATCATTTCGGCATCTTGTAAACGCTGGACATGCAGCGTGATGTAGCCGATCTCCGATTCCGGGAGATAAAGCCCATATTCATTTTTCAAAATATCAGCTAGTCCACGTGCACATCGGTAAGCCCTTACATACTTTGTTTGGAGAAAACTCAGCATCTCATCATCCATGATTTGGAACGCTTCATTCGATTCCAACCTGCTTAATGCATACCTCAAATGTGTCACAAGCCGCTGATAGGAAATACTATCTTCATCAATCGATTGATGAAAATCGCTTTCAATATATTCAATCATTTCTTTAATCATCGTTGTGTATTTGACCGTCTTCTGCATAGACTCCGTATTCATTTTGGCGGTATGAATATGAAGTGCCACGTATCCCGCCTCGTCATCAGGCAACTCAACCCCAAGCCGCTCCTGTACATATCGAATGGCATACTTTCCTATTTCATATTCCTGCTTGTACAAGACTTTTATCTCACCAAGCAATTTATTATATAGCACAATGCCCTTTTGAACCCGCTCGATGGCAAAAGATAAATGATCCGTTAATGAGATATGAATATGATCATTAAGCGGCATCATCAGTTTACCTTCAGCAAAACTGATAATATGTTCTGCCACCTCAATATGTTCTTCTGGCACTGTCGCCAGAATTTGTTTGAATTTCTCGTTTTCCTCATGTACAACAAATATTTTCTCTATTTTTTGAACGGGAATGACGTCATTCTTCCCCTTCTGAAAAGCAATTCCGGGCCCCATGACAATTTTCTCTTGATCATCCTCCTTTACAACGACTGCATTGTTATTCAAAATTCTATATATCTTCAAGCGGTATCCTCTCCCACCAGATAACGTTTCTTATGAGGGATTTTACCCTGTTTTACCGCTTCTGTAAAGGTAAGACCGGACCAGCACGTGCCTCTCTCGTCGTCATTTCATATAACATCATCAGACTTCGCTTGAACTGCTGGAACACCCTTCGCTTCTTCTGATTGTCTTCTATCAGCTTCTCTTGATGCCGCTCTCTCACCGCTTGAAAGAATCCCGAATCCACTGCCATCTGACCAAATCCTTGCTGCTTCAGCATCACATCAGGCTTCACAAGCACATTCATAATGAACCCAAACCATACACGCAACCAACTCGTCCATTTCCTCACAAAACATCCCTCCGCTTTTCTCTTGGAATCTAGCAACTCTAGCAAATGATCTGCTATTATCATATCCCGAGAAAAAAGAGATGTTTGTCACAATCTAGGTGAAAAAACAAACTAGTTTTCAGAAGTTTTGTTGAAAAGTGCAGAACTTCATCACGTTCAATGAGAAATCATTCAAAAATTTTGTACACACAATATCCCAAAGATAAACACACCTTATCAACAGGGTTTATCCACATATCAACAACCCCTCACTAGATTTTGTGTACAGTTCATTTTTTATTTCCATATATATAATCGACTTATGCAGTTATCAACAGATAAATGTGCATAAGTAAGTATTTGTGGATGAAATAGTTCTTTATCACTATGTAAAATAAGACCATTTCAGTAAAGGAATTGTTTTCAACGTATTGAATACTTAATAACGGGCAGTGAATCTTTCCTATTTATCCACAAAAGAAAGGCTATCTCCCTAAATACACAGCTAGAAAGGGGAAAATGATTTGAAAAAAGTAATCTCTCGTTCTTCTGTTTTATTGTTCTCCACGATTTTTATTTTATCCACATTCTTCTCAGGTCAACAGGCAGATGCCGCTCCATCAAACAAACAGGTGGAATTGGAAAAGGCTGAAATCTTCGGCGAAATCAATGTAAACACTAGAAAACATACCACTGTCATTGTTGAACTAAAGGAAAAATCCTTAGTTGAAGCCAAGCAAGATGGTGAAGCGCAAACGAAAGCCTCTCTTAAAAAATCTCGAACAAAAGTAAAGAATGCAACGCTCAAACAAGTTGATCAAGCGAGCATTCGTCAAGAATATGAAAAAGTCTTCTCTGGTTTCTCTATGAAACTTCCAGCAAACGAAATTCCAAAGCTGCTCGCAGTTGATGGAGTGAAAGCCGTTTATCCGGATGTTACATATAAGACTGATGAAGTAAAAGCCAAAAGCCGTCAACTTCAAAACGAGGATGTATCTCCGCTCATGGATAAAAGCGCTCCATTTATCGGCGCACCAAAAGCATGGGATGCAGGCTATTCAGGAAAAGGAGTAAAAGTCGCGGTCATTGATACAGGCGTAGACTATACTCATCCAGATTTAAAAAGAAACTTTGGTCTATACAAGGGTTATGATTTTGTAGACAATGATTATTCTCCACAAGAAACACCGAAAGGAGACCCTAGAGGTGAATCAACAGATCACGGCACACACGTCGCTGGGACAATCGCTGCCAATGGACAACTGAAGGGCGTCGCTAAAGATGCCACCCTTCTTGCATATCGTGTACTGGGGCCAGGTGGCTCTGGTACAACTGAAAACGTTTTAGCAGGCATTGACCGTGCTGTCACAGACGGAGCTGATGTCATGAACCTGTCTCTCGGAAATAGCGTCAATAACCCTGATTATGCAACAAGCATCGCACTCGACTGGGCGATGAGTGAAGGTGTCGTTGCGGTGACATCAAATGGAAACAGTGGACCAAACAACTGGACAGTCGGTTCTCCTGGTACATCAAGAGATGCCATTTCGGTTGGAGCCACTCAACTCCCTTACAATCTATACAATGTCACATTCCCGAATTATCCTACTGCAAAAATCATGGGTTATGATCAAGAAAGTCACTTAAGAGCACTTGATCGAAAAAAAGTCACACTCGTACAAGCGGGTATCGGTGACGAAAAGGCATTTGAAAACATCGACGTCAAAGGGAAAGTCGCGGTGATTGAGCGTGGAGGCATCGCCTTTGTCGATAAAGTTGAAAACGCAAAAGCGGCTGGCGCAATTGCTGTTGTCATGTATAACAATGCAGATGGAGAAATTCCTGTTGATGTGCCAGGGCTTGCACTCCCAACCATTAAGCTTTCAAAAACTGAAGGGGCAGCTCTTGTCAAAGCAATTGAAGGTGGAAATAACACCACTACATTCTCGATTCAATTTGTGAAAGAGTTAAGTGAACAAGTAGCCGATTTCTCATCCCGGGGACCCGTTGTAGATACATGGATGATTAAACCTGATCTATCAGCACCTGGTGTCAGCATTGTCAGTACCATTCCAACCCATGATGCTTCTCAGCCATACGGATATGGCTCTAAACAAGGAACAAGCATGGCCTCTCCACACGTTGCAGGGGTTGCAGCGATCATCAAGCAAGCAAAACCATCATACTCTACAGATCAAATCAAAGCCTTGCTGATGAACACGGCTGAAAAACTGTTTGATGCAAATGGAAACCCTTTCCCTCACAACACACAGGGAACAGGAAGTGTTCGTATTATGGAATCGCTCCAAGCATCTTCCATCGTTTCAGATGCTAGTTATTCTTACGGCACTTTCTTGGGGGAAAAAGGGATTCAAATTAAAACGAAGACATTCAAAGTAGAAAACCTTTCAAAAGCACCAAAAACCTATACCATTGATTACAAATTTGATGGTAACGGAATCAGTACAAATGGAACGAAAAAAATCACGGTTAAAGGAAATGCCACTGGATCCTTTATTACTGCGGTACAAGTCAATTATGCCAAAACCAAAAAAGGAACATATCAAGGGAAGATCACCATTCGCGAAAATGGAAGAACAGTCACTGAAATTCCTACTTTATTGATTGTGAAAGAACCAGATTACCCGCGTGTCACTTCCGTTACAGTAGAACCTGATTCTCGTGCTGGAAGCTATGTCATTAACAGCTACCTGCCTGGCGGTGCTGAAAACCTCGCTTTCCTAGTCTATACAACAGATGGCGAGTATTTAGGTGAAGCAGGTGTCTACCGTCATGTCGATAAAGGGGAACAGCGCTTTAAATGGAATGGCACCATCAATCAAGGTCAAAAGCTAGAAGCTGGAGAGTATACGATGCTTGCCTACGCTAGTCTGAAAGGCAAATCAGATACAATCCAAACGAAAGAGCCATTTGACATCTTTTCTGAATAAGCGAGAATCACATAAAAAGCCTTGTATGAACGGATGCGTTCATCAAGGCTTTTCGATCATATATGGAGGAAAGTTTGACTGATGCTCATATTACTATGGATGATTTCTTTTTTCACCGCGTTTTTTCTGACGCTGACTTTGCTTTATTTCCTTATTTTTGTCCATATGAAACAGCCTCGTCCTTTTCATCAAGCTTGCGAGCTGACTGTTTCTGTCGCCTGCATGTATCCGCTTGGCTTGCTTTTGTCAGCCACTTATTTTCTCATCATGATACTCCTCTATCCTTTATACTGGCTGCGTGGACGATCAATACATATATTACGCTTCATCAAATGCTTGTTTGAGTAAACGATACGATGTGAGCCGATCTTGCATGTGATGTGTGATGGTTACAGCGATCACTTCATTTGTATGATACGTTTTCGCCAATGCTGTTAACTGCTTTTTCACTGAAGAAGCGGTTCCAATCACCATCCTCTTTCGATTGGCATCTACTAGTTTTCGTTCATAGGCACTATAGGAATACGCCTGTGCCTCTTCATATGAAGGAAAGCCGCCGAGGTTCTGACCTTGTAGATTGGCTAGCAAGGATAAATCTAAACTGACTGCCAGCTTTTCTGCCTGCTCTTCTGTTTCGGCACATAGCACAAATACGGCTAGACTGATGCGCGGTTGATCACCAAATACAGTAGGTTCAAAGCGCTGGATATATTGCGCCACTGCGTCTTCTCCGCCTTCACCATTAATAAAAAGAGCAAACGTATAGCCTGCCCCTTGCCTTGCTGCTAGGCGTGCACTTTCGCCAGATGAACCAAGCAACCATACCTCTGGTGCAGTGTCCACTTTTGGGGAAGCAGTTAAATGTGGCAACGGATAGCATTCATCTGCTAGGTCATGTAAATACACCTTCAGCTCCTCGATTTGCTCGGCGTATCGATCACCAATACGTTTACGTTCTCCATGAAGCGCAATCGAGGAGATTGGCATTCCTCCAGGAGCTCGTCCAACCCCAAGATCAATTCTGCCTGGAGCTAAGGCTTCGAGCACTCTGAAGTTCTCAGCTACCTTGTAAGCACTATAGTGAGGAAGCATGACGCCACCTGACCCAATACGGATGTTTGATGTCACAGCTGATAGATGGCCAAGAAGCACCTCTGGGCTTGAGCCTGCCAGCCGATTTGAAAAGTGATGCTCTGATACCCAAAACCGATGATAGCCCCATGTTTCAGCCTGCTTTGCCAGCTCAACTGTTTGTCTTAATGCCTCGGCAGGTGTCGCATTTCCTATCAAAGGCGATTGATCGAGTATACTTAATTTCATCGTATCTCACCTCTTACAGACATCCCCCTCTCTTCGTTGAAAGGGGGATGTCATTTTCATTATGTTCGATTAAAACCCTTCTCTTTGACAAATTCGCTCAGGTACGCTCGTTTTGGCTGACTAAAGCCGCGAATCATCTGCTCAGACCAAGTATCCTTTCTTTCTCCATTTGTCCGTTCTTCATAATATGCTGAAATGCGTTCATCGTATTCTTTTAAATAGCGATCTACATGTGTTTCATCTTGTTGATACGTATTTTCATGATAGATCAATTCCATTGGTAATCGCTCTTTTTTCGAAGATTCATTAGCTGGGTGCCCTACAACAAGACCAAAAAGCGGTAAGACAAAATGCGGTGTTTCAAGCAGGTCAGAAACTTCTGCTAGATGGTTACGCAATCCGCCAATATAGCAAATGCCTAGCCCCATGGATTCTGCAGCGATACTGACGTTCTGTGCAGCGAGAGATGCATCAATGACGCTGATTAAAAATGCCTCTGTGTTCTCAAGCGCCTGCTGATGATCTTTCCCTGCCTTTTTCGCCATGTCATCATGTCGTTTCAAGTCAGCACAAAAGACAAATAAATGCCCGTTATTCTCTACGTAAGGCTGATGACCAGCCAGTTCAGCCAGTTTAGATTTCTTCTTCTGATCCGTGACACCGATGATACTATACGCCTGTACATAGCTGGATGTAGAGGCAGCTTGTGCACTTTTCACAAGTGTTCGTACTTCCTCTTTTGTCAGACGCTCATCTGTAAAAGAACGGATGGATCGATGGTTTAATATCGTTTCTATCGTTTTGTTCAAGTCGAAAACCTCCTTCACTCTTTCTATCATAAGGCAAAAACGGATCATTTTTCAAAAATGAGAACTTACAACAAAAAAAGGCAGCCTCTCTTTAGACTGCCTTTTCCCCATTCTATTTGAATAAATAACTTTGATACTTCGTTAACTGCACACTTGCATTATATGCGATACCAAATCCAATAAGGACGGCTAACACAGAACTTCCTCCAAAGCTGATGAATAAAAGCGGTATCCCCGTAACAGGCATGACCCCTATGTTCATCCCGATATTCTGGAACGTATGAATCACAATAAGCGCTGTATATCCTACACAGAAGAATGATGCAAAACGACTGTGCGGGTGAATGCGATCAATGAGAACGACAAGCCGGTAAATGAGGAAGAAGAACAGAATGACAACAAAAGCACATCCTACAAAACCAAAGGCTTCTCCTATGATCGAGAAAATCATATCGGTTTGCGCTTCTGGTACATATACTTTTAAATCTTTGATGCCATTACCAAAAATTTGTCCTGAACCAATGGCCATGATTGCTCGATCCACCTGAAACTTCGCATCACTTGAACCATCTTGGAATTTCGTTTCTTCAATCTTACCTGATCTATCTGGAATCCATGAGGTGATTCTATTAATTTGATATTGCTTCACACCAAGATTCTCCTTAGCGAAATCAGGAAACAAGATCAATACAGAAAGAACAACGGTCGTTAAGAGAACCACAACAGAAGCAAGCAAAGAGATTAATTTCCAATTCACACCTGATAAAAATACCATGACCAGCACAATAAACATACAGATCGCACCAGTACCCGCATCCTGCATAAAGATAAGTCCAACTGGCACAGCAGACACTCCGGCAATTTTTAATAGAAGGAAAATATCTTCTTCTAATGTCCGTTTCCCTCTAGGGGTCGACTTTCCTATCACAGAAGCCAGCATCATAATCAAGCCAATTTTCATGAACTCTGAAGGCTGAAAGGTCCCTATTCCCGGTAACACAAACCAGCTTTTCGCTCCGTTTTTAATTGGGGCGAAATCTTTACCCGCTATTTGAGCAGGGCTTATTTTGAGAAGTATGAGAAGTAAAATACCACCGATAAAGATGTATATACTTAATTTTTCTAGCTGCTCAAGATCTAAATAATTGATGGCAACAATACAAATCGCACCAATGCAATAATAAATAATTTGCCTAGTCCACGCATTCGTTCCATATTGTTCAAACTGTCCAGCAGCATAGATAGAAACGACACTAATCGCAAAGAAAGCTAAAAATATAAAAATCAAATCTCCTTGATAGTAAGGAGATGTATTCTGCTTGTTCATGAACTAACCACCCTTATTACAAAACATAAAAGCCCTTATTAATATTAGAATGAATATTCGCCAAAAGCAACTCACTTTAAATATGACGGAATATACATCATAAAGGTTCCATGCAATTTTCAAAAATACATACTTTTCAAGATCCAACACAAAAAAGTTCATTTTCCTCTATCATTCAAATGGGTCACAAGCCCTTTAAAATGATTATTTTACAGACTTTAAAGGAAAAATACAATCACCTATGTGGTGATGCGACAAGCAAAAACCGAGGTTATGAGGAGAGACACCCTATCTATGGAATAAGGCCCAATTTCCAATAATTGCGTTTACAACAAAGTCAATTGTGGTATAATGCTTGTAACAAAATGTTCACAATATCTCCTAAAAACAGACACAAAAACATCCTGACCTCTCGTTTGATTGAACATCAACTTACAAAGGAGTTGGATACGATGGATATGTTCTTTGCGTACCTATGTATTGCAACAGCTACACCCCTGTTTTTATGGCTTGAAAACAGAAAGATTGCGTTAGCTTCTATCCCACCCATTTTGATTATGTGGATTTTCTTCGGTCTTTACATGACAAGCAGTTTATCTCCAGCAGGACATACCTTCATGATTGTATTCTTTGCAATAAATGTCATCTTGGCTCACGTTGCAGCATTCCTCATCTATGGACTTCCATTCATTCGCGAAAGATTCAGTAGCAGATAATTCTCATTCCAACAAAGATCTTCCCATCACAACATGATAAAAACCACTCATCTCTATGTGATGAGTGGTTTTTAGATTACTTCTCTGAATTCTCAGAGTGCTTTGGTGAAGACGGTGAATATCCGTCTTTACTGTTCTCACCGTGTTGAGAGTGAGCCATAAAGATCCAAACAGATCCGATGACGAAAATAATTGCACAGAATAAACCAAACAATGTATTTCCGACTTGAACGGCTCCATTCTCGCTTTCTGTCATATGCATGAACATGAAAAGCTGTAAGAATGCTTGAATGAAAGCAAAACCAAAGATAATCCATAGTTTTGCGGCACTGCCAATTTCAGCTCCAATGGCAATCCAAAATGCTAAGACTGTTAGCACGATGGAAAGGATAAAGCCTACGATATGCTTCCAAGGGAAGTGCTCATGCTCTGCTGAGGAATGTGTTTTTCCAGCCATATCACAAAAGCCCCCCTAATCCAATCAAGTACACAGCCGTGAAGATGAAAATCCATACAACATCAAGGAAATGCCAGTATAGACTTGAGATAAAGATCTTCGAAGCTGTCTGTGGTGTTAATCCACGCTTTTTAATTTGGAACAAGATCCCGATAATCCACACAATACCGATTGATACGTGTAGACCGTGCGTTCCTAAAAGGACGAAGAACGCAGACCAGTATGCACTTGTCTGAAGGGTAGCACCTTCATGAATATAGTGGATAAACTCATAAATCTCTAAACCAACGAAGCCTGCACCTAGAAGTAGTGTCAGAATCGTCCAAATGACAACTCCTTTTGTTCTTCCACGGCGCATTTCATGAACGGCGATCCCACATGTAAATGAACTAACCAATAGCAAGAATGTCATGATTAGTACAAGCTTCATATCAAATAGCTCAGCTGGTAGGATACCACCAGCTGTTCTACCATGAAGAACAAAGTAGGTCGCAAAAAGTGTTGAGAACAACACGATTTCAGCACCAAGGAATATCCAGAAACCAAGAATGTTTAAACGTCCTGTTTCAGACTGATATTCAAGCGGTGCATTTGCGTAGCTGCTATCATTATGTCCCATTACTTCTGCGCCTCCTTATTCTTTTTCTCTGTTTCAATTACTTCTTCAACAGGAATATAGTAGCCATCGTCATAATCAAATGAACGTAAAATCATTGTTGCGAATACACCGATCAGACCGACTACACCCATCCAGTACCATTCGAACACAAGCCCGAACGCGCCGATTCCAAAGAATACAGACATGATAAGTGGTCTACCTGAATTGCTCGGCATATGAATCTTCTTAAATTCTTTTTCAGGGTGAACGTCCACATTGTCTTGTTTCCAATGATGGAATACATCTGGTGATGTCACTTCTGGAAGTGCTGCAAAGTTATATTGCGGCGGAATCGCAGAAGATGTTGCCCAGTCAAGCGTACGTCCATCTCCCCAGCTGTCTCCAGACACTTCACGTTTTGCATGTCTCCAGCTGTAGTAAATGTTGTAGCAAAGGATGATGAATCCAACACCCATCAAGACCGCACCAATTGTTGAAATAAAGTTAAGTGCAGTCCAACCATCCTCTGGTCCATACGTATAAATACGTCTAGGCATTCCTTGCAGTCCTAAGAAGTACTGCGGGAAGAAACAGATATTGAATCCGATCATAAATACCCAGAAGAACCATCTGCCGATTCTTTCGTTTAACTTGTAACCAAACATTTTCGGATACCAGAAAACAAGACCAGCAAAACAAGCAAATACAGTACCTGCGATTAATACATAGTGGAAGTGGGATACAAGGAAGTACGTGTTATGGTACTGATAATCCGCAGCTGCCATCGCAAGCATAACGCCCGTTACACCACCGATAACGAAGTTCGGGATGAAACCAAGCGCCCAAAGCATTGGTGATGCAAAGCTGATACGACCTCGATACATCGTAAAGAGCCAGTTAAAGATTTTCACACCTGTTGGTACAGAAATCGCCATTGTTGTGATCGAGAAGAATGAGTTAACCGCTGCACTGTTCCCCATTGTGAAGAAGTGGTGAACCCACACAAGGAAACTAAGAACAGAGATTGCCACAATCGATACAACCATCGCTTTGTAACCAAACAACTGTTTTCTTGAGAACGTTGCAAAGATTTCCGAGAAAATACCGAAGGCCGGCAAGATCACGATATAAACCTCAGGATGTCCCCAAATCCAGAAAAGGTTCGCCCAAAGCATCGGCATACCGCCCGCTTCGAGTGTAAAGAACGCAGAACCGAATAAACGATCAAATGTCATAAGTGCTAAAGCAACTGTCAGTACAGGGAAAGCGAATACGATGATCACAGACGTAATCAATGTAGTCCATGTGAACATCGGCATACGCATAAGCGTCATCCCTTTTGTACGCATCTTCAAGATGGTCACCATGAAGTTAATCCCTGTCATAAGTGTACCAATACCTGCAACTTGAAGCCCGAGCAAGTAGTAGTTTTGTCCAGGACCTGGTGAGAAGTCATTACCGGCGAGCGGCATGTAACTTGTCCAACCTGCACTTGGTGATCCCCCGATGACGAAGGAAATGTTAAACAACATCGCTCCGACCATGAAAGTCCAGAAGCTTAGGTTGTTTAAATAAGGAAAAGCGACGTCACGTGCCCCAATTTGAAGTGGCACAACAACGTTAATTAAACCAATTAAGAATGGCATCGCCATGAATAAAATCATGATCGTACCATGCGTTGTAAATATTTCGTTATAGTGGTTTGAATCTAAAAACGTATTATTAGGAAGCGCCAGCTGTGCACGCATCATCAGTCCGTCTACTCCACCGCGGAAGAACATCACCACAGCAGCAAGGATATACATGATTCCAAGCTTTTTATGATCTACAGATGTCAGCCATTCTTTCCAGAGCCATTTCCATTTTTTGAAGTATGTTAAAACAAAAACGATGGCAATGGATGTAAGAGCGATCGAAATCTGCGCGCCAAGTATTAATGGGTCTCCAGTTACAAAAAACTCATCCCATTTAAATTGCATAACGGCCTCCTCCTTTCCTTAGTCAGTTTGTTCGCTTTCTGATTTTCTTTTATAATTCTTCACATTCTCAAAAGGATCTGTTTTTGAATGTGGAGAAACTGATTGATAGCCTAAACGTTTGCGCGCTTGGAGTGCATATTCAGCGTCCTCTCCATGCTTTGCAAAGGATAAATGTGTGGATGAGAATGTCTGCACATCAGCTGCATCCGGAAGCATCAAGTAGTCATATGTTTCCTTCGTTAACTTTGGTGCTTCTTTTTTCGTTTTACTTACCCATTTGTCATAGTCAGATTGCTTCATCGCATTGACTTTAAATTTTTGGTGAGAAAAGCCTTCTCCTGTGAAGTTGGCGTTTCTTCCTTCATATGTGCCTACTTCATCAGCTTGAAGGTACTGTTCCATTTCCATTCCAGCCATTGCATACTTTTCTCCACCTAGTTGCGGGATCCAAAGTGATGCCATTGTATCAGCCGAAGTGATCTTGAATAAAACTGGCTGATCCGTTGGAATGTTTAAGTAGTTTACTGTTTCAATATCTTCTTCTGGATAACTAAAGATCCATTTCCAATCAACAGCCGTTGCATAAATGACAAGTGGATCTTTGTGGCTTGTTGCTTTAGGTGCCTCGTCCAAAGAATAAATTGTTTTCACAGTTGGAACCGAAAGGGCAGCAACGATTAATATTGGGATCACTGTCCAGATAACTTCTAAAAGCGTATTCCCATGAATCTCTGGGTTATAAGAGGCGTTTCCTACGTCCTTACGCTCACGGTATTTAACCAAAATGATGGTAAATAGAACGAATACCGCACCAACGATAAAGAGCATGAATCCGATAGATAAAAGGATCAAGTCTGATTGTTGTGCTGCGACCGGTCCTTTAGGGTCTAAAACAGCGATATTGCTGCAACCTCCTAATACAAAAACACTCACGAGCATCGCTAATAAAAGCATAGGTTTAATGGCTCTGAACAAGAAGATCACCATCCTTCCTTAGATAATGTATAAATTGCTGAATCATTGTGAAAAGCCATCTGCCTTCCAAAACTTTTCTTCCCTTTGTAATGCTATCAAAATCTGTAGGAGTTAGCTCCCCTTTTTTCAAAAGTTCATTTATTTTTCAACATAATTCTATTAAAATGTCATAAATTCGACATAAATTTATATTATTGTATACACAATAAATTTCTAGGAAATAGAAAAGTTGAGAGTTGAAGGCAAACGACATCCAAACAAAAAGTTTGTCAAATTTAGGTTTACCACAATAAAAAAGTTTGGTCAAATTTCAATTAAACTGAATGAAATTTTATCCTAGTAAACTTTCTAATCACGTCCCTATATTCGACGAAAACCTCCCCCATTCTACCCCACGTAGACAAGAAAAGAAAGCGTCGATCCTTCCCTTATATGCTGTAAGATTTGGCATTTCTGATAAATGCACCTAAATCCTACTAAAAGATTCGACAAAAAAACCGGCTCATCGCCGGCACTCGTTCGTTATTCATGTCTGATCAATAGGTCAGGTCGTTTATACAGGACCCCATCATGTTCAATGTCAATGTATACCCATTGCCCAGTATACGTTAAAAAGCGATTCCCCTTTTCTTCTACTACCATCGTATCCTCTGATTTTAGTCCAGGTAGCGAAGGGTTCCATGTGAATACTTGATGAAGCTGAACGTCTTCCTTTGATGAAGGTACGGCGATGATTTCCCTTGACACATACCCTGTCTTTCCGCCTTGATGGAGCTTTTTCCAATTATCAGGAAACCCCTCTTTTTCATATTGTGCAATCCCTCTTTTTAGTACATCGCCAATCGTTCTTCCAGGTCGTGTCGCTGCATTCATGACGGTGTCAATGCGTGCCAGCCGCTCTTTGTTTTCTTCAAGTGTTTTTGGCAGTTGCCCAAAATAGACGGACCTTGTAACGTTTGCGACGAGTCCATGCCGTTCAGCACAAAGGACAACAAGTGCATGCTTTTGAAGAACTTTATCTGTTGGAATCGGATGACGGTATTGGTGGATACGGTCATCGGTTGCGACAAGCAGGACTTCAATTGTCATTCCTTTCGTCAATGCTTTCTTGGCGACAAGAGCCGCAATTTCATGTTCCGTTTGTCCCGGAAGGATTTCCTTACAAACACTCTCTACAATACATGCGGTTTCATAGCAAAGGGCTTCATATTGCTTGAGTTGTGGTGCAGAAAGAACGGAGCGCACATGTGACAAGTCTGGTTCGATCCATTCAAACCCTTCCACCTGAGTGTCTGACCCCATACGTTTCTCTTTTGTGAGTGCTTGAATGTAGGTGTCATCATCTTCAAACCAGTCCATTGTGACCACTTGATACGGATGTCCAAAAAATGCCATTTCTTCTTCGATGATTCGTTTTTCCTCCATTTGATTCACAATCAAGACAATGTCATTCTTCCATACGAGTAACCGACAAACCCCTTCTGGTGTGTTTAATACAATATGATTCCTTCTTCCACCTGTTAGCCATGAAAAGTTATTTCGTTTTTGAATCAAGATACCGTCCAGTTGTTTTTCCTCCATGATGGCTCTCACTTGTTCAATCATGTCATCACCTACCCACATTTAATGTATCAATGAATCGTTTAAAACCCTTTTTCCCTTCCACAGTTCGTTTAAACACACCTGCTTGGGAGAGAATACGAGAAAAGATACGTCCAATTTCCTCTTGTAAAATAGCTTCTGTATTGCCCTCTGTGAAGGTGTGCTCTTTCAGCATTCGCTCCGCCCATTTTCCGTGCTTTCTGATAGCGGGACGGGCCTTGATGTCTTCAAGTGGGTGCTTGGATAATAACGCTTCTTTTAATTGGCTTAATTCCTCTGCTAATCTTCCAGGGAGGACAGCAAGCCCCATCACTTCAATTAATCCAATATTCTCTTTTTTAATATGATGAACTTCTTCATGAGGATGAAAAATTCCATCTGGGTGCTGTTCATCTGTACGGTTATTTCGCAAGACAAGATCTAATTCATATGCTTGCCCATGCCGGCGTGCGATCGGTGTGATGGTGTTGTGGGGGGTATCGCCTGTATAAGCGATCAGACCCACCTGTTCATCGGAATACCTTTTCCATTCATTCAGAATGAAATCTGCTGCGTCTGCAAGCTCCTCCTCATTGTCACTTTGCAAGCGAATGACAGACATCGGCCACTTCACAATGCCAGTCTTTACACCCGGATATGCTCTCAGAGAAAAGTGATCCTCCACCTCTGCCTTCGCCATCGGAAATTCATGCGCGCCCCCTTGGAAATGATCATGACTTAATATGCTACCACCAACAATTGGCAGATCGGCGTTTGATCCAATAAAATAATGCGGATAGATCGATAGGAAGGAAAGTAGGCGTTCAAAGGTCTTTTTCGTGATCTTCATCGGCTCGTGCTCGCCCTTGAACACAATACAATGCTCGTTGTAATACACATAAGGTGAAAATTGCAAAAACCACGATTCTTCTCTTAATGTCACAGGGATAATTCTATGATTCTGTCTTGCCGGATGATTGATCCGTCCTTGAAATCCAACATTTTCTTTACAAAGTAAGCATTGAGGATATTGCTTTTGAGTGAGCTTCTTCGCTTCAGCAATTGCCTTTGGGTCTTTCTCTGGTTTAGATAGATTAATGGTGATTTCTAGTACACCGTCGTCTGTCGCTGTAAACCACTGAACATTTTTAGCAACTCTGCCCGTATGAATGTAATGTGCATGTTTTTGCATGTCGTAAAACCAACTTGTGGCTGCCTTCGGTCCCTCTAGTAGACGTATTTCTTCAAACTTGGCATAGATGACGCTTGGCGGCGCCACCAAACAACCCATTATTTTGGCATCTAATAAATCACGGTACGTGTCTGTCCCTTCTGGAAGAAGACCTGTTTCAACCGCCCAATCCAACATCGGCGTCAATATCTCTTCAAGGTCGCTAGCTCCTGTGACCGCTCTTACCTTCGCATCATCAATCCCAAGCACCTCTAGCAATCGATTTCTCGTATAGTCTAAATCTAGTGGTGTGATGAGTTCCTTTTCAATCCCGTATCCAATCAACTGCTCCAGCTTTTCATGAATATCAATGGTCATTCCCACCATCCCCTCTCTTGCCTGCTAGCCTTTATTCACTCCGATAGCCATCTGGATGTGTTTGGAACCAATCCCATGCGCTTTGAATGATGGTCTGAAGGTCGGCATAACGAGGCTTCCACCCTAGTTCTTGAAGTGCCTTCTCAGAAGAAGCGATGAGCTTTGCCGGATCTCCCGCTCGTCTTGCTGCTATCTGCGCTGGGATGTCATGACCCGTGACCTCTCTTGCCACTTCTATCACCTGCTTCACAGAAAATCCAGTGCCATTTCCTAAATTGTACGTTGCACTTCCTTTTCCTTGACGCAAGCGATCAACCGCTCGTATATGTGCCTCTACTAAATCCATCACATGAATATAATCCCTGACACACGTGCCATCCTCTGTCTCATAATCATCACCGTAAATCATGATCTGGTCACGCTTCCCTAAAGCGACTTGAAGAATAATCGGAATCAGATGCGTCTCTGGTTGGTGATCTTCGCCGAGAATGCCTTCTGAATGTGCACCTGCTACATTAAAATAACGAAGCACGACATACTCTATGCCATACGCTTTCTCTGACCATTTCAACATTTTCTCAATGGCTAGTTTTGTTTCTCCATACGGATTCGTTGGGTTCGTTTCATCCGTTTCAACAATCGGGACGTGCTTTGGTTCACCGTATGTAGCAGCTGTTGAGGAAAATACGATGTTCTTCACTCCAAATTCATTCATTACTTGAAGTAAAACCGTCGCTCCGCCGACATTGTTATCGTAGTATTTGAGCGGGTCTGTTACACTTTCACCAACAAGTGAATCTGCAGCGAAATGCATCACCGCTTCAATCGGATGTGTTTGAAAGACATGTCTTAAAAAAGCGCGATCTCTTAAATCCCCTTGCTCGAATACAGCCCCTTCTACAACTGCTTCTTTGTGGCCTGTCTGTAAATGATCAACAATGACCACTTGTTCTCCTTTTTCTAAAAGAGCCGCTACCGCGTGGCTACCAATATAGCCTGCTCCTCCGCATACTAAAATCGCCATTCCATTTCCTCCTTCGTTAATTCTCGTGCGCCGCCTCCGATTCCAGCCGTGTAAAACGAGGCCCTCATCCCTGTTTCTTTCAAATAAGCCGCTCCCGTTTCTTCTATAAATGAGTCCAACTGCTCTTCTTTTACAATACTGACTGTACAGCCACCAAAACCGGCACCGGTCATACGAGAACCAATGATGCCAGGGTGACGCCAAGCTGCTTCAGCCAATGCGTCTAGTTCAATACCAGTCACTTCATAATCGTTTTTTAAAGAAAGATGAGAGGCTTTCAGGAGAGCACCCATTTCCTCAATTTTACCATCTTTCAGAAGTTGTACCGCTCTCAATGTCCGCTCATTTTCTGTCACAGCATGTCTCGCACGTTTACGACTTGTTTCATCTTGGATGAGGTGGGCATGTTGATCAAATTCATCAACAGTTAATTCACATAAATGGGCAAGGTCCATTTCTTTTCTAAGATCGTCCAATGCCGCCTGACACTCTGCTCGGCGTTCATTATATTTGGAGTCTGCTAGTGTTCGCTGTTTGTTTGTATTGGCGATCACTAGAGATAAACCGCTTTGCTGAAATGGGCTGTATTCATAATGAAGAGTGTCACAGTTCAATAGAATGGCATGATCCTCTTTTCCAAGACTGATTGAAAATTGATCCATAATGCCGCAATTGACGCCAATGAACTCATTTTCTGCACGCTGCGTCAGAAGGGCAAGATCCACTTTTGATATGCCAAGTGAATACCATTCATTCACCAATACAGCAGTGACAAGCTCAATGGAGGCAGATGATGAGAGACCGGCACCGTTTGGGATATTTCCACCATACACAATGTCAAAGCCTTCATTGATGTTCATGCCAGCTTCTATCAATTGACGGAAGACACCCTTTGGATAGTTCGCCCAGCCATCGGCCTCCACGTAAGCGATTTCAGAAAGATCCATTTCTTTCACACCTTCTCCTTCAAAGTTCAAGGAATACATTCTAACGCGTCTGTCCGATCGCTTTGCCGCTACTGCATAAGTACCAAGGGTCAAGGTACATGGGAAAACATGACCTCCATTGTAATCAATATGTTCACCAATTAGGTTCACCCTGCCTGGAGCAAAAAAATAACGCAATCCTTCTCTTTGTCCAAAGTGCTGCTGAAATGCCATTCGCACGTTTTCGATCATATCCATTTCCCCCTTTTATTTCCTCATATTCCTATTGTAGTTGGCTAAATAGATGGAGTTCAATGGTAAAAAAACCGTTTAAAAATACCCTTTTTTTGCTGTGAATGGTACGATGAGATATGAGGTGTACCATGATTCAAAATAGAAAAAGGTTGTTTTTTGCTGTGAAGGGGGATTTCCAATTTGAAGAAGGAAGCATTTGCATTTCGTTTTCACCATTCTGATGTGACACTGCCGGCGCAAATTTGGTCTGTTGGCTGGGACGTTCAATCATCTTCGTTATATCGCTGGAATGGCGTAGAGCGAAAGGATCAAGGCAAATGCATCTTTCAGCTCACATTGTCCGGTCATGGCATGATCGAAATTGGACAGAAGAGATTCAAGGTATTGCCAGGACAGGCCTTTCTTGTGAAAAGTCCAGGTGCCTATCAATACTATTTTCCAGAAGGCAGTGAGCATTGGGAATTCATGTACTTGACACTTTACGGGGAAGCCTGTGATCTTTGCTTTGATCAATTTATGGATCAAGGGAAGCAGGTCATGCGTTTTCATCCAAACTCCAAACCAATTCGCCTACTCAAGAAGATTTATGATGAGGCCAGTGAAAGACGGATTACCAATCCGTTTGAGGGATCCAGTCTTGCTTATCAATTTGTCATGGAACTGTATTCTTATTTGCCAAAGCTTGAGGGACAAATGGAGAAATGGCCTGAGCCAATCGTACAAGCCGCTTTATTTGCGAGCCATCATTTTCACGAAGAAATCGGCCCTGACGATATGGCCTCTGCGGCACGTTTATCCAAAAGTCATTTTACGAGAGAGTTCAAAAAAGCAACTGGTTTTACACCCATTCACTACTTAACCAATATTCGACTAGAGAAGGCGGAAACGTTACTGAAAACAACGAAATATTCGATTGAAGAAATCGCCATACAGTGCGGCTACCGAAATGCGAATTACTTGAATAAAGTCTTTCGAAAGAAAATCGGCATGTCTCCAAAGCAACTGCGGGAAACAAGCGATGCATAAAAAAGCAGCCGCTTTTCAGTTGGCTGCTTTCTTTTATGCTTTCGTCAGATCAACACGAATTCTCCCTTGTCTTAAAACAATGGTCATTTGCGTGTCAGGGGTCATCAAATTTTCTAAGATGTCCGTTGCTGTTTGAAGCGCAATGTCCATACGGTTGATCTTTTCCTTTTCTTGTTCTGAAAACGCTTCTGGATGTGCGGTCATTTCCTTGACTAGCCTCAGCACTTGTTCATGCTGCTTTTCTGTTTGTTGATATATGGCATCATATAATTCGTCTGGCCTGCTGCACATGTTCATTCACCTATCTTTTTCTGTGTTAAATCGCATCTTCTTTTGTTTTCTTGAAAACGAACCATTTACTGGCGACATAATTCACCACGACAATCACAAAGTTAACAAGAATCTTTGCGACAGTTTCATTGAGCGCCATCTGGCTGACAAATAAAATCATCAGCCCTAGATCTACACCTAGAGATATGAGACGCACACTAAAAAACGAAGAGATCTCTCGCATGAGGCTTTTGATGTCATTTGCCTTCTGTTTGAAGACATACTTCTTGTTGGTGATATAAGCAAAGAGAACAGCAAATACCCATGAAACAACCGTCGCTGTTTTATAATCCATGGAAAACATCTCAACGAATAAATAGAAGCTGACTATGTTGACAATGGTTGTACATACACCCATGACAATATACATGACAACTTCTTGATACTTTTGAAAAAGGCTATACATGTCTTTCTTCATTCCTTCTTGTTGGTTTCTATTTCTATTAGGATACCATCTTGGAAAGAACTTCCCAAACGAACAATATGTACGTTCTGTAAAGATGAAATTGTTCCTAACGATGGCATATGTTAAGCTAGATGATTTGTATGAGTCAATTGATTTAGGTCTTTATCATTATTTTAATTTATAATCTTTTAACCGACTTTACATTTGTTTATTATTAGAAGTAAGAAATCAATATTTATGGGTTTTTTAGTCATTTTTTTAGGGACGTGGTAGGTGATCGTTTTTACAAAATAGGTTAAATGTCATCAATTTTCGACAAAAATCTAGTTTGTCACTGCTTTCACAAGCACGGACAGTTATTAGACGGTTTGTTCAAGTCATTGGTTGCAGATGAATATGTCTTATTGAACTGGAGGATATTATGGATACGCAAGTGAAAAGAAGAGTTGACGAAGAGTGGGTTTATTTGATTCAGGAAGCGAAAAAAATTGGACTAGGCATCGAAGAAATACAAGCTTTTTTAACATCCAACGGTGATCAGAAGACGATAAACAAACCGTAAATCAACGCCGTTATCCTTTGTCTTTCAGACTGCTTTGGCTAAAAGTTCTGACCTGTCAATTGACCTTTTGAAAATCCTTTCATGACGATACGCTACAATAATTGAACACCTCTCCATACCAAGCCCATCCAATAAATGGGGGTTCTGTCTTTCTATATAGGAGGACAGTCCGTTTCCTGTTCTCTATACGATTCTTTTTTCAGCATGATTCATGTAAGCGACCCTTCCCTCGTCATAAAAACAAGCTTCCCACCCATATAGTAAGATGAAAGCCATGTGAATGGAGAAAGGTGGGTAAGCGTGAGTTCAGATTCTCTATCCTATTATCATCAAAAAGAAGATCAGTATTATCATGGTGCCAATCCTGTCATCGTAGATCATATTCGAGATGAATGGACATCTCTTTTAGATATCGGATGCGGTACAGGGAAGCTCGGAAAAGCCTTGAAACAAAAAGGCCGAACCATTTTTGGTATTGAATCATTTGAGGATGCTGCAAAGCAAGCTGAACAAGAGCTAGATCATGTGCTATGTGGCAATATTGAACAAATGGCGCTTCCATATCAACATGAACAGTTTGACTGTATCGTTTTCGGAGACGTACTCGAACACTTATTGGATCCGTGGGCAGTATTAAAAAAGGTCAAACCCTTCCTAAAAAAAGAGGGCGTGATCCTGTCTTCCATTCCAAATATCGGCCACATTTCAACAGTCTTAGAACTGCTAGCTGGGAGATTTTCTTATACAGATGCAGGGCTGATGGATCAAACCCACTTACGCTTTTTTACCTTACATGAAATACATGCACTCTTTCATTCTGCTGGTTTCCGCATTCGTGAAGTGGAAACCATACGCGTTCAGCATCCTTCCTATGAGAAGGTCACACATGATTTACATGAACTGCTCGTCAAGCATGGCATCCGTTTTGATTTTAACGACGCGTCAACAGCCTATCAATACGTGATTGAGGCGGTTCAGTTGAATGAATAGTTCTACCATTCTCTTTGTTTTGTGCGTGAATGATGAAACGATGTTTCAAGCTTGTTTTCGCCAAATCGCCTCACTCCCAGCCCCGCATGGGTATCATGTAGAGGTCTTACCCATTAGAAACGCATCAAGTATGGCTTCAGGGTATAATGAAGCCCTCGCACATCCCGCCCAATTTAAGATATATCTTCACCAAGATACACTCATTTTCAAACAACAGATGTTGCTTGAGCTCATCCCGTTATTTTTGCAAAATCCGTCGCTTGGAATGGTTGGGGTGATTGGGGCAGATATTGTGCCAGAGAGCGGGATTTGGTGGGAGAGTCCTGCGTGTAGAGGAAAGGTCATTGAATATCGGCACGACACTTACCAGCTACTGTCCTTTGAATCATCACATGTCCAAGCAGAGACTCAACCGTATATCAAAGCATCGGCGATTGACGGTCTCTTCATGGCGACACAATATGATGTGAAATGGCGTGATGACCTCTTTGATGGCTTTCATTTTTATGATGTGTCGCAGTCTTTTGAATTTACGATGCAAGGCTATGATGTCGGGATTGCTAAACAAGAGGAGCCTTGGTGTATCCACAAATGTGGAGATCATTTTGATGCAGAGGCATATGAAAAAGCACGGCGAACATTCCTTGAGAATTATCGGTAAAAAGCACCTTTTATAGGTGCGTTTTTTTGTTATACTGTCATAAACAACTAGATCGTTTCATACATTGGAGTACCTTGTCCCTAATTCGTCTAAAGGAGGAAACGATGGCAGAAAAAAAAGTGCATTATCAGAAGGTTGCCGCTTCAGAGAATTTCCGGACACTTCTTGAGGAAAAACGCCGATTTATAGTTCCGATGACGATTTTCTTTTTTCTTTTTTACTTTTCACTGCCAGTAGCTACATCTTATTTCACCTTTTTGAACACACCAGCCATTGGTGCTATCTCATGGGCTTGGTTATTCGCCCTCATGCAATTCTTGATGACATGGATTTTATGTGCCATTTATGCGAGAAAAGCTGCTCAGTTCGATAAATATGTAAGCGCTTTAAAGAGTATGGATGCAAGAGGTGATGACGAATGAGTATGACCGCTTTTATTTTATTCATAGCGATCGTAGGACTCACGTTGGTCATCACGTATTTTGCGGCTAAAAAAACGAGTAATGCAAGTGATTTTTATACAGCGGGAGGAGGGCTGACTGGCTTCCAAAACGGTCTTGCCATCGCTGGGGATTATATGTCGGCTGCCTCATTTTTAGGTATCGCGGGAATGATTGCATTAAACGGATTTGATGGATTTTTCTATAGCATTGGATTCCTTGTGGCATATCTGGTTGTCCTCTATGTTGTGGCTGAACCACTTCGAAATCTAGGAAAGTACACGATGGCAGATATGATCGCTGCCCGATTTAAACGCCCTGCCATTCGGGGGGTAGCTGCCTTTAATACCATCACCGTTTCAACTTTTTATATGATTGCACAGCTAGTTGGGGCAGGCGCATTAATTAAACTGCTTCTCGGCATTGATTATTGGATTGCCGTGTTGATTGTGGGCGTATTAATGACCATTTATGTGGTGTTTGGCGGCATGATTGCGACTAGCTGGGTACAAATCACAAAAGCCGTTCTCCTCATGCTTGGAACACTCATCATTTCCATCCTTGTATTTGCAAAATTTGATTTCAACCTGTTGAACATGTTTGAACAGATGAAAACAGCGACCCCTCTCGGTGATTCTTTCCTCCAACCGGGAAATAAATATAATGTGCCATTAGAAACCCTGTCCCTAAACCTCGCCCTGGTACTTGGAACGGCAGGTTTGCCACATATTTTGATCCGTTTTTATACGGTGAAAGATGCCATTTCTGCACGGAAATCTGTGCTTTCAGCTACTTGGATCATTGGGGTCTTTTATTTGATGACGGTTTTCCTTGGCTTTGGTGCCGCTGCCTTTGTCGGATCAGATGCGATCACAGCAGCCGATGCCGCAGGAAATATGGCCGCACCGTTGCTCGCACAAGCACTGGGCGGGGATTTCTTATTTGCCTTTGTCTCCGCCATCGCGTTTGCGACCATTTTGGCTGTAGTGACGGGTCTCGTGCTGTCTGCCGCATCTGCCTTTGCCCATGATTTTTACAGCCAAATCATTCGTAAAGGAAAAGCAAGTGAACGGGAACAAGTAAAGGCCGCTCGATTTGCGTCTATTGGTGTGTCCATTCTCTCCATCGTGCTAGCGTTATTTGCCCAGTCTTTAAACGTTGCTTTTCTTGTCTCTCTTGCCTTCGCAGTTGCAGCAAGTGCGAATTTACCATTGATTCTCTTCACTGTCTTTTGGAAACGATTCAACTCGACTGGTGCCATTGCCGGAAGCTTAACAGGGCTTTTGAGTGCACTGATCATTGTATCGCTCAGCCCAAGCGTTTGGGATCCATCGGGGGCAGCCATCTTCACAGGAGAACCACTCATTCCGCTATCCAATCCTGGGATTATCTCTATCCCACTTGGATTCCTTGCCGCATACCTTGGCACGATTTTCTCCTCTGAGAAAGCCGATGAAGACACCTTTACTGAAATTCAAGTAAAGGCACATACCGGGATGCATATGGATACGGATGCATGAGAGAAAGCCGGCTGTTGAGCCGGCTTTTATGTTGACTTCAATCAACATCTCAATATGGTTTAAATTGTCCTTTGATTTTACGTCTATATCTTTATAACCTAGCCATTTTTTTAAACGTGATAAGTGAACAACAGGTTAACATGATCAGTAAAATTTCATGATCTTCTCCTCTGTTATCAGTGATATTTCGCATCTCCGTCCCTTGTGAAACAGATTTTATTTGCACTCTATCACAAAGCATCATACCATATTATGTAAAGGTAGTCTGATACAGAAGATAAGGAGTTACATATGCATCACATTTATTCAGCAAAATTGTTATTTGAGTCTATTTCATCACCCAACGACAGCGACGATAAAATATTTGAAGAACGAATCATTTTGGTCAGGGCTAAAAACCGCCGTAAAGTGAAACACATTGTAAAAGACAGCTTCCCCGATGACACCTTTGAAAATGCCAATCATGGGCAAACCACTACTAAACTAGTCGCGATATTAGACATCTTTGAGCTAGTAGATCGTATCGAAGATCAATCAATACACTTCATTGAAGTATATAGCCGCTATCTCTTATTTGACAAAGACATATCGGCGGAAGAAGCGATCAAAGCATATTCTTTGGACAAATAAAAGAAGCCGTTGATAGAGCGGCTTCTTAATATCGCTTGAATAGTTCTGGGTTTTTCGGGATATTTTCTAAATAAACGATCTTCCCTTTGTCGTCAAGCTCGGCAATATCTACTCCTTCTGCTGTATACACACGACCATCTGTCAGCTTTCCACACACGGCCCAGTTTGTTTCATACTTTCCATCTTCTCTTTGCACCCATCCATCCCACATATGCTTAATGTCTTCATGTACATGAAAGAATGTGTTTAAAAATTGTGTGAACGCATCGATCCCAGGCTTTTGCTCACCATTTAGAACGATCAGGAGATCATCCGAAAACAAATCCAATAAATCTGCCATTTGCTCCTGACTTTTTCCTGCCTCATCATATCGACGAAAATATGTATCTAGCACTTCCATGGCCCATCTCCCTTTATCTTCCTGTCATTTCGAAAACGATCGAACATTTGAATTGTACACAATCTTGACGCACCTGTCTATTTTCACCCAAATAAAAAAAAGCATGGATAAGTGAATCCATGCTTCAATCGGCTGAGAGAGCGACTTTTTCTGATACGATAAGAGATTTGAGTTCTTGTGTGACCTTTTCAGGATGAATGCTTTGGCTAATGGCGCTAATCAGACTAATGCCATCTGCGCCCGCTCGTATGACGTGTGCAGCATTTTCATATGTGATGCCTCCAATCCCAACAATCGGGATATCAAGCCCATTTTGCCTCACTTCAGTGATGAATGAGACGCCTTGAACACTGCGTGTATCCTTTTTCGTTTCTGTTGGATAGACTGGCCCCATGCCCACATAATCTGCCCCATCCTTTATGGCCTGTTCGACCTCATTTAGATTATGAGTTGAGATGCCCAATATTTTATCTCCAATTTTTCTTCTCACATCTTGTGCCGTTGCATCCTCTTGACCAACGTGAACACCGTCTGCATCAATGTCTATGGCAAGCTGGACATCATCATTTACGATAAAAGGGATGTGCGCTTCTCGGCAAAGGACTTGGATTTGTCTGGCCAATTGTTTCTTCGCCTCACCTTGCAATGCACCTTCACCCTTTTCACGAAATTGGAACATCGTCATCCCACCTTCAATGGCATCTTTGATGACTTCAAGCGGCTGCCTGCTTGTATTAGTTGTCCCCATAATAAAATAGACCGATAACTGCTGCTTCAATTGTTGTTGATCAACTCTTGCCATCTAGATCTCCCCCTATTTTCCCTAACGTCATCACATCATGGACACTTGTGTTTGATAATTCGTTTAACAGCTCCATTTGGAATGTGCCTGGTCCACGCTCTTTTGATTGCAGGGCTGCTCTTTCTGCAGCAACACCATAAAACAGGAGAGCAGATGCCGACGCTTCAAGTGGCGATTCACTTGTTGCACAAAATGCACCAATCACCGATGTGAGTAAGCATCCGGCTCCTGTCACCTTCGTCAACATCTCATGTCCATTATGAATAGAAATGACCACCTGTCCATCTGAAACGACATCCACTTTTCCGGTAATGACTACGATCGTCCGCAGTGCTATCGCCGCTCGCTTGGCTAATGAAGATACGTCACCATTCGCTGTCTCTTTTGCATCTACCCCCTTTAGCTCCCATCCGTCTACTTCAACCAAATGAGCGATTTCAGCAGCATTTCCTCTGACAATAGACACCTGTACTTGTTGTAAAAGCCGCTTTGCGGCACTCGTCCGAAACGTTGTCGCACCGACACCAACAGGATCTAATAAAACAGGTACCCCTTTTTGATTAGCGGCTTGTCCAGCGATGCTCATCGCCTCAACACTGTCTTTCGATAATGTACCAATATTTAAAACAAGCGCATCTGCCAATTGGGCCATTTCAGCGACTTCTTCTTTGGCACTCGCCATGACAGGTGACGCACCTAAAGCAAGCAATCCATTGGCTGTAAAATTCATCACGACTTGATTGGTTATATGGTGAATCAATGGATTTTGGGATCGAACCTTCTCCAATAGACCCGATGCGTAGCTTAATTTCATCTATCTCATCCTCCCTTTTACTCTGCATCCCAAGCATAGGATTTTGTATGCTTCAACCATTCTCTTGCCGCAAATGACAAGTAACGATCCTTTCGCCAAATCACCCCTAAATGCCACGGGATCGCCGGACGTAATGAGATGACCCTCACCTTTTCAGGATCAAGGTCACGACAAATACGCTCAGGAAGAAGCCCGATCCCAAGATTCTCAGCCACCATTTCACTAATGAAATCCCATTGCGAGGTTTCATAAATGACATTAGGCCGAAATCCGGCATTCATGCATTCATTCAATATTCGGCTATGAAGAACAAAATCTTCTCTAAAGAAAATAAAGGACTCTTCCTTTAAATCGGCTAAATGTACTTCTTCACTTTCTGCCATCGGATGTGATGGGTGCGTTACAAGCTTCATGTTCTCTTTTATAATGGTGTGTGTATGAAAGATTTTATCATTTGCAGGCAGCACAATGACACCAATATCTAACGAACCGTCCTCCACACCTTCCTCCACTTTAATCGAGCCATGTTCGACCAATTGAAACGTCACGTCTGGATACTGTTGCCGGAATTCCCCCATGACATTTGGGAAGAAACTAGAGCCAATCATCGGTGGCAGTCCAATCCGGATATGCCCTTTCTTCACATTCATTAAATCATTTAATTCATTTGTCAAATTCTGAAATGATTGTGTGATCTCACTCGCCTGCGTATACATCGTTTGACCAGCGTCTGTCATTTCAATCTGCCGTCCATTTCGGTAAAACAATTGCACACCTAGCTCTTCCTCAAGGTTTTTAACCATTTTAGAGATTGTCGGCTGTGACACGTAAAGGGCTTGCGATGCTTTTGTAAAGCTCTTCCACCTTGCAACTTCTAAGAAATAGGTTAAATGTCTAATGTCCACACGGTTCCCCCTTCCTATAGATAAAAGGAATAATAACTATTCGATATATGTATTTTACCTATAATACAACGTGCTGTACACTTTAAGTAAGCTCATCAATTGAAGAATTGTTGCGCTTTTGTGAAACAGTGAACATTTTTAATATAAAGGAGTGAATAGAAAATGCAATTGCTCAAAACGCCGTTGATTGCGACCCTTCAGATTATGGCTCTATTCGTTTTTGCGAAATGGATGAATGCGCTGGCGGCCTTTTTGCATTTAAGAATTCCAGGTACGATCTTAGGCATTCTCGTCATTTTCTTATTACTTCATTTTAACATCATTAAATTAAAATGGATTGAGCTTGGTGCTGTATGGCTGCTTGGGGAGCTACTGCTTTTCTTCATTCCATCAGCTGTTGGAGTGATTGATTATGGAGCCTTACTCTCACAATCTGGCACTAGTATTGTCCTCGTCGTCTTGCTTAGTACATTTGTTGTCATGCTCTCTACTGGCGTGATGACGCAAATGATTGCCACAAGAAAGGAGCGAAAGAAGCAATGTTAGTTGGTGGACTTTTTCTCATCATCACTGTCCTTTTATACCTTGGATCTAAAGCGATTTACAAACGGCATCCAAAAGTGTATGTCTCACCTTTACTTGTGACCCCTCTCGTCCTCGTGGTTCTATTGTTATTCGTAGATATTCCTTACGACGCTTATAACCAAGGCGGGAAGTGGCTTACGAATATGCTTCAGCCAGCGACTGTCGCTTTCGCCATTCCTTTATATAAGTATTTTCACATTTTGAAGAAGCATGCCGTTGAAATTATTTTAAACGTGGCCTCAGGGTCTGTGATCGCCATCCTGTCAACAGCATTTATCGCCAAGTTGTTCCATTTGGACACAGGTCTTATTGAAAGTCTAGTACCAAGATCGGTGACAACCCCTATTGCGATGAGCGTATCAGAAATGATCGGCGGTGTACCGTCCGTGACGGCTGTATTCGTCATTTTGACGGCACTATTCGGCTCTATCATCGGCCCCTTGATCATCCGTTATTTCCGCATTGATAATGACATTGCAAAAGGCGTGTTGCTTGGTACAGGTGCACATGGAGTAGGGACATCGAAAGCCTTTGAGTTAAGCTCTATCTCAGGCACGATCTCAAGTGTATCCATGATTATCTCTGCCATTATTACACTATGTGTCGCCCCCCTTCTCATATCGCTCGCCTTATAGAAAAAGCCATTTCCCTTTTTCGGAAAATGGCTTTTTTATTATGCTTGGATGAAGACAACCTTTAAATAATTCCCTTCAGGATAATGTTTGGTCGTACGGAAATCCTCAGGAAGTGTGTATTCTTCAAGAATCCGATACGTTTTCCCAGATTCTTTAAAGGCCTGATCAATAAACCCTTTAAACTTTTTCATTCCGAATGCACTGCTATTGGTCGATGCAACAATGACGCCATTCTCAGCTGTAATCTGAATCGCTTCTTTTAACAGCTTCTTATAATCCTTCGCTGCACTAAAAGTATGTTTTTTCGTTCGTGCAAAGGAGGGCGGGTCTAAAATGACTACATCATACGTCCATCCCTTTTTCGCTGCAAACGGGAAATATTTAAAGACATCCATCACCTTGATGTCATGTCCAGCTACATCAATTCCGTTTACCTCAAACTGCTCGGATGTTTTTTTCAAACTTCGGTTCGCCACATCCACACTTGTCGTACGACTCGCTTCACCAAGCGCAGCCGCAACCGAGAAGGCGCCTGTATATGAAAACGTATTGAGAACCGTCTTTCCTTTCGCATATCGATCACGAATGGCCTTTCGCACATGGCGCTGATCAAGGAAAATCCCTGTCATGGCACCATCATTTAAGTAAACCGCCACATTCATTCCGTTTTCTTTTACGATCAGAGGAAATTCGCCCTTCTCTCCTTTGACAAAATCATCGTCCTCAATATATTGGCCAGATGTATCAAACCGTTTCTTTTCATAAATGCCTTTGTAATCTGGATAGACTTGTTCAAGCGCACTCAACAGATCTGATTTCAATGTATAAATTCCTTCGCTGTACCATTGGAGAAGATAAAACCCATCGTAATAATCAATGGTGATTCCGCCGATACCATCGCCCTCTCCATTGAACACCCTGAAAGCAGTCGTCTGCACATCACGAAATAAATGCGTCCTACTTTTGGCTGCTTGTTCTAACTTCGAGACAAAAAAGGCCTGGTCTATCTTTTCATTCGCATCAAATGAAAGCACCCAACCAATCCCTTTATTCTGCACACCATAATACCCTTTACCTAAAAAAGAACCTCTTTCATCCACCCACTCAATGAGGTCGCCTTCCTTTACACCGTTCACACGCAGGACAGCATCTTTTGAGATCAGAGGGTATCCCTTTTTTACTTGTTCTGCAAATGTTTGCTTTAATGAGATTTTTTTCATTTGTGTCATCCTTCTTCTAAATTGACTCTCTCTATCCTACCATATGAATGTATACGTTACTTCTATTATGATAAGATGAGGAGAAAAATATAAACAGGACATAGAGGGAGGCTATTCTTTTGACGACATTGCGCTTAGACCATACAGGGATTATGGTAACCGATATTGATCAATCCATTGATTTTTATGAAAAGGTGATCGGCATGAAATTAAAGGATCGGATCACCCACACAAACGGCGTCATCGAGCTTGCATTCCTCGGCTTTAAGGATGAAGACGAAACAGAAATTGAGTTAATACAAGGCTACAGCAACGACCTACCATCTGAAGGTAAGGTTCATCATCTCGCTTTCACAACAGATCATATTCATGCTGAATTTAACCGCATTCAAAAGCTGCAAATCGAGCTAATTGATGAAGAGATCACAACTTTGCCAAATGGCTATTGCTATTTCTTTTTCAGAGGGCCAGATCAAGAATGGATTGAGTTCTTCCAACGTTAATATTTCCTAGGAAATGCTTTACCATTGAAGTGCGACCTTCCAGTCATCACAAAAGAAAAAGAGTAAGAGCATGTATATCTGCTCTCACTCTTTTTTTATAATACTTTGCTAAGGAATGATTTTGTCCGTTCTTGCTGTGGATTTCCGAAGAGAGCCTCTGGTTTGTTCTCTTCGACAATATATCCACCATCCATAAAGATCACTCGATCTCCTACTTCTCTCGCAAAGCCCATTTCATGTGTCACAACCACCATCGTCATTCCTTCAACTGCTAATTGCTTCATGACAGCTAATACGTCTCCGACCACTTCAGGATCAAGTGCGGATGTCGGTTCATCGAACAATAGCACTTTCGGGTCCATCGCTAACGCTCGAGCAATCGCGACACGCTGTTTTTGTCCTCCAGATAATTGGTTAGGATAACTTTTTGCTTTATCTTTTAAGCCCACTTTTTCAAGCAAGTCTAACGCTTTCTCGACCGCTACTTTCTTTTCGATACCCTTCACCTTAATAGGGGCAATTGTGATATTTTCCAATACCGTTTTATGTGGAAATAAATTAAAGTGCTGAAACACCATTCCTACTTCTTGGCGCACTTTATTGATATTCACTTTAGGATCTGTAATCGTATGTCCGTGAACAACGACTTCTCCAGCTGTAATATCTTCTAATTTATTGAGACATCGTAAAAATGTACTTTTCCCTGACCCAGACGGACCAATAACACAAACGACTTCTTTTTCTTCGATGACTGCATTAATATCCTTTAACACTTCGTTATTGCCAAAGGATTTCTTTAAATTTTTCACCGTAATCATACTCATTTGACATCAAATCTCCTTTCTGCGTAGCTTGCCAGTAGAGAAAGTAAATAAATGATCACGAAATAAATGATACCGACAATGAGCCAGACATTCAGAGGATCAAATGTAGCCGATGCCTGAACCTGCCCTCTTTGCATAATGTCGGCGATGCCAATGATGGATAAGAGCGACGTGTCTTTCAAGCTGATAATGGCTTGGTTTGTAATCGCTGGTAGCATGCGGCGGAATGCCTGTGGGAGAACAATAAAGCGCATGTTTTGGCTTCCTGTAAACCCAAGAGAACGCGCAGCTTCTGATTGACCTTTATCAATAGATTGAATTCCCGCACGAATAATCTCTGAGAAATAAGCACCTGCATTAATCGCGACTGTAATAATCCCTGCGGGCACTCGATCGAGTGAGATGAATTCAAGTGTATTTAAACCAAAATAAATGAAGAATAGCTGTACGATAAACGGCGTGCCTCGAATTGCATTGACAAAGACGAGTGAAATAAACCTTAATATTCTAAATGGCGACAGACGAAATAGTGCCACAATTAAACCGATGATAAAACCTAAAATGATGGCAACAGCGAAGATATATAAAGTGGTTTGCAAACCATCCATTAAGTACGGAAATGCGTTGATAATCGTATCCATGTTTCTCCCTCCCTCATTCACATACAGGTGACATATAAAGAAAGCGCGCATAGTGCGCGCCTCACTTGCTTTATGATTTCAAATATTTATCAATGATTTTGTCGTATTCTCCGCTTTTCTTCAGGTTCTCAAGACCTTTATTGATCTTTTCTAGGATGTCTTGGTTTTTACCTTTCATCACTGAGATCCCGTATTCGTCCCCATTCAAGCGGTCCCCGACTGTTTTCAACTTCAAATCTTGCTGTGCAATGGCATACGTAATGACAGGATAATCTTCAATCAATGCATCTGCGTTTCCATTAGACACTTCTTGGAACATTGATGGACTGTCATTAAATTGAATCACTTCGTACCCATATTTATCTGCGTTATCTGATGCGAACTTCGCGCCTGTTGTACCATTTTTGACTGCTAGCTTTTTCCCCTTTAAATCATTAATTGATTTAATGCTGCTGTCTTTTTTCACGACAACCGTTAAACCAGCTTCGAAATATGGATCTGAGAAGTCTACTTTTTCTTTACGCTCATCCGTAATACTCATACCGCCCATCCCAACATCAAGCTGACCTGCTTGCATCGCTGGAATAATCCCCGAAAAGTCCATTGCTTCAAGCTTAATCTTGAAGTTTTGATCCTTCGCAATGGCGTTGATTAAATCAACATCTATCCCTTCATACTTGCCATCTTTTTCATATTCAAATGGCGGATATGTTGTATCTATCCCAATTTTATATGTGTCCTTGCCTTCTCCTGAACCACTTTCTGATTTTGATCCACAGGCTGCCATGACGAGCACAACAACAAGTCCCATAATCAGTAACATCGATTTCTTCATAAAACACGACCCCCTATTGTCAGTTTTGTCTAAATATTCGCAACAACAATATTACTATACCATGCAAAATCTACGGTGTGTAAAAAAAATTTATCAATACCAAAGATCTATACAATTCTAGATCAATAGTCTTTTAAAATTTTATTTTTTGCGAATAACTCATTTTATTCTGAAAAGAGAGAGGATCACAATTTTTTTGTCATATAATCTTACAAAAAAATGTTGGTAATCCTACAGAAATGCAGATTCCTCCTGTGATTCATACACATCGTCATTTCCCTAATTGATATCGTGATATATTTTCCAATGCGCCTTTTTCGACCGGAATTTTTTTGTAAGCGTATACAAAATCGGTTTTTAGGTCCTTTATTTTTCATTATTGGTTGAAATTACATGAAAAAACATGTTTTACAATGTGATGTCGACAGCTTAAAATAGAAGATACTGATGATATACTTCCTCCCATCCCTCAAAGGCGAATTGACAATTGAATGAGACTCACAAATTGTGGGTATCCAATTTAAATTATGAAGAAAGGAGGATAACAATTGGAAAAAACAGGTGTTTTATCATCTTTCGAAGTAGCGAATATGCTAAATGACTGGTATGTCATGATGAAGAAAAGAGAAATAAACGACGCCATTCAACTAAAAGAAGACATCCTTCGGGCATTTGATCGAATGGAAGAGGATCAAGACGTATTGCTTTACTACCAATTACTAGAGTATCGCTTCAAAGACCTGATCGAAGATACTTCCTCGTTAGACCACAGTCTCTTTGTCGATGAAGATGCGATTCGAACCGATGATATGCTAAGCTACTATTTCGATTTCTTTAAAGGTATGTACGAAATGCGTAGGGGCAATCATGACACAGCCTTTCACCATTTAAAATTGGCAGAGAATAACCTAGATCTCGTGCACGATGACATTGAAAAAGCAGAATTTCACTATAAAACTGGGTGCTTATACTACAATATTAGATCCACTCTACTCTCCATCCACCACTTAAAGAAGGCTTCATCAATTTATGACGCAGACCCATGTTATGTGAAAAAATCAATCAGCTGCCAAATGATGCTTGGATTGAATTATGCAGATCAAGCTAAATATGACAAGGCAGAAGCTTTGTTACAACAGGTGATTCATTCCTTAGAACAGATGGAAGATCTCGACTTACTCGGTCACGCATACTGCAATGCCGCCTTTATTAAAAGTCTGAAAAAAGAATACAGCGACGCTGCACCGCTTCTAAAGAAAGCATTATTGTTAGAAACATTTGAAACTTCTTCTCCAAGCGGCTATTTACTTGCCATGTACGCCTATACAAAAGCGTTGTTTAAACTGAAAAACACTAGTTTGTTCCACTATTACGTTCAGCTTTCACTTCAAAAAGCAGATCATTTAAAACAACGCAACATTTCGCTGAAATTATCCATTCTAGAACTGCTCATGCTACAGCCAAACAATATGATGGAACAAATCATTTCTTATTGTGATCAATTAGAATCAATGAACTTTCTCGTAGACCTTGAAGCTATTTGTGAGGACATCGCGGAGTACTTAACAGAAAACGGACATCATGAAGAATCAACTTATTTTCAGAATAAGGCTTTATCATTCAAACAAAGTTGAAGATGAGGAGTTGTTGAAGGATGAAGAAATGGCTCGTAACTAGTACGGCGGCTTTCATACTTATTATGACAGGGGTTTTCGTTGATCATTCCACTCAAATTGATCAACAATCTGCCCATTCACACAATGATGGAACCATTATTCAAAAGGGAGATCGTGGAACCAATCCTTAATGTGCTTCTACGAATAAAAAGGAGTAGCTGTTTGCATAGCAGCTACTCTTTTTTTGATCAATCGATTTCCCGTTTAATATTTTGCATTTTTTCATCTAAGTAATTGGCGATATCCGCCGCTTCTTTGAGCTCATCAGTTAGTTGATGAGGGATATCATTTTGCATTTTATAATAAATCTTATGTTCAAGACTTGCCCAGAAATCCATCGCGATCGTCCGCACTTGAATCTCGACTTTCACATACTCTACACGATTGGTTAAGTAGACGGGAATCTCAACAATTAAATGAAGGCTACGGTAACCATTCGGTTTAGGATGTTGGATATAATCTTTCACCTCAAGGATGGTCAAATCCTCTCTTTGTCTCAACACATCGATAATATTATAAATATCTTGAATAAAGGAGCAAATGATACGGACACCTGCGATATCATGAATATACTCCTTGGCACATTGTGTCGTGATATCGCATCCTTTTCTAGCTAATTTACTCGCAATGCTTTCAAAGGATTTGATACGTGATTTTGTATGCTCTATTGGATTGTGTCCATGGATCAAGTTGTACTCCTGGCTAATGATAGAAAACTTTGTGTCCATCTCATCTAGCGCAAATTTATAGACTAATAGTTCATTTTTCCAATCTTCCATGACATTTTTCAAATCTTCTACATGGGTTACTGACAGATTCATTTCTATTTGTCATCTCCTTTTGGCAAGCGGCTTTTACACCGATGTCCAATGACTAGACGGAGAAACGACTCGTTTGGTTTTAAATTTAGCTACGCTGTTTGTAATAGGTCAGTGCCAACGCCAACGCAAGGACAGATCCTTTTACGATGTCCATTGCGTAATAAGGGACAGACATCATGACCAAACCATTTTGTAAAATACCGATGAGGACAGCTCCTATAAATGTACCAAATGCATTTGGCTTGCCTGCGCCCATGACTGAAAAACCGATGAAGGCAGCAGCTACTCCGTCCATTAAGTAGGGGGTTCCTGCATTAATTTCTGCTGTCATGACTCTCGAAGCCAGCACAATGCCCCCAATTGCTGCAAATAAAGCCGATAAGAGATATGCGACGAATTTGTACTTGTTGACATGAATACCAGACAATCGAGCAGCTTCCTTATTCCCGCCAATGATGTACATAAATCGCCCATGCTTTGTATAAGTCATAAAGATATGCGCGAATAGCACAATCGCCGCCATAATGAGAATGATATAGGGCACCTGACCGATGTGACTAAAAAAGGCTGGAATCGTCCCAGTGGAGAAGGTGCCATCCGGCATGACCATATTTTCTGAAATGGTCGCTCCTTTTGTATACGTTTGAGCCAGCCCTTGTATGATAAACATCATAGCTAACGTCATGAGCATATCTGGGATCTTCATTTTAACAATCATCCATGCATTCAACAGACCGACAATCATTGAAGCTGCAAGTGCAGATAGAATGGCAAGGAGTGGGTTCTGCGAAAACCATACAAACATGGAAATAACAATCGCATTAGATAACGTGGCAACGGAGCCTACAGATAAATCAAAACCATTCACGGACAATGAGATCGTTATTCCCACTGCAATAATGGTTACGATCGAGATTGACCGTAAAATATTGATGAGGTTTCCAGATTGTAAAAAGGCTGGATTCGCAGCCGAAAAGACGACAATTAAGACAACAATCGTTAAAATCGTGCCATATTGATAAAAGAAATCAAACAGTTGAAATGATGACTGCTGTTTTTTCCTTTGTTGAACAGGTGAAATGTGTCGTTCACTCATGATTGTCCTCCTGTTGAATGATATAAAAGTTCTTCTTCCGTCATTGGCCGCTTCATTTCCCGGGCAATGCTGCCATCATAAAGCACATAGACACGGTCTGCTATGCCCGCAATTTCTGACAGTTCACTTGAAGCATAAATGATTGATTTTCCACGATCAGCAAGTTCAGCAATCAGAGAAAAGATGTCCTTTTTCGCTCCAACGTCCACGCCCTTCGTCGGTTCATCAAAAATATACACATCGGCTTCAGCTAACAGCCATTTGCCTATGACAACCTTTTGCTGATTTCCACCAGATAGATACTTCACCTTCGTTTCAAGAGAAGGTGTTTTTACGCCAAGTCGCTCGACCATTTCTTCGGCGGTTTGCTTTTCCTTCAGTCGATGGATAAAGCTGAATATCCGTGTGAAGACGGATAGGCTTGCTGTCGTTAAGTTCCACCCTACTGTTTCCTCTGTCAAAATGCCTTCTTTTCTCCGTTCCTCAGGCACTAAGGCTAGTCCTGCTCTTACTGCTTGATGAGGTGAGTTGATTCTCACTGTTTTCCCGTGAATCTGCACAGTGCCCGTGCTTTTTTCAGAAGCGCCAAAAAGAGCTTTGCATAATTCTGTTTTCCCTGCTCCAACAAGGCCTGCGATGCCTAGAATTTCTCCCTTCTTCACATGAAAATGAATGTGATCCAGTTTATCAGGATCTGTTAAATCTTTCACGTCCAGCACAACAGGGAAATCATTCGAAAACGTACGGGTTGGGAATTGCTCATCTAACGGGGCTCCTAACATCTCTTCAATAACCTGTTTCGGGTCCGTTTCTTTGACAAGATGTGTCGCCACGCTCGATCCGTTTCGCATGACGGTCAATTCATCACAGATGGAGAAAATTTCTGGCATGCGGTGGGAAATAAAGACGATGCCCGTTCCATTTTGTTTCAGCTGTTCAATCAGAGAGAATAATTGACTAGTTTCTGCATGGCTGAGCGGTGCAGTTGGTTCATCTAATATTAAAATGCTACATTGAGCGGAGACTGCCTTCGCAATGAGCACCATCTGCTTTTCTGCAAGCGTTAATTCACTGACAAGCCGCTTTGTGGAGAGGTTGATCTCCATCTCCTTCAGCGTTTGAGCCGCCTGACGATGAAGCTCCTTCCAGCGAACAAACGGCTGCCGCTCAATTTCATGCATCATCATATTCTCACCAACACTTAAATAGGGCACAAGAGCTGTGTCGACTTCTTGATGGACAGTCTGCACACCGTATGTGGCCGCATCCTTTGGTGTGTGAATAGATGCCAATTGCCCATTGATATGAATGGTCCCTTGTGCATGTGAATAGGCCCCTGATAATACTTTCATTAAAGTCGACTTCCCAGCGCCATTTGCTCCGATCAGCGCATGTACCGTCCCTTTTTTCAACGTAAAATCAACTTGATCTAATGCCTTGACCCCTGGAAATTCAATCGAAATCTGTTTCATGTGAACAAGTGGCGATGTCATAGGTGTTCTCCTCCAATGATCGTCATCTGAAAAATGAAACACTCTCTAATGAAAGAGAGTGCATGTTGATTATTTTGCATAATGGTTCTTTAAGGTTTTCATCCAGTCCTCTTCAAAGGCAGAAGATGAACCAAATCCCTTCACTTCTTCCGCAAGGTTCACCATATTGATGGCTTTCCCTGCCTGTTGGAGCTGCTTTTGTGAGATAAGTGAGGCCTCAAGGTCATAGGAAGAAGGTGTTTCCTCTCCAGCTATTTTTTTCGCAAGGATTCGAACGTCAACCTCCCCAATTAGCTTTGGATCTACTGCTGCTGTATACTTCCAAGGGCTGTCTTTCGTCGTCATTTCCTGAAGATCCGCATTTGAGACATCAATTCCATAGATCTTGACTTCTGTTCTTCCTGCTTCTTTTAAAGCTCTTGCCGCACCGATCGCAAATGCATCCCATGTCGCGAAGATTGCATCAAGCTTGCCCTTCGGATATTTATTGAGCATTGCCGCGACAGCATTTTGCGTTTGCACGGATGTATCAGAAGATGCAATACCAAAACGGTCAATCTCTTTTATCCCTGGATGCTTCTCAAGGGTTTCTTGGTATACCTTGTTTCGTCTGACCATTGGCGGAAATCCATCTACCCACAGATAGGCAATGTTCGCTTTCCCATTAAAATCAGCGACGAGTGTGTCCAATGACTTCTTGGCTAATTGTTCATCATCTTGAGAGGTGACTGTGACGCCTTTGATATCCTTCAGCTTAGGGTTTGAATCAAATGCCACAACTGGAATTCCCTTCGCTGTAATCTTCTTCACATCAGCGACTGTCGCCTCATCATCTCCATGGGAAATAATGATGCCATCATAGTCTTCTTCTAGTGCCTGGGAAATCGCATCATGGAACTTCGCTGTATCTCCATTGGCTGTATACACATCAACCGTAAAGCCTAGTGCCTCACCTTCTGCTTTTGCACCAGCTAAAAATTGCGCTGTGTGGTCATCTCCACCAATTTTGCGGATGACTTTAATCTTTGCCCCCTGCCCTTTTGCAAATCGCTCTGGTACATTGTCAAAGGAAACATTTTCGTTCGTTTTCGCTTTTGATCCTGAGCTTGATCCCGCTCCACAACCAGTTAATACAATGGTTAGTACCGTCAATATCACAAGAAATGATGTCAAATTGTTACGCTTCATTGCTGTTCCTCCTCAAAGTTGTTTATTTTCCCCATAGGAAAACTAGGTAAAAGTGTTAGACCTCACCCGTCAACCCATGGATTGATTCAAAATAGAGACAAAAAAGCCTCTCTTTTTAAAGAGAGGCTGGATGACCGTTGCATAAGATATGTATCGGATCGTCTTCCTCTCTTATCTGTCAAAGCTTTGATCGCTTTGCAGGAATTAGCACCAATTTCTAAAGTAGAAACGGTTGCTGGGCGTCATAGGGCCAGTCCCTCTGCCTCTCTTGATAAGAGATTCGTATGAAATTTTGCGTTAAATGTTCCCTTTACTTTAATGCGATGTCACATCGTTGTCAATCACTTTTTTGAATATTTTTAAAATGACTCACTCAATCTGATAAGTAGGAGATGCTAGCTTGACAGGATTCATGCGACGTTGCCCATTGCCATGTAGTAGTCAAAAGGTGTATAGTTGAAAAAAAATCTGACAGAAACACAGCCCGCTTTTTAATTATCTGATTAATCAGTTAATAACGAATCTGGATTTTATTTCTTTTTTAAGAAGGTGGTGGCACAGGTAACTTACAGTAGAGAGAAGGAAAGCGCTTTACCTGAATTTTCTCATGAGAATTCCAGAAAACCTATTGCTAATATTTCGTGAAGGTATAGAATAGAATCATAATTATTTCGTATTATTAGAATTTTCAAATAATCAATAGCAAGGAGATTTACAATGCCAAAACAACCCATCCGTGTAGAACTCAGTTCAACAAAAAAACCAAAACCTCAATCTGATCAGCTTGAATTCGGGAAAATCTTCACAGACCACATGTTTGTGATGGATTATTCAACTGATAAAGGCTGGTACGATCCAAGGGTTATTCCCTATCAAGCGATTCCGATGGATCCAGCTTCTATGGTTTACCACTATGGTCAATCTGTGTTTGAAGGCTTAAAAGCGTATGTTTCTGACGATCAAAAAATTCTATTATTCCGTCCAGAAAAAAACATGGAACGCCTAAACAGATCCAATGATCGCCTGTGTATCCCTCAAATTGATTCAGAAACTGTGTTAGAGGGGTTAAATGAACTCATTCGCATTGATAAGGATTGGGTACCTGATGCAGAAGGAACTTCTCTTTATATTCGTCCGTTTATCATTTCCACTGAACCTTATTTAGGGGTTGCACCGTCAAACACGTATAAACTCATCATCATCTTGTCTCCGGTGGGCTCCTACTATAAGGAAGGCATTCACCCTGTTAAAATCGCCGTTGAAAATGAATTTGTTCGTGCCGTAAAAGGCGGAACAGGTAATGCTAAAACAGCTGGCAACTATGCATCAAGCCTAAAAGCACAGCAAGTGGCTGAAGCAAAAGGATTTTCACAAGTTCTTTGGCTTGATGGGGTTGAGAAAAAGTACATTGAAGAAGTAGGCAGTATGAACATCTTCTTTAAAATCAATGGTGAGGTCGTCACGCCGAAATTGAACGGAAGTATTCTAGAAGGCATTACACGGAACTCTGTGATCGAACTGTTAAAGCATTGGGACATTCCAGTGAGAGAACGTAAAATCTCAATTGATGAACTCATTGAGGCACACAAAACAGGTGAACTGGAGGAAGTGTTTGGAACAGGGACGGCAGCCGTCATTTCTCCTGTTGGGGAGTTAATTTATCACGACCAACAATACGTCATTCAAGATGGGCAAACGGGTGACATATCGAAGAAATTGTACGAAGCCATTACTGGCATCCAAAAAGGGACACAGCCCGACATCTTTGGTTGGACAGTGGAAGTCGATTCTGTCGTGAAGCAGGCATAACATAACAAAGAACCCTTCATCGTGAAGGGTTCTTTTTCCTTTTCATCAAATCGTCCACCAAAACAAGATCGATACACACACAATGAGCCCTGCATATATCCACCCTTTCCATTTGATATGACGCTTTTTTTCAATCAACAAAAAGACTTCCGGTAAAAAGATAGTGATGATTTCAAGTATAAAGATCACAATATAAATGAATGGAAGTGGATTCATCTGGAGGTTCGTAATTCCTGGTCCTCCTCCAATTGTCGTCAAATACATCAACAAGTTGGTCACCGGGATTGTAAAACAAACCAACAAGCGAAATATATAGATCCATCTATATGATTGATTCCGTCTAAGACCAATAAACGAAGCGATGATACCATACAGAAACAGCACCAACGTGCCAAAACTAAAAATAGGGTGAAAATAAAAACCATAAATCATTAAGCCGAATAATATCATATTTCTGCACCTCTTTCTTTTCAGCAGTACATACTGTTTTACGGGTGAATCCTTCCTATAATACTCCTTTATTCCAAGTATGCATATGGTGAAAACATAAAAAATGACCCCATCAAGGGGCCATTCCATTTTATGCATTCACTTGTTTGAAAAATTGGGGTAAATACTCACGATGCGCTTCTAGCATTTCATCTAGAATTTCCTTTGCCACCTCATCAGATGGGACGAGTGGATTGATCGTCATGGCGACAAGCGCTGTGTGATAATCCCCTGTTACAGCTGCTTCCGCTGCTACACGTTCGAATGATTTGATTTGTTGAACAAGTCCCGTTACCGCAACAGGTAAGTCTCCTATCGCAATCGGCTTCGGTCCATCTTTTGTGATGATACAGTTCACTTCAACTGCTGAATCAGCCGGAATGCTGGCAATTGCCCCTCTGTTCATCGTATTTACTGGTTGGATGTCATGTTTATCGTTATAGATCGAGCTAATTAAATTACATGCCGCATCACTGTAATAAGCCCCACCTCTTTTTTCAAGCTGTGGTGGTTTGATCGATAAATCTGGATCTTTATAGAGTTCAAATAATTCTTGTTCGACTTGCTGGACGACCTCTGCTCTTGTGCCTTTCTCTTGCGCCGCCTTTTGTTCTTCTTCCAACATATCTTTCGTTTTATAATAGTAGCGGTGATATGGACAAGGAATGACGCCTAATCCTTTGACAAATGAAGGCTCCCAGCTTTTCGCTTCAATGTTTTGCATAGACCACTGGCTATTTGGGTTTCCTAATTCATCTAGCACTTGATCTAAAATACTCACCCCATCTAAATACACATCTAATCCATACACCATGTGATTCAGACCAGCGAACTGTACTTCAATCCGTTCAACATCTACATCAAGTGCCTTTGCAATCCCCATTTTGATGCCAATTGGGACGTTACAAAGCCCGACTACTTTCTTCAGCTTTGTGTAGCGTAAAACGGCTTCTGTCACCATACCTGCTGGATTTGTAAAATTCACAAGCCATGCATCCGGACAAAGCTCTTCCATATCCTTCACGATATCTAAAATAACAGGAATGGTTCGCAATCCTTTCAATAACCCGCCTGGTCCATTCGTTTCCTGACCAATGACACCGTATTTAAGTGGAATTCTCTCATCTTTTGCTCGTGCTTCGAGCAACCCAACCCGAAATTGTGTGGTCACAAAGTCTGCATCCTTTAAAGCGGCACGTCGATCAAGTGTCAGGTGAACTTCAATTGGAAGACCCGCTTTTTCAATCATGCGCTTTGCTAGAGCACCGACAATGTTTAATTTTTCTTGCCCCGCTTCAATATCGACAAGCCATAATTCTTTCAAAGGCAATTCATGATATCGCTTAATAAATCCTTCAACTAGTTCCGGCGTATAGCTTGAGCCACCGCCAATCGTGACAATTTTGATTCCCTCTTTCATGAATTGACACCTCCGAATTGCTTCATCTTTTCATGTAGTTCAATGATTTCTGTTGCTAGTTCTTTGACTGTCATTGCGTTCATGAGGTGATCTTGGGCGTGAATCATTAAGAGGCTAATGTCCGTCTTTTCTCCTCTGATTTCTCCTTGGATCAACTCTGTTTGTGCGTGATGCGCCTCATTTAACGCGTCTTGTGCTTCCTGCAATTTCTGCTTCGCCTCATCAAAGTGGCCTTTTTTTGCACATGTGATGGCCTCCATTGCTGAACTTCTGCCATTTCCACCATGCAAGATGAGTTGAAACACAATCTGTTCCATTTCCATCGGCCGCATCCTCCTTGTACCCTCTATTACATACTGACAGTATGATCTTCAGTTGATGCTTTTGTTTGTAGTTCGTTTTCTTCCTTCACTTTTTGCTTATCCCACATTCTAAAGAATGGATAGTATAGTGCAAATGACAGTACCATGTTAATGAGCTGCATGACAGCGCCAGATATTTTTCCGCCTGTTGCCAGATAGCCTGAAATGATTGGCGGCATTGTCCATGGAACAGCGATTCCTGCCGGTTTTGCCACAAGTCCTGTACTCATGCCAATATAAGTGGTGATAATTAACATGATAGGCGTCAGGATAAATGGGATTAAAAGCATTGGGTTCATCACAATCGGCATTCCGAAAATAATCGGTTCGTTGATGTTAAAAATGGCTGGGCCAATGGCAAGTCTACCGAGTTGTTTCATTTGTTTACTTCTGGCACGTATAAACATCGTAATGACTAAAGCAAGTGTTGCACCACTACCGCCAATGTTGATGAAAATATCAAAGAACTGTGCGGTGAAAATATTCGGTAACACTTCTCCAGCTTGATACGCGAGACGGTTCTCATCCATCGCACCTAGCCAAATCGGGCCCATGACGCCACCGACAATCGTCGCTCCATGAATACCACAAGACCAAAGGAGCATCTGAACACTCACCGCTACGATACTTCCGCCCAGGCTGCCCCCGAGAACGGAAAGCGGTGTGCCAATTAAAACTGTGATGATATTATGAATACTCTCAAAAGGTGTCATCTCAATGACAAGTCTAGTGACCCAAACCAACGTGACGACCACAAAACCTGGAATAAGTGCGATAAACGATTTACTGACTGCTGGCGGTACACCATCAGGCATTTTAATCACGATATTCCGTTGCACAATGAAACGATATATTTCTGTTGATAGGATGGCAATAATCATGGCCACAAACAGCCCTTTACTACCCATTAAACTGACTGGAATCCCACCATTTACTATGATTTCTTCTGTTGATCCATCCGGTGTGAATGGCACTTGATAAGGTGTTGCCAATAGGAATGCCGCAACCGCTATGGCACCAGATGATAGTGCATCGACAGCATATTTTTCTGCAAGCCGATAGGCGATTCCAAAGGTGGCAACAAGTGCCATAATGTCAAAGGTGGCACTAACTGGATAGGACAGTTTTGTCGCCCATTCCGCTCCAAAGACACTTGCCATAAATTCACTGTATCCCGGGATTGGAAGGTTGGCTAATATGAGAAATAGCGAACCGACAATAATGAGAGGCATGGTGAGAACGATACCGTCACGCAGTGCTTGTAAATGTCGTTGAGCGGCAATTTTCCCTGCAAACGGCATCACCTTCTCTTCTAGAAATCGGTTGAATCCATTCATCCCTTCCGCCCCCTTTATCCGTTCACTAGCTGTTCGGCAGATTTTAAAACCTCGGCGCCATTACATACGCCATAGTGCACCGCATTAATGACATCTACCGGAATCCCTTTTTCTTCTCCGAGTTTTTTCATTTGAGGTAACAAATATCGAACCTGAGGGCCTAATAACAACACATCTGCTTGATCAATGTGACTTTTTGCCGCATCTCCAGATACTGCCCAAATGCGATATTCTTTCCCTTGTTCTTGTGCGCTTTTTTCCATTTTCGTCACAAGTAAGCTTGTCGACATACCTGCTGCACATACTAATAAGATATTCATGTGTAACCGCCCCCTTTAGAAGTATGAAGCTTATCTTTACACCATCATCTTATTATGAAACCGCTTTCAATAACACCTATACTTTTTCCTTTATGAAGAGGAAAAAGTTCATATCACAATCTTACGTCTAGTACGAAGGAGATTTTTTCATCATGATATCTAGCATGGCTTCGAACGTATCACAAGCGATCAATTGCTGAATGAATTTGACATTATGCACAAACTCTCCTAGTAGTTGATACATTCCTTTTAAATCCTTTGCGTTCTCTTTTTCAACACAAAGCAAGCAGACAAATTGGACTTTTTTCTCTCCCCAAATAATAGGCTTTTCTAAAGTACAAATCGCCCAAAAGGTCTCTTCTGTCAGCGGGGTCATAGGGTGAGGAATCGCTGTATAGTGCCCAAATGAGGTCGGGGCAGCCTGCTCTCTCTCCATCACAGATTGCGTGAGCTCTACTGGCGCTAGACCCAAGTCGATGACTTTTTGCGTGAGAAAGGTCATCACTTCTTCCTTTGTCTGAAAATCACACTTTGTAAAAACCAATTCCTTTTTAATAAATCGAGAAGCCAATGTCACCTTTGCTTCACTTGTAAGGGCTTCTTCAATTTTCAAAAAATCGCCGCCTCCTAAAATGGTGTTCACTTGTATGACAGGAATCGGTAACTCCATTTGGATAGGGATTGTCGTGATAATCAAATCAAGCGCGTGTAAAGAGACGTGTGGAAGTGAGTAAAGCTCTGCTGTTCCTAATATGTTTAGCTTCGAGCCAAATCGTGACCGTAGACTATCTTGTAAAAGCCTTGCACTCCCTGCACCAGACGCACAGACAATCAGACAGCGCTTCGGAGGAATTGCCATATCTCTTCGCTCCAACGCAGCACCAAAATGAAGGGCGATATAGCCAATTTCATTTTCATGAATTGATAGTCCCGTCTTTTCTTCAATCACCCTGCTCGCAATAATTCCGGCTTCAAATGCAAGCGGATAGCCAATTTTGATCTCATTGAGCATAGGATTTCTTAAATTCATCCCATATTTACATCGGTTCATGGCCGGCTTTAAATGCAGACTTAATCCAACGATTAATTCACCATCACCCGCTAAATCAAGCTGTAATTCCCGGTCAATGGCTGTGAGCATCGCCTGAACAATCTCACTTGTGTCATCATCGACGATCTGTTTTTGACCGCTTGATGAAAAAGACTGCATCATTTTGGCTGTGCCAAGCAAATGTATCGCAATGTAGACAATCTCTTCTTGTGGAAATGTGACATGCAGCACACCTTCAAGGCGCTCCACTATTTTTTTGGCAACCTTGTATTCTTTTGTCCGCGGAATTTCTTCCATCTCCTCTGGAAGTACAGAGACATAGTTCCCCTCTCTCATGCGCTTGCAGGCAATGGCGATATGGACAATTAAATTGTTCATACAGATGTCTGATAGACTCATTTTTTCCTCATTGATGTTCTCAATCATTGTCTTCTGAATGCATGCCATTTCCTCTGTTGGCAAGATGGTCACAGCTGTTTTCGGTATTGGTTGATCTGCCTGACTCCCATTGAACAAATATTCTGACATACAATAACGGATTTTCATTTCTGATCCTTTGATTCGACAGCCTTTATTCGGTTTTGCTTCTAGCGAGAGGTCAAAGTGCGCTAGTTTCCGTTTGACCCATTTCATATCATTGCTTAACGTAGATTTACTAATAAACAGCTGATCTTGTAGTTCTTCTAGCTTCACAAAGGGCTCTGCCAATAACAATTTTTTCAAAATAAACCGAACACGGTCTTCCGGCAACGTAGCCAGTGTCTCTTCCTGTTCTACCTCCTCCTTAATAAAACGGCGAAAGGCATTCTCATCATTGATTCGCAGTTCATAGCCGGCTCCTCTCACAGCCGAGACAGTCGCTTCATAAGGAGCAAGGTGGTCATTCAGTTCTTTAATGTCTGTACGAATGGTGCGGCTGGTGACTTGCAGACTAGCAGAAAGCGCGGCGCTCGTGAGGGGAGTCTCAGCTGCCATCAGCTGACTTAAGATGTGAGCCAGTCTTTTACTCAGCATAAGATTAGCCTCCTTCTTTCAGGTGGAGAATCTGCCTTGTCTGGACAGGTTGTATGCACTTGCAGGTTCTCTTCATTACTCATATTCTACTGAAAAGACTTAAAAATTGCCAACTCATTTATATGACAAATGAACCTATGTATACGACAATCCAAAACTAAGGACCTATGAAACGCTTGTGATTCATCCTTTTTAAGCCATAAAAAAAGCCGGTTTTAACCGGCTGAGACGTTACGTTGTTTAGATGTTTTCCGTTCTTTATATATTTTCCTGATCACTGGATAAATCACAGGAGCCCATTTGACGATTCGTTTCAACCATTTCTTCATTTTCCCCCGCGCCTCCTTATTGACGTTCTTAAAAAACATTACCCCTTTTTTTCATGACATAAACAGGTGCGGGAGAGCAGGAGTTAAATCACGCCTTGTGCGATCATCGCATCTGCTACTTTGCGGAATCCTGCAATGTTTGCCCCTACAATTAAGTTACCCGAGTGTCCATATTCGTCGGCTGTTTGTGTACACTGACGATAGATGGATTGCATCATCTGTTTTAGCTGACGATCAACTTCTTCAAACGTCCAAGACATTCTTACGCTGTTTTGTGACATTTCCAATGCAGAAACTCCTACCCCGCCAGCATTAGCGGCCTTTGCTGGTGCAAATAAAATACCGTTTTGTAAAAATACTTCAACAGCCTCAAGCGTCGATGGCATATTTGCGCCTTCTCCCACAGCTAACACCCCATTTGCCACAAGCTGTTTGGCATGCGTCTCCGATATTTCATTTTGCGTCGCACATGGCAGTGCAATATCACAAGGAATGGACCAAATTTGCCCGCATCCTTCTATAAACTTAGCGTGTGGATGAATCTCTGTGTATTTTTCAATACGCTGACTTTCAACTTCTTTCAGCTGCTTGACTGTCTCAAGTGAAATTCCTTGCGGGTCATAAATGCATCCGCTTGAATCGCTACAAGCGACAACCTTCCCGCCTAATTCCATCACCTTTTCCATGGCATAAATCGAGACATTTCCTGATCCAGAAACAACGACTGATCGACCTTCGAATTGGAGATCATGGGATTTCAACATTTCATCCATAAAGTAAACCAGTCCGTAGCCCGTTGCTTCTTTTCTCGCTAAACTTCCTCCGTATCCAGGGCTTTTCCCAGTGAGAACACCCGCTTCATAGGCGCCTCGCATTTTCTTATATTGACCAAACATGTAACCAATCTCTCGTGCACCTACACCAATATCTCCAGCAGGCACATCTTGATCTGGTCCAATATATCGACTAAGCTCACTCATAAAGCTTTGAACAAAACGCATGATTTCCCCATCCGACTTCCCTTTCGGATCAAAATCAGCACCGCCTTTGCCTCCGCCGATCGGCAAACCTGTCAGTGCGTTTTTAAAGATCTGTTCGAAGCCTAAAAACTTAATGATACTGGCATTGACGGATGGGTGAAAGCGGATGCCTCCTTTATAAGGACCTATCGCACTATTAAATTGAACCCTAAATCCTCTGTTCACCTGTACTTTACCTGTATCGTCTACCCATGGTACACGGAAAACGACAAGGCGCTCTGGCTCAACGATCCGTTCTAAAATGCCTTGTTTTTCATACTCAGGGTGCTTTGCGAAAACGGGGATAAGCGATTCAAGAATTTCTTTAACGGCTTGTAGGAATTCTTCCTCACCTGGGTTTCGTTTTTCTACATCCTCTAGCACGCGGTGGATATAGCTTTGTGCTGTTTGTGCATCTCGATCTAAGGTCAACATGTCTCCTTTGCCTCCTTTTATATGTCACATCTATCATTGTTCGATTTCCTTACGCATATTGAGATTAATTTAACACCAATTGTAAAATCTGATCAATATTGATAACAGATCAAAACGATGCCGAATTGAGATCAATTCAATCATTGCACCTGTATTTAGTAAGGAAGGACGCCTAAGGAATGACCATTGTGCTAGAAATGATCAAATGAACTTTCACCATCCCGCATGATTTGACAAAATGGTGAAGTTGACATGTTTTCTGTATCACCTCACATAAAAAAAAAGGCCGAAAGACGTAATCAAAAGAAAGGAAGCATCAATCTTTTCGTAGCTTCCGCTCTCTCTTTTGATCAGGCCACACGACACAAAGCCAATATAAAATAGAAGATGATGGAAAATTAAACAATCCGATAATTCCCCAGAACCATTTATAGCGCCCTCTCTTTTTCGCATCTATGAATAAGAAGATTCCTTGGGCAAACAGTAACGGTAACACACATAATAAGATGATCATTTCATCCTGACTCATCAAGAAGACTCTCCTTTTATTTGTCGATATTCCTTCATGCCAACAACGATACAAGCCGGTATGCTCACTACTTGCAGGATGATGAAGATAAACGGCAACTGTGTGATCGCAGCGGCGAAGATCGACAGAATGGTTAGGCTGATGAAGACATATGTGAGCACTTCTCGTTTAAATCGTTTTTTCTCTTTTTCTTTCGCCTGTTTCAGCATCATCATGACCGTCTGCTCACTCGGTTTTTCCACTTGAATCTGTTCGTCTAATTGCTGTAAATTTTCTTTTAAACGTTCGGTGAAACGCTCTTCCTTCATAAGAGCCACTCCTTTCGAATTTTCTTTAACCCGTGATGCACTCTTGATTTAACCGTTCCTTCTCTCATATCGAGCATGGACGCAATTTCTGGGTAAGTAAAGCCATAATAATAATGCAAAATAATAGGTGCTCTTTCTTGAGCCTTCAACTCATGTAACGTATCCCACATCTCATGCCATGTATGACCTCGTTGTTCAACATCCCATTTGAAGCGACGTATGGCCTCTTGATTGGCACGGTTTTCCCTCAATTGTTCACGTTTTCTTTTTTTCTGATGATCTAAAAATTGCCTTGATGCAATGGAGATCAGCCATGTAGAAAATAATGAATCCCCTCTAAAGGTTGATAGCTTCATATATGCTTTCAGCATGGTCTCCTGCATTAATTCTTCTGTCAGCTCTTGATGAAGGGTGAGTTTGATCAAATATCGGTAAACAAACGAATAATATTCACGATAAAGCGCTGTAAATGCGGCATCATCTCCTTGTTTTGCCTGCTTAATCAATAATGCCTCGTCCACTTGCTCCAAACATCTCCCTCCTTCCTCTATCCTCTTCCATTGATTATGAGACGACACGACCAAAGGAATCGTTCAACATCAAAACGATTTTTTTAAAAAATGTTCATTTCCATGCTAGTCTGCCACTCTTTTGCCGGTTTAACATCCACTTTTTTCTTATGAAATGATTATGACATTCGTTCTCCTCTAACAAAATGACATTTTAGTAATCATGATGATTTTTTACAAAATGAAGAGTCTCTGCCCCATAATCACGATGTCACCACAGTACCTATCGTCAATGATCCTCGTCTTATTTAGATGAAAATGAAATAATCATCCCCTTAGTTTCCTAGAAAATCTCAGAATCACGAGCTCCATGTCTTAGCCGATGATTACTTTTTGCGTGCTATGCTCTTCCTACATTCCGAAAGAGGCGATGCCAGCGAACAGAGGAGGTGCACGTGAATCGCAGCTAATTTTGGAAACGTTTACATTATAGCGTCAAAAAAATGAAAACGAATGGAGAGGATCGTTTTGAAGAAAAAAATCCCTATGTTAGCCAGTGTGTTAGCGGTTGGCCTCGTGACTTCATTATTTGCACCAAATGCGGAGGCAAAGGCAACCACTAAGTATCCAGAAAGCCCTTCGATTATGGCCAATTTTAATCAACAAGGTTTCTCCACATTAAATGGCGGCACAACAGGCGGTGAAGGCGGCAAAACTGTCACAGTAAAAACTGGAAATGAACTTTTAGCGGCTCTTAAAAACAAAGGAACCAATGAGAAGTTGAAGATCGTCGTCGATGGGACGATCACTCCTTCTAATACATCTGCAACTAAAATTGATGTGAAAGATACAAATAACGTATCCATCGTCGGTAAAGGGACAAATGGTGAGTTTAATGGAATTGGCATTAAGGTATGGCGAGCCAATAACGTGATCATCCGCAACTTGAAAATACACCACAGTAAAATTGGCGATAAGGATGCCATCGGAATTGAAGGCGGTTCGAAAAACATCTGGGTGGATCATAATGAACTGTACAATACATTAAATTCCGGGAAAGATGATTACGATGGTTTGTTTGATGTGAAAAAAGATTCCGATTACATTACATTCTCTTGGAACTATGTACATGACAGCTGGAAATCAATGCTTATGGGTAGTTCTGATAGTGACAACTACAACCGCAAAATCACCTTCCATAACAACCGCTTTGAAAATCTGAACTCTCGTGTACCGTCCATGCGTTACGGGGAAGGGCATGTGTATAACAACTACTATAAAGGCATCATCACAACGGCCATTAACTCTCGGATGGGCGCGAAGATGCGAATTGAGCACAATGTATTTGAAAATACAAACAACGCAATCGGTAGCTGGGACAGCTCTCAAGTTGGCACTTGGCATGTCGTGAATAACTCCTTTATCAACAGCACAGGCAGTCTACCAACGTCTTCAACAGGTACGTACAACCCTCCATATTCTTATTCTTTACTTAACGTGAACAATGTAAAATCTGAAGTGATATCAAATACAGGTGTTGGAAAAGTAAACCCTTAAACCACCAAACGTTCGGGCAGATCACCTGTCCGAACGCTCTTCCCATTCATTTTATTTACATACTAGAAAACGGACGATCCATCTCGTATAACCTTTGATAACGCACGTTTTCTCTCAATAATTCATGATGATGTCCCTGCATTGCAATCTGTCCATCTTCAATAAACATTATCTGATCACACGCTTCACAGCCGGTCAGGTGATGGGTAATCCAAATCAACGTTTTTCCTTTTAGCACACGGAAAATTGTTTCAAGCAATTCACGCTCCGTCCGAGGATCAAGCCCAACGGTTGGTTCATCTAAAACAACAATCGGGGTGTTTTGTAGCAAAATCCGAGCCAACGCTATACGCTGTCTTTCTCCTCCTGAAAAACGAACCCCCGTCTCTTGTACACCTGTGTGATATCCTTCTGGCAAAGACTCAATATCATCGTGCAGCTGTACTTGTCGCGCAGCTTCTTTCACCTGCGCCTCTGTCGCCTCTGGTGACCCTAATCGAATATTATTCAAGACAGACGTATCGAATAAATATGGCTGTTGATTGAGCACAGACAAATAGGCTGACACATTTTCTTGAATACGCTGCACTGGTATCCCTTGAATGGTGACAACACCTTGATTAGGTACGACTGCCCCTTGCAGTAATTTCAAAATAGTTGACTTACCCGCACCACTTCTGCCTAAGAGAGCAAGTGATTCCCCTTGCTTGAGAGAAAATGATACGTTCTGAAGTACTTGATGCTGCGTCTCGTATCCAAAAGTTACTTGATCAAAACAGACAGATGGACCACGAGTTACGGTTAACTGATCCAGAGACTCTCCCTCAGATTCCCCTTCATATGACTGCTTTTCGTAATGCGTTAATCTGCTGACGGCATGCTGATAAACGGGAATATCACCTGCCGCATCTGACAGCGGAAGAAAGGCTTCTGTTAATGGAAACAGCACAAGCACAAAGGCTGCAATCAGTGTGTGTGACATCGATCCTGACTGAACGACTGAGCCGCTCCAATACACCACAAGTAGAACCGCTCCCCCAATGATCAGCTGTGCGAGAAATTGGCGCAGACGGATAAAACGGTGATTTGTGGCTTCAAGAGCTAACAGCTGGGCTTCTTTCTGTTCGTAGCCTTCAACAAAATCTTTTTGCCTGCCGCTAAACAACCAATCACTAACCCCCATGACGGCATCTGTTAAATGATTGTACAGCTCATTTCTGCCTTGTTTCATTTGAATTTGTCTCGCCCGGTTCACAAGCACCGTGACGTATGGGAACACAAATACGAGAAGTGCCATATAGAGCAACATCAATCCGGCAAATGGCCATGAAAAGAGTCCAAATGCACCAATGGAAGCTGCATATAAAAGCAATGCGCCAATGGATGGAAAGATGGTCTTTAAATAAGCATCCTGTAATCGCTCCACATCTTCTGACAAGAGCCCAAGCATTTCACCTGTACCAAGCTTTGTCTGTTTGGCACTTCGTTCAGCCATGTCATACAAACGTACTCGCATCTTTTCAATCATGGTCAAAATCAACTGATGACTTGCCAATCTTTCTGCATAACGGGCAGCAGAGCGTGAGATACCAAAAGTACGGACAGCCACAATCGGCACGTAGACCATCAAAATATTCTCAGGTCTTGTCGCTGCTTTTGAAATGAGAAATCCGGAGGTATACATCAGAAGAGAAGCAGAGAACACAGCAATGGTGCCTAAGAAAATCACCAAGGCAAACAGTTTTTGATTCTCCTTGATATAAGGTATAAACCAGCCTTTACTCATCATGTGTGACCGCCCCCATTTGCTCCTGTACCAATTGATAGTACACACCTTTTCTTTTCATTAATGACTCATGCGTTCCCATTTCTGCAATGGTACCTTGATCCATCACAATGATTACATCCATATCCGGCATCCAATGAAGCCGGTGTGTCGCTAGGAACACAAGTTTATTCTCAAATAGCGGGAGCATGGTTTTTTTCAACTCATACTCTGTCTCAATGTCGAGATGTGCCGTCGGTTCATCTAACAGCATAATCGACCGTTGACCTAGCACAGTCCGGGCCAGCGCAATTCGCTGCGCCTGTCCACCGCTTAGACCTCTTCCTTGCTCCCCAATGACCTCATCCAGTCCGTTTGGCAGCTGCGCCACTAGCTGAGATAAACCAGCCTCCTGCACCGCTCTTTCCACTTCTTCATCTGTTGCATCCGGTTCATAAAAACGAATGTTTTCCTTAAGCGTCGTGTGAAATAAATAGGGGTGCTGTGGCATATAGACGACTTCCTTTTGCCAAGCATTCATCTGCAAATGAACAAGAGGCTCGCCGTTTATCTTAATGCGACCAGAAGTTGGTTCGACAAATCCGCCCAGAACATCCGTCAACGTCGATTTCCCTGAGCCACTTGCACCAATGACTCCTACCTTTCTCTTCCCCTTGACAGTGAGGTTGACGTCACGAATTGAATAAGGCGCATGTTCTTCATGCTGGACACAAACATCATGCAGTGACAGCGAATCCTGATCTGTCCATCGTTTTAGCTGTATCGATTGTGTATCCTGCGTTTGGAAGCCCTTTTCATCTAACATCACCTGAATGGCCTCATTTGCTTCTTTTCCATTTAAGGTCGCATGATAATCATTCCCCACCTCACGTACCGGCAGAAAATATTCAGGTGCCAGCATTAATGCCGTCAAAGCCGGCAATAACAAAAGCTCCCCTTCAATTAACTTTAAGCCAAGAAACACAGCGACGGTGGCAACCGATAACATGGAAAAGAAATCGAGGGCAAATGACGAAAGAAAGGCTATCTTCAGCGTGCTCATGGTCGCCTTTCGATATCGCTTTGACACCTCAGCAATATTGAGAGAATGCTTTTTACTGATGCCTAAGTAACGCAGCGTTTCAAGACCTCGGAGGGAATCAGTAAAATGATTGGATAGTTTCTCATACGATCTCCACTGTTTGGCCGCTTTAAGTTTGGCGACAAGGCCAAGCAATATCATAAAAACAATTAAAATCGGCAAAGTCACAATTAAAATGACGGCAGATGTTTCATCTAATGTCCAGACATACACGAGGACCATGACCGGAATGACGGCCATGTTCACCATTTTAGGCAAAAACAGCTGTAAATACTGACGATATTGGGCAATTCCCTCCATCGCTAATGTCACAAGCTTTCCAGTTCCCTTTTTCTTTGCAAAGGCTGGACCTAACCGAAATAGTTGGTCTAACAGCTGTTTTCGCACGTCTGCTCCAATGCGAGTAGAATAGACAAACATGACTTTCTCTCGAATCAAGGTAAGGCCATGCCGCACCGCAAAGGCAGCAAGAAACAGCAAGACATAAGGCGTCGCCTGTGTGAGGCCTTTCCCGTCAAATAGCGTAGTAATAGCATGTACCAGCCACTGTGCTTGAAAAATGATACTTGCTCCTTGGATGAGCGACACAATACCTAAGAGGGCAAGAAGCCCTCTCATTCCTTTTAGTTGCAGCAAACGTTTATCCATTAGTACGGCATTGGCTCCTTACCGCTGACACGCTTACGGAAAACGTAATAGCTCCAAATTTGATACCCAAGCACAAAAGGTAACAAAGAAAGGGCTACAATCGACATAACCGTCAGCGAATAGGACCCTGATGCAGCATTTTGAATCGTTAGGTCAAACGACTGGTTAATGGAACTGATCATCACTCGCGGGAACAATGCGACAAAGAGCATCGACACTGTGACCATAATACCTGCCCCTGTGAACAAGAATGTCCAGCCATCACGCTCTTTTTTCATGAAAATAAAAGCAGCTACATAACAGATCACAATTAACACAGTTAAAGGAATGGTGATGATTGGGCGCACTGTATAAATGTCTGTTTCAATGATTGACACACCGACAAATAGAACTAGTAGCGGCAGTGTAATCAGCCATACACGCTGTCCAAGCTTCCTTGCGCGCTGTCTTAAATCACTTTCTGTGCGAAGTGTGACAAAGATCAAGCCATGCAAGAGGCAAAGGACAGTGACTATCACGCCGCCGATGACTGAATAAAGATTGACAAAGTCTGTAAAACCAGCATACATATTCATACTTTGATCAATTGGCATCCCACGTAAAATACTTGTGAACAAAACACCCAATAGAAACGGCGGTAGCAGACTCCCAAAGAAGATCACCCAGTCCCACGTTTTGATCCAAGAAGCTTTCTCAACCTTCCCTCGAAACTCAAAGGCGACCCCTCGCCCGATGAGCGCTAATAAGAGAACAGCAAACGGAATATAGTATCCGCTGAACATCGTGGCATACCAATGAGGGAATGCTGCGAAAATGGCTCCACCGGCTGTAATCAGCCAAACCTCATTGGCATCCCAGAAAGGACCGATGGTATTAATTAAAATACGACGTTCGTGATCATTTTTTCCAAGTAGATGCATGGACATCCCTACACCAAAATCAAATCCTTCTAAGAAGAAAAAACCAACAAACAACACTGCGACAAGAATAAACCAAATCTCGTTAAGATATGCCATGATACGCGCCTCCATCAAATGGATCTGTAGACAGGTCCGTTTCATCCTTTTGATCTGTGTTCTCTTCAGAGTGTGCACCTTTTTTAATTTCTCGAATGAATAAGTAGGCAAGCACGATCGCGAGAATTAGATAAATGGTCGTAAAGCTAATGACTGAGAATAACAGCATGCCATATGATACGTTCGGTGAAATCGATTGAGCGGTCGTCAGCATACCAAAGACGGTCCACGGCTGACGCCCGATTTCAGTCATAATCCAGCCAGCTGAGTTCGCAATAAATGGGAAAGCAATCATCCACACCATGAAGCGTAAATACCATTTGTTCGATTCAAGTTTCTTTCTAAAGCTCAAGTACAAGCCAATCATACTGGCAAATATCATGAGCATCCCTGAACCTACCATGATTCTGAAACTCCAAAACGTTGTTTTCACTGGAGGAATGTAGTTTCCTGGGCCATACTTTTCTTCATACTCCTTTTGAATTGTCAGCATGCCTGGAACATCTCCACTGAATTTCTGATAAGCCAAATAACTTAAAGCAAATGGAATATTGATTTCCCCAGTGTTTTCTTTCTTATCTGTGTCAATATTGGCAAATAATGTCCAAGCGGCTGGGTCTCCACTATCCTCCCAGAGACCTTCACTTGCTGCCATCTTCATCGGCTGTGATGTCATCAAATGCTTCGCTTGTTCATGCCCAGAGAACGCTACACCTATACCAGAAAAGAGAGAAAGCACCATGGCGATCTGGAATGACTTTTTGAAAAAAGCCACTTCTTGCTTTTTGATCATTTTATAGGCACTAACACCTGCAATAAAGAAAGCACCTGTTGCAAGTGAACCGAACAGGACGTGCGGGAATTCCACCCAGAGCTGTGGATTGGTGACAAGAGCCCCGAAGTCATTCATTTCTGCACGGCCATTTTCCATGACAAATCCAACTGGTTCCTGCATAAAAGAGTTGGCTAGTAAAATCCAAAACGCCGAAAAAATCGTACCTAGGGAAACAAGCCAAATACACAGCAAGTGAATTTTCTTCGGAAGACGATCCCAACCGAAAATCCAAAGGCCAATAAATGTCGACTCAAGGAAAAAGGCCAATAGTGCCTCAATGGCAAGCGGTGCACCAAAAACATCACCGACAAACCTTGAATAATCAGACCAGTTCATCCCAAATTGGAATTCTTGCAGGATCCCTGTCACTACACCTACTGCAAAGTTGATGAGGAAAAGGTGCCCCCAAAACTTCGCCATTTTTTTATAAATATCTTTTTTCTTTACAACATACAAGGTCTGCATCAATGCGACGATAAACACCAAACCTATAGACATAGGAACAAAAATAAAATGAAATAATGTCGTTGAGGCAAATTGAAATCTTGCTAAAAACAGCTCACTCACAGCCTTACATCCTCCCTTACTTTCACATGCCGAATGAGATGAAATCATCATGCTCAATACTTCACAAAAAGTTCATTATTTGTTCAATCCTTCACAAATAATTGCTCTCTTGAAATGGCCCTCTAGGTGAAATTTTCCTCTTGATTTTCATTCGGTTAGTTATTTACACCTGTACTTTACACCCAGATGATTCAAAAATAAAGTAAATTTTACCTAAAAATTGGCTTTTATTGTGTCAGTTTTTCGAATACTTTGTCAAAAATATGTGACAGGCTTCAATGAACATCAAAAAAAATAGCGCTGCGTTCTAGCCACAGCGCTTTGTCATTTTACACTTTTTCCTGTAAAGCAGGTCTTGTCACTTGTACCTCATAGTACGTAATTTTGTTCTTCAATAGTCCTTCAGGCTTTGCTTTTCCATGTGCATGTGCGTCACCGAATGCCTGAGATTTCGTCCAATTGACAAAGTCTTCTTTTCGATTCCAGCGTGTATGAATGGTCACTTCATCGTAATCAGTCGTCTGTTGTGTGACCCATACCTCCATGCCTAAAAACCCTTCCATAAACTCTACTTGCCCCTGTTTATTAAACCGCTGGACAAGATGGTCGGCACTGCCCTTTTCTACTCTCACTTGGTTATTTACTATGATCATCTTCTGTTCATCTCCCTTTTGTTGTTGAATGGATGCGATAGGGATAATGAGCGGATGCTCCCCATTTAGGTGAACTTCAGCCTTTATCCCAAACACATCCTTGAAAAATTCCTCTGTGAATACTTCTTTCGGTGACCCGATTTGATGTACTTGACCACGCTTCATAGCAATCAAGCGGTCACAATATTTTGCGGCCTGCTGTAAGTCATGGAGAACCATTAGCACGGTAAGTCCATGTGTTTGATTCAGTTGTTTGAGCAGCTCTAGTAAGTCGAGCTGGTGGGCAATATCTAAATAAGTGGTGGGCTCATCCAGAATGATTGTATCTGTCTTCTGGGCAAGCGCCATCGCAATGTATGCCTTTTGTCTCTCTCCACCCGATAATGTGTGAAGCAACCTGTTTTCATTATTACGGCTATTTGTCACATCAAGCGCCCACTCAATGGCTTCCTGATCTGTCTTCGTTGATTTTTTCCAAAGCGAACGATGAGGGCTGCGTCCAAGCGCTACTAGCTCACGTACCGTCATCGCAGGTATTGCTGTTCTTGTCTGCAAGAGAACAGCGATCTCTTTTGCAATCTCCTTCGCCGTCATCTTATGTTGCGGGATATCATGAAGGTAAATCATGCCATTTTCGATAGATGTCAGGCGTGCGACTGCTTTAATAAAAGTCGATTTCCCTGAACCATTCGGTCCAATAATGCCCGTCATACTTCCCTTAGGGACAGCTGCTGAAATGGAAGACAGCTGAAAATCCCCTTGATTGAGACTCACCTCTTCCATGACAATCACATCCAAATTAACATCCAAATTAACCCCTCCCTTTCTTTTTTAATAAATAGAGGAAGAAGGGCGCACCTATACAAGCAAGTAATATACCAACAGGCAATTCAATCGGTGTGAACCAGACCCGTGCCGCTGTATCTGCAAACACCACAAGCACCGCTCCGCCTAGTATGGAAATAGGGAGTAAGTATCGATAGTCATCACCAATCAAGAGACGGACCAAATGAGGTACAACAAGCCCGACAAATCCAACTAATCCGCTGACACTGACAGCGACACCCGCTAAAAGTGCTGCCAACGCAATCAAGAAAAACCGAGTACGCTCAACCCTTAGCCCTAGCAGCTGTGCTGATTCATCACCAAGCAACAAAAGGTTTGCCGGCTTGATTGCAAAGAAACAGAGACATAATCCAACAAGCGCGTATGGTAAAACAAACTCCACATGGTGCCAGCTTCGTCCGTTTAATCCTCCTGATAAAAAAGGCAAAACAGCTTGCACACGTTCACTATAAAGCACCATCAACCCGTTCATGACCGCTCCAAGTAGTGCATTCACAGCGACACCTGCCAAAATCAATTTCAGCGGTGAAACGCCTTGATCAAATGACAGGACATACACAACAAGTGCCGCTAATAATGCTCCAAGAAAGGCGGCTATTGGAAGCAAGTACGTGAATTGTGGGAAAACAATCATAGTAAGGACAGCTGCCAGACCCCCACCAGCTGTGACCCCAATAATGCTAGGGTCAGCGAGTGGATTCCGAACGACTCCTTGCAAAATGGCGCCAGAAGCTGCGAGACACGCCCCAACGATGCAGCCTAGCAATACACGTGGCAACCTGATATCCAACACAATTTTTTCATAGACTGGTTGACCAGATCCCGACAAAGCAGAGACAAGATCAGCCATAGACAATTGAACAGACCCTAGGACAAGTCCTAGACATAGGGCCACACATAAAGAGAGAAACAATCCTGGAATAAGCCAATGTCGTCTCGTCTGCCTTTTTTGAAAATCTAGCTCTGAATTCATCTTCATGATGACAATCGCTTCATTTTCTTTTCGAGTTCATCAATCGCTCTGATGACGTCTGCACCCGGATTCGTACCGAATAAATCACTTGGTAGAACCTCCACATGCCCATTTTGAACAGCCGAGACATCATGCCATGCCGCGTTTTGTTTCATTTCACTCATAAAGCCTGCTTTCACATCTTCAGGGTTACTGTGTGTCATCAGCAAAATGAGATCAGGATCAGCTTCAATCACTTTTTCGGCATTGATTTGTGCATATTGTGGAAATGCCTCAAGGGCCGGCTCTTCTGCGGCAATATTCGTACCGCCAACAATATCTAATAAATGTCCACTCAAGGAATTTGGAAGTGCTGCCATATAAGTACCTGGCGCACCATACACGACAAGTGTTCTCACTTTTTTCTTAGGGTGTTTGACCTCTTTTTGACGCTGGTCAATTTGACGATTGAGCTTGTTCGCCTCCTGCTGTTTCCCCAGCATCTTCCCGAATAGTGTAATTTGGCGCTGGATATCCTTCACTGAATTGGCTTTCGTCAAAAGAAGCTGTGAACCAATACCTTCTATAGAAGAGATGTCCTTACTGTTCAACTGTTCATTCCCTAGGACAACATCAGGTCTTAAACTCGTGATGAGCTCTAGATCATACTGATGTGTGGACCCAATCGTTTGTACAGACTCAGCTTTTTGTAACGGATCTGGCAACTCAGCAGATGGCCGGCCGACCACCTCACCACCTAGGGCGTAAATGATGCTCATGTCCCCAGTCGATAGAGCAACAATGCGCTTAGGCGGTTGATCAAATGACAACGTTCTGCCGGCAAAATCTTTTACCTTCAGCGCCCCTTGCCCGCTCTCTTGATCTACCGTTACGGACTGACTGCACGCGCCAAGAAGCAGCAAGACGAGCCCTACCGTGATCACATGTAAGAATTTCAACCGTTCTCTCTCCTTTTCTCTTAAACTTCCTTTAACTTCGCCTGAACCACCAGACGTCCGCTTTTCGGTGCAAGCGCATGATCACAGGTGGATAAGGTGAGGATCAAGTCATCAGTGGATACGTCTGTCTTCGTTTGATAGATTGATTTCTGACGTACTGCTTGCAAGTAGTGTGCATATTCACCAAGATCTTGAAAATCGGTTTGGATGTAATCAAAATCCACCGTCGTTTCATACACCGCAAAAATTTCTGCTTCATACCTTTGATACAGCGTATCGTACTGAAATGTTTGGTGGTCGTTGAAAAAGTCCTTTTTCAAATAGTTTGTGAGTCCAGCGAACATCGATCCATCCCTCATTCGATGCCCATACACCACTGTATTGGGGCTTTCGTGCAAGACGTCATTTCGATAGTCCATAAAAATACTGCCTGCCCTCGTCTCATTCCTCAAATAGTTCCGTGTTAAATAGAAGGCATTATCATGTGACTGAACAATCGGATACTGAATCATTGTCCCATTTATATCGATCCAACCGACAATATCGTCATTCACTTGTCTCAACTCATCAAAGGACGTACGGATCTGTCCAGATTTCCGCGCCTCATTCGTCACTTCTTCGTGTCTATACATCGTCTGCGCTTGTGCTAGCACCTGACGATTCTGATAATATCCAAACAATTCTAGACCGATGGCCACTCCGCTAGAAATAAACACACCTAGACATATCCATGTCACGATGCGTTGCCCGATCCGTCTTCGTTTCACACTGCCTCACCTGCTTTTTCCTCAAAGCTTATATGCCAACAGGTACGATGTACATTCCTGTTTCTGCATCCTGTCTAATTGTGACGGACACATCATAAATGTGTCGCACCATTTCTTCTGTTAACACCTCGTTTGGGCGTCCTTCGTTTATGATCTGTCCATCCTTCATCGCAATGATGACATCACTATAGCGGACAGCCTGATTCATATCGTGCAACACCATCACAATCGTTAATCCATGCACAACATTTAATTCTCGAATGAGTTCAAGAATGTCAATTTGATAGTACATATCCAGATAGGTCGTTGGTTCGTCTAAGAAAAGAATCGGTGTTTTCTGGGCTAAAGCCATCGCAATCCATACTCGCTGCCGCTCTCCACCGGACAGTGAGGCGAGTGTCACTTTTCTTTTTTCCGTTAGCTTTGTACAGGAGAGCGCCCATTCAATCGCTTTTTCATCCTCTTCTTTGTCCGCTCCTCGCAACGTTTGGTAAGGGGTTCTACCGAATGCGACGACCCGCTCAATCGTTAAATCTAACGGGGCTTCATTTTGCTGATGGACGACAGATAGCTTTCTCGCCAGATCCTTTGGCTTGAACGCATGGAGCTTTTGACCATCTAGCGTAATCGTTCCTTTGTTTGGACGATGGTTATTCGCCATCAAGGACAACAGGGTTGATTTTCCTGACCCATTTGGACCGATAATGGTCGTAATTTTCCCTTTTTCTATACGCGATGTGACCGATCGCACGATGTCCCTCCGTTGGTCGTATGAAAAAGACACGTCATGAATGTCCATGTATGCGATCCCCCCTTCTCAATAAAAAGATCAGAAACGGCCCGCCAATCACAGCCATAATGGTCGAAGCAGGTATTTCGTTTGGCGCGACGAGCGTTCTGCCCAGCGTATCGGCTGTTAAAATGAGTAGTGCACCGCTCAATGCGGAAAATGGGATCAATACCCGATGATCGGAGCCGACAAGCCTTCTTGAAATATGAGGAATGAGCAACCCCACAAATGAGATCACACCCGCTACCGCAGCCGTCACCGATGCTAATAAAACGGCTGTTATTGATATGAAAAGACGCATTTGGGTCACGCGCATCCCTAAGTTTTTGGCAGTCTTATCCTGAAGTGCTAGCAGGTTACACCATTTGCTGAAAAAGAGGGCAATAACAAGACCAATGACACCATAGATGCCGAATAAGCGGACATCTCCCCACGTTTTCATCATCAGATTGGATTGCCCTGACTGATTGATCGTGATATTGAAATAGCTACAAATGGTCACAAATGCCTCTGCTAGTCCTGTAAACATGGCATTTATCGCAATTCCGACCAAAATCATGCGGATCGGACTTAAACCACCTTTCCATGACAGAACATACACTAGAAAGCATGCGATAGCGCCGCCTAATAATGAGAATAGAGGAGAATAGAAATAAAATTGAGGGAGCGCTGTAATTGTCATTAAAGACAAAAAGCTCGCACCTGATGAAATGCCAATGACACCCGCATCAGCTAATGGATTTCTCATGACCGACTGTAGCAGCACACCAGAGACTGACAAGGCAGCCCCAGTAAACATCGCAATGAGCATACGAGGCATTCTCAAATCTTTAATGATTTCTACCTGTGGGTGTTGACCGGTGATGAGCCCTTCCAACAATTCAAATGGCGTAACATGAATACTCCCAGTGATGGTGGAATACAGAAATACGCCGACCAGTAAAAGACTGACTATCAGAAATAAAATCCCTGTTTTTTTCATCTTGAACGTCCTTTTTATCATTAAAATTGGCCACTTATGATGGATACAACATGTGCGTCAATTCTTCTAATGCCTCTCCAGCCTTTAAATTGCCTGTTGTTCCAAATAAGCTTTCTTCTAAGTCATACACTCGGCCTTGTTGGACCGCTTTAAAATGTCTCCAAATATCATTTGTTTTAAATTCTTGATCAAACATTTTCACGACCTCTTCTGGCATACCATGTGCTGCTCGGAGGATGATATCTGGATTGGCTTTTTGTAAATACTCTGTATTAGACGCCAAGTACTCCATTTGCTCACCTTTGACAATATTGTCCCCTCCTGCAATACGCACGAGATCACCGATATATGAGTTCTCTGTCGCCACCAAGTAACTGCCTGGTACTCCAAGTAAAATCAGAACAGACGGCTTACGTTTTCCTTCCGTTCTCTCTTGTATGTCTTTCTTTTTTTGTTCAAAAGCTGACACGATCCGCTTGGCTTGTTTCTTTCTGTCATACTGATCTCCGAGCTTCGTAATGGCACTCTCCATTTTGTCTAGGCTCTCAAGATTTAAATAGGTGGTCGGGACACCTGCTTGTTGAAAAGGTTTCTCTAAATCATATTGAAGGGTTGTGACAGACAGGACTTGGGTCGGTTGAAGTGATTGAATGATTTCCATATCTGGGCTCATTGGATTGCCGACTTCTGGTAACCCTTTGTATCGAGTTGGCAATGATTTTTGACTTGTTGGCACCCCAACAAGATCCAGCTCTAGGGCATCCATGATCTCAACCGCAGCTACTGTCGTAGCGACGATGCGCTCGTTTGTTTCTTTTTTATTTTGACCTTCTCCTGACCGTTCAACTGTCTGTGAGCAGCCTGATGCGACCAAGCACACAAACAAAGCGAAGATCAGAATGCATAACATGCGATGCTTCAAAAACAGAAGCCTCCTTTCGAAAAAAGAGAGTGATGCGCCGAGATTTAGGCGCATCTCACGATCAAACAGAACCTACCTTGTACGTGTTTGATACTTTCTCACGAGCACAAGCAATGATCCCGCAAATAAAAGAACATATACCCATAAGAGCGATGTATCTCCTGTTTTTGGATTCACTTGACCTGTTTCAGACTTGGTTTGGTCATCCGTTGGATGGAATGTCATCTGCTCTGCACCAGTTTCCTCTGGGAGAAGATTCACCAGTTGGTTTTTGTGCGAATCGTTATCATTTTGATTTTTAACAAAGTCGATCTGCTCATCTTCTCCGATCACTGTCGCAATTCCGCTACCTTCACCAAGTGCCACTCCTTTCGTATCATAGACAAGCTTGACATCATATTGCTCGTGGTAGTTAGCCGCTGGGATGTCAATTTTCACGCGCGCTGTCTGGTGGCTGCTTAAACTATTTACTTCATATTGAATCACTCGTGTATCCGCTGTTTGATTTGTTTTCGCCACAAGTGTCTCTTCATATTTTCCGCCTGTCCCGACTTGGAAAGACGTGATAGCTGAGCTGTTCTTCACCGTATATGACACGAAATAACGACCATTTTTCACCACCAATGTCGCAGGGCTCACAACATAGTCGTTCATACGGGAAAGCTCGTCTTTGTCCGCCTTTTTCATTGAAAATGGAAGCTTGTAGACCCCATCCTTTAGTTGTTCCGTTTTTTTGCTCGATTCACCATGCTGTGTATCAGATGTTGTTTTATTTGGTTTCGTTGTTCCCGAAATAACAGATGGTGTTTCTTCCTTTACAGTACTGCCATTAAGTGGGCTGATACTGCTCGAATCAAATTGGAAACGAATGTCGTAGGTTTGCTCATAGCTTGCGGCCGCTACCACAATGTGCACTTTTCCTTTGACATCTTTATTGAGATCAGACACATCGAACGACACGACTCTCGTATTCTTTGCTTCATCTGTGCGAATGGTTTTCACTTCTTGATATGAGTGATTTCTCTCTGTTTTTAAAGAGGCAACAGACGTATGATCTTTCACCGTAAAGGAAATGGTTGATTTCCCGTCCTTTACTGTTAAAGTTGCAGGGTGTGAGAAGTACTGATTCATCCGAGAAACTTCATTCTCATCCCCTTTTAACACGTTGTAATCAATACGGTATTCACCATCTTTTAGTGCTTTCTGTGTAGGCGTTGTGCCGGTCTGTTGATCTGGTTTGGTCGTGCGATCATCTGGTGTTGTGCCAGTCTGTTGATCAGGCGTGACCTCACTGTCGTCCGGATTTGTGCCATTTTGATCATCTGGCTTGGACTCACTGTCGTCTGGCTTAGCCGGTGCCACTAGCGTCAGGCTGCTTTGGTCAAATGTCATTTGAACGTCATACGCTTCATCATAAATAAAGCCACCTAGATCCCAATAGATTTTGACCCAGCCATTTAATTTGGCTGACAAGTCTGGCACGTCAAACTTGATGACACGTGTATTGGCTGCTTCATCCTCACTGACCGTATCAGCCGTGACGAATGCACCATTTTGTTCAACCTTGAAATCAGTGATCTCTTTATTTTGCTTCAGAGTGACATAGGCTGTCGCCTTGCCATTTTCTATGATGAGTTTTGCTGGTTTCTCTGTGTAAGTATCCATCATGGATACCTCATCAGATCCATCTTTTAAGATCGTGAATCCTATTGTATATTCACCATCAACAAGCGTTGCAGCTTGAGCGGTTCCTTGAGATATGTGAAACGCACTCAACAAACTGAATAAAAAGAGCAGAATAGCTGCCTTTAGTGATAAAAGACGTTTCAATCGTGACACTTCCTTCCTTTAATGCTTTATGATCCACTTTCTCGCTAGAAATCCACCTGAACATATGGCAAGCAGAAGGAGCCAACCTACTTGACTTGTATCCCCAGTTTGAGGGTTCTCTTCTTTTTTCACATGAGTCGATGAATCAGATTCCTTCGTTGATTCATTTGCTTGCTTTTGGTTACTTTCTGGCGTGTTAGATGATTGGTTTGAACTGTTAGACGAAAGTGATTGGACACTGCTTTCATCAAATTTCAGCTGAATCGTATAATCATGATCGTAGTCAGCAGATTTCACAGTGACATGGATTTTTGATTTGATCGGCTTGGACAAGCTCTGTGCACTGAACTGAACGACTCGGGTATTGGCTTCTTTATTCGTCGATAAGACGTGTGTGTCAACATAACCGCCGTTTCCTGGGACCTTAAATTCCGTGACCCAACTGCTGTTTTTAATCGTCATTTGCACTGTCATCTTACCGTTTTTCACCAGCACCTTTGCTGGTTTCAGCCAATAATCATTCGCCATGGAAACCCCATTCCCTTCAGCCTTTAGAACGGTAAAGTTCATGGAATATGTCCCATCACTTAATGTCGCTGCCTGCGCGTTTGACATAGGCAATACGAGTGCCAGCCACATTGCGACAACAAAGGCTGGCAACATGATCATTTTTTTCTTCAAGGGAACTTCCTCCTTTTTATTGAACAGATGCTTGGTCAAACTTTAGGCGAATATCATAATTACCTGTATATCCGATGGCAGGAACCGTGACACTCACTTTCGCTGGTAAAACTGTGGTCAAGCTATCCACATTGAATTCTACTGTCCGCTTATTGGTAGCTTGGTTTGTACTAATGACCTTTGCATCTTTGTACACACCTTGATCCATTGTCTTAAAGCTTGTTATCCAAGAACTATTATTCAATGTGATTTGTGCCTTTATTTTTCCACCCTTTATGACAAGCTTGGCTGGCTTTTCAAAATACGAATTCGCTGTAGACGTCGATTGACTATCGGATTTCCATACGACATACTGCACCTGATATTGACCATCCGCTAATCCCGCTGCAGAAGCAGAGCTAATTGGTGAAATCGCAAATAACAGAACAAAACTAAAAAATAAAAAGATGTGTGAAGCTGAACGTATTGCTTTCATGTGAATACCCCCTAAATGATATTGATAATTATTCTCAATGGACAATAAAAAAAATAACCTTCACAGGAATATAACACCCTCCTATGAATGATTATGATAATCATTATCAATCGAGACTAAAAAATAAATCTTTGCTCCCAAAGAGCCAAAGATGTCTGTTTCTCGTTGATAGATGAATTCGAAAAGGTGTTTAGGCAATCTGTCCCATTCTTCACTCCATGGCATGACCTCCAATTCTCCAATACAGGAAAAAGAATCCTCTTCTCCTTGTTATTATATGATGGATAAATTTATTGTCAATATCATTTTTCATACTTTTGTCTTAGATCCCTGAAAGAATCACAAAAAAAATTCGACCAGTCACACTGATCGAATCGGTTTAGGTAGAAACTTGTTCACATTGATTGCTTGTCTGCCGCTCCAGAGACCACGCATACATTTCCCTGATGATCGGCTCTATTTTTTTCCCTTCCGCTGTGAGTTCATATTCAATACGCACTGGAATGTCGGGATATACCTTTTTCTCAACGAGATCTTCTGCTTCTAAATCTTTCAGTCTTTCAGATAACAATCTTCCGCTGATGTTCATTTCATTTTCAAGTTGACAAAAACGCTTTGGCCCTGTCAGAAGCTGATTGATGATGAGAATCACCCATTTCTTGCCTAGAATCTCCATCGCATCTGTAATTGGACAACCGTCTTGAGCCATATCTTTTCCCCTCCTTTTCACTTTTTTTATTATATTATAATTAATTACTTGAAATAAGTCACTAACTATTATATAGTTTAGTTACTAAAAGTAACAAGGTGTACATGACAATCATTTTTTTAAAAACGTTTGAACATGCAATTGCATATAACATGAGGGAGATGACTGAATTGAATTCAAATACAATTGAACAACTACGATTAGGTGTAACAGAATTACATGTGTCCAACTTTGAGCGTTCTTTACCTTTTTATACAGACATATTAGGATTTACTTTATTAGAACAAACAGAGACAACGATGACTCTAGGGAACAATGCAAAGGAACCGATCCTACTATTAAAAGAGGATGCACAGCTGAAAGACAAACCTGAGCACGAGCCAGGACTTTATCATTTTGCGATTTTATTACCTACTAGAAAAAGTTTAGGCACATGGCTGGCACATGTGATCAAAAAAGGCTATCCTTTAATTGGAGCAAGTGACCACTTTTTCAGTGAAGCCATTTATTTAAATGATCCTGACGGGATTGGCGTAGAAGTCTATACGGATCGCCCTGAAGATGTTTGGGTTGATGAAAATGGAGAGCTAAAAGGTGGCGGCAATGCCCCACTTGATGGAGATGGTATCCTGCGTGAAGCAGCAGATTCCACTTGGGATGGTCTACCGGCTGGCACAGTCATGGGACATTTACACTTCCATCTCAATCCTGAAGAGGCAAATTCGTTTTATGTGAATACGCTCGGTTTCAACATTCGTATGGCTCCTCCAGGGAGTTTGTTTATCGCTGCTGGTGTTTATCATCACCACCTAGCCTTTAATGCATGGGGACGTGGGAAAAAAGGAACCATTGATCCAAGTTATTCAGGTATCAGAAGCTATACACTCATTTTCCCAGAAGAAACCGATAGACAGTCCGTTGTCGACAGACTAGAGACATCAGGTGTAAAAGTAGAGAAAGTAGGAAACACCCGCGAATTTGTTGATCCATTTGGCGTTCTCATTCGTTTACAAATTGAAGAAACTGACCAAAAAGAAGGTGCAGAATTTGGACAAACAAACTGATATTAAAACAGCCATTTTAAAAGATAAAATTAAACGCGTCCAGCAAGAAGACGGTTATATCTATATCACTGGACCGATTAAACTACCTGTCAATTTAGATGGTAGAACCGTCATTTTCAATTGGTATTCTTGGTTAAAGGACGATGGAAAAGAAGCATTATCAGATGAAGCGTTAATTGAAAGCCTCGCTTCTCGTCAGCTAGCAGATCATCAGCAATCAAGTGTCCTTGTCTATGGTGACTTTGAGCATGCAGATGAAGCATTCATCCGCATGCACTCCATCTGCCATACAGGCGATATTTTCGGAAGCAAACGCTGTGACTGTGGATTCCAATTAAAGCAGTCTATGCGGATGATTGAGGATAATGGGGCAGGCGCTATTTTCTATCTAGCGAATCATGAAGGGCGCGGGATTGGTCTTTTCAGTAAAGCCATGGCTTATATTCTTCAAGAAAACGGCTACGATACTGTGGAAGCAAACGAAGCGCTTGGGTTTGAAGATGACACGCGTCAATATGAAGATGCCATTGCCGTTCTTCAAACACTACGAACAAAACCAGTCAGACTCATCACCAACAACCCGAAAAAGACAGACGCTATTAGTCATGCAGGCCTTTCACTTTCTGGACGAATCCCACTTTGGGGTGATGTCTCAGAATTCAACGAAAAATACTTGCAGACAAAAATTAACCGCTCCGGCCATATGAAAGCGGACCAAGAGGTGCATACGATTGCCACATCATGAGCGATATATGAAGCTAGCCCTTGAAAATGCTAAGGCCATGAGGGGGCAAACATCTCCGAACCCGCTCGTCGGGGCTGTGATTGTCAAAGATCATGAAATCGTAGGCGTCGGTGCCCATATGAAGTCAGGAGAACCACATGCTGAAATTCATGCACTCAAAATGGCTGGTGAAAAGGCAAAAGGAGCAACGATTTATGTGACCCTTGAGCCTTGTTCACACCACGGCCGAACAGGTCCTTGCGCTGAAGCACTTGTCAAAGCTGGCGTAGAAACTGTTGTCGTTGCAGCTCTTGATCCTAATCCACTTGTAGCTGGTCGTGGAATCGCCATTTTAAAAGATGCAGGGATTCAAGTGATCACAGGTGTGTGTGAGCAGGAATCCATTCTAATGAATGAGGTATTCAATCACTTTATTACGAAAAAAACACCTTTTGTAACGTTAAAAACAGGGATTACCTTAGATGGGAAAATTGCCTCTGCTACTTCTGATAGCAAGTGGATCACATCAGAGACATCCCGCTACGATGCCCACCATATCCGCAGTATCAATGATGCGATTTTGGTCGGTGCCCAAACCATTATTCATGATGATCCTTCATTAACAGCGCGGATCCCAAATGGACATCATCCGATACGCGTTGTCTTAGACTCTAAGCTGTCAACGCCGCTCACGGCAAAGGTCGTGACAGATCAGATCGCACCCACATGGATTTTTACAACAAAGCAAGCAGATGAGGAAAAACGTGCAGCCTTAGAAGCTGCTGGCGTCAACGTCTTTATGACAAGTGGAGATAATCGAGTGCTTTTACAAGACGTAATGCATAAGCTTGGAGAACAAAATGTCTCCTCACTTATGATTGAGGGCGGCGGTCAAGTCAATGCCTCGTTTTTAGAGCAACAGCTCGTTGATAAACTCGTCATTTACATGGCACCAAAGCTGATTGGTGGAAAACTCGCTCCTTCCTTTTTCGGAGGCGAAGGCATACTCCTGATGAGTGATGCCATTGAATTGGACGACCTCTCCATTGAACAGTTAGGGAAAGATATCAAAATAACGGGTTATCCCGTCTATCAATAATAGGCTGTCGAGATTGTTCGACAGCCTTATTTTCCTTACATATTGTCTACTACTCTATTCTCTCTAAAAATTCAATTCGATTTCCAAATGGATCATCTACGTAGAATCGGATGGCTCCCTCCAAAGGCTGATCTTCTTTTATGTCAATTTTATTTTTGAGTAATGACTCTTTTACATCTGATAAACTCTTTACATGAAAGGCTGGATGGGCTTTTTTTGCGGCTTGAAATGGGTCTTGGATACCGATATGAAGCTGATGATGACCGCATTGAAACCATACACCTCCACGTGTAGCTAGATGGCTAGGCTTACGTATTTCCTCCATGCCTAAAACGTCTCCAAAAAACCACCTTGCTTTCTGTTCACTATCTTTTGGGGCAGCTAATTGAACATGATCATTCCAATGAAGTTCGACATCGTTTCTCTCCCTTTTATTCGTTTTTTATGATCACTTTTGAAAATCACGTTAGTTCCGATCCTGTGATTGTCGATTCACTGAAGTATGTTCGTGAAACTTGTCGTAATTTGTTTCATGTGAAACATCTGTGATCTGAATGATCTGATCTACGAATTCCCCTCTACTAACCTGCCAAAGCCTTCCGGTGAAAGTCCTGGTGAAATGCGAATGCGATGTAAGGACATCATGCCTTGATCCTTTTTTGCATGTCCAGGCTCAGTCGTGACAGCCATTTGGTAACCTGCTTCCTTCGCTAGCTTCAGTGTATCTTCGTTATAGCGTCCGACTGGATAACTGACCATTCTAGTCTGTTGGGAAAAACGTTGATCAAAGAAAGTCTTCGACCCTTTTAGTTCTTTTTCCTGTTGTTCTTTTGATAAACGATTCAGCTCTAAATGGTGAGTCGTATGACTCTCAATGGATATACCATGAGCGATCATCTCATCCATTTGTTCATCTGTTAAGTGATGCGGACGTCCAATGGACTGCTCGATCATAAAAATGGTTGCTTTCATTTCATATTTCTTCAATATCGGAAATGCCTTTGTGTAATTATCGGTATACCCGTCATCAAACGTAATCAGGACACATTTTTCACTTGGTTTTTTTCCCGTTGTTAGGACTAGATACGCTTCTTCTGGGGACAACGTGACATAATCATGATCTTTTAACCATTTCATATGAGCCGCAAATTCACTCTTCGGCACGCGTAACGAGTTGCCATTAGAGATGCTATGATACATTAAGATCGGAAGCTCAATGGGTTCTTTTTGCTGTATCCACTTTTGTGTTTCTCCTTCTTTCTCGGTCACTTCTGTTTGTTGACTCTGCTTTGTCTCTTCTGCTTGTAATAGATTGTCTTCCTTTTTATCTACTTGCTGGTGTTCTTTTGTATCCTTCTTCATTTCCATACAGCCAGAAACGAGCAGCCATACTAGAAAAACAACCAGCATCATACATATTTTCTTCATTCATCAACCCTGCTTTCTCTATATCCAACTGATTATAACAAATATTCACTCCCTGTCTGATACCTATTTCGTCAGCAAACGATTTGTTCTATAAGTCATAAACTTTTATGATCATTCGGGAACTTTTTGAACGACCAAACGTATATGTTTATGAAACAAGAGGAGGTTGATCCATATGGGAATCATTACAATATTTATCGTGATCTTTTTGGTCATCATGTTACTGAACAGCCTGACATCAAACCATAAGCGCTCATCTAAAGGTCATGTGCATCATCACAGTTCAACATCGAGTGGAAATCATGATACATATACACACCACGCTTCAGACGTCTCATGCAGCAGTGATTCTGGTGGGGGCAGCGATGGCGGCGGTGGCGGATGCGACTAAAGTTCGCCAATAAAAAACAGCCGTCGATTAGACGGCTGTTTCGTTTATGATTCTATTAAAGAGCTTTCCAGCCCCGTTCAATTAAATGTTTGACATCCTTTGCAAAATCTTCGCCTTTTTCCATCATATCTTGGGCTCTCCCCGCAAAATTACTAGCGACAGCAAGCTCCATTTTTTTTAATTCGAAATGTAGGATTTTTTGGTCAATTTCACTAATGTATTGTTCATATTCATGATTCAAAATATCCTGCATGGCACTATAAGCTTCATTTCGAAGAAGATGAAAGTCTGTTCCCCTCTCACCTTTCCATGACGTATCAAGAGCAGGCTTCTTTATTTCCTTTATGTCTGACTGTGCAAGATCTTGCTCTGTTTGAATATTGCTTTTTGCTGTCTTTAGCCGAGAGATCATTTCATCAAATTCTGCACGTTTATTCTCAATTCCCATATGCAGATGGTGCAACATCTCGGATAAGCTCATGTCATCCACCTCTATCGGAACTCATACGTAAGCGCTGCGTCAAAACCAATGGAATGTAGCAAAACCGCCTACTTTTCCGATTCTGATGGTTTCTTCGCTTTCCATTATCTCTAGTATAAGGTGAAAAGCATTGGGCTTAAATAGGGAAAAGGTGTCTTTTTAGCAAGTGGCTTGGAAGAGAAACGGAAAAACATAAGGTCCTACATCCTTATTTTTATATAATTCTAAAGGACTATATTCGTTCTTCATATGACTCTTTTAAAAACACATCTAAGACAATGGACCTCTGTTTATTTAGCGGCAATTGCTTCGTCTTGTTCTTTTAGTGTCTTCACATTAGAGCGTGTATCCGAAACATTTTTAGTTAAAGCTTTTTTAAAGTCAGCGACCATGTTGTTGATCTTATCTTCTCGAGACGTCCATTCCGTCACAAAGTCCAAGTTGTTTTGTCCTGCTTTATCTGCTGCTTTTTTCATCGTTAATGCATCGACTGCTGTCGAGACTTCATCTAGTTTTTCCATGACTGTTTTGTAGTTTAATTTAATTTGTGTCATTTATGATGTCCTCCAGATTTGTTCATCGAAAATAGCTTAGAAACTGCTCCACGCTTTTGAGATCAAACGTTTTGCATCTTCCAATGCGTCTTCCCCTTTTTCAGCAAGACGTGCGGCATCCCCAGCTAAGGAACTGGCAACCGATAAAGCAGATAATTCTAATTCTAATGTAGTGATTTTAAATTCGATTGAGCTCACGTAACTTGGATATTCATCGTTAACGATTTTCTTCAGCTCATCATGTGCTTCGTTTCGTGCTGATTTGAAATTTTCGCTTAGATCACCTTTCCAAGAGGACCCTAGCTTTGGTTTCTTGATTTGCTTCAAATCGGTTTCCGCCGCATCTTGTTCTTTTTTAACCTCTCTTTTCGCCGTTTTGAGTCGAGAGATTTTCTCTTCAATTTCTGATTTTCTACTTGAAATGCCACCGTTCAGGGCAGAAAGCATATCCGATAAGCTCATAGGGGGTTCCTCCTCCTGTCAAAAATAAAAACGCTGCTTAGAGTTGATCTAAACGAGCGTACTGGTGAATAGCTCTTTTTCCAATATTGTTATTATAAGGTTAAAAGACTCATGTTTGAATAGGCTTTTATACTCTTTTTATGTCATATATATGCTATTGATTCGACCATCATCACACCTTAAGACCTCTTTTATACAGGGTATAATGTCATGTTCACGACCTATTCACCACATATAGTGATTAAGTCTTAGGACAAACAAAAGCCACTCAACGAATGAGTGGCTTTTGTTTTTAAGAAACCGATTCTTCTTTTTGTTGTTGATTTTTGGTGTACCAAATAAATTTACCTGTGTATCCGTAAATGATCGCAAGACCGATCGCCACAAAGCTCATCCACATAAATGGTAAATACGCAAATGTGGATACACCTAGAATCCCCGCCATATAAATCCCGTTGTCAGACCACGGAACCATCCCAGAAGTGAGCGTTCCACCCACTTCAGAGTTCCTAGACATGACACGTCGATCTAGTTTTAATTTATCATAGCTTTTCTCCATAATTTTCGGAGTTAAGATTAATGATACGTACATCGCACAACCAAAAACGTTTGCAAAGAATGCGACAATGATTGTAGATAACGTGACATTACCTGCATTATGCAGTTTTTTCTCAAATGTAGAAACAATGACCTTTAAGACACCTAGATGTTCAAGTACGCCACCAAAACCAAGTCCTAAAATGATGACAACAAGCGAGCCAAGCATATTCACCATTCCGCCACGGTTTAACAGTTGATTCAGGAAATCTACATCTGTTTTGATCGAAAAACCATTATACGCCGTTCCAAGTGCGTCACCTGGTTGCATTCCTTGGAATGCCATTGCCCAAACTGCACCTAATAATGCACCTACTGCAATCACTGGAAGCGATGGTTTTTTTAAAGTGAGCAATAACACAACGATCAAAGCAGGAATCAACATCCAAATATTAATATTAAATGTATCTAGCAACGAACTTTTCAAAAACTCTACTTTTTCTTGATCAATATTTTTACCACCGTAGATAAAGCCCGTTACCGTAAACATGATAGCCGTAATGACAAAGGCCGGAATGGATAAAACCATCATGGCTCTTACATGTGCAAGCACGTCCACTTTTGAGAGAGAGGATGCTAGCACCGTACTATCAGATAATGGAGAGAGTTTATCTCCAAAATATGCACCAGATAAAACCGCACCCGCTACAATTGGCAATGGGATGCCTAAGCCTTCACCGATAGCAATCATTGCGATACCAGCAGTTCCAACTGTCCCCCATGAAGTACCAGTAGCCACAGACATAATCGCACAAATAATCAGTGTTGCTAATAAGAAGATATTAGGATGGATAAATTCTAACCCATAGTAAATAAGTGTAGGAACAATTCCACCAGCAATCCATGTACCGATTAAAGCGCCGACAGCTAATAAGATCAGTACTGCTTCTAAACCATTGGATATCCCTTTTGTAATGGCTCCTTGAAGGTCTTTATAAGAATGACCTAAACGCAAACCTAGTGCAATCACAATAAACCATGAAATGAATAGTGCAAGTTGAATATCAAGTTCGAAATAAATCGTAAATGATAAAACTGTTACTAAAAATAAGCCTAATACAAAAATAATCTCTCCTATAGACGGCAGACGTGGTGGTTTCATAATGTTTCCTCCCTTTATGTGTGCGTTAAGCGTTTTCAAAATATTGTGAAAAAAGTGCGTCAATTCGAAAGAAAGTGAATTGCCTGTTTTTCTCTCTCTTTACAGGCAATTCAAGATATCAATAAAATAAAATTTTTGATATAACTATCGCTCTAGCAGCTCTTGTCCCGCAATACCAGGCTTTGTCATCTCGTAAGGATTTAGAATAATATCAAGCTCTTCTTCCGTCAGTACATCATTTTGCAAGCACAGTTCTCTAATGGATTGTCCCTTTAGAATGGCTTCTCTCGCTATTCTCGAAGCGGCTTCATAGCCTAAGTGAGGGTTCACAGCAGTGATCACACCTGCACTCTTTTCTACATACTCCTTCAAACGCTTTTCATTCGCTTCAATGTCCGCTAAACAGTGATTAGTAAATGAGCGGAATCCGTTATTCATTATACTAATAGATTGAAGCAAGTTAAAGACCAACACAGGTTCCATTACATTCAACTCTAGCTGACCCGCTTCAGAAGCAAGACAGATGGTGTGGTCATTCCCAATGACCTGGAATGCGATTTGGTTAATCAGCTCTGCCATGACTGGATTGACTTTCCCAGGCATAATAGATGATCCCGGCTGACGGGCTGGTAACGCAATCTCTGCAAGACCTGCGCGTGGACCAGATGCCATTAAGCGAAGATCATTAGCGATCTTAGACATGTTCATCATACATACTTTTAATGCGGCAGAAACTTCTGTGTAAGCGTCTGTATTTTGCGTTGCATCAACGAGATGCTCTGCACCTACTAACGGTAGACCAGAAATATCAGCGAGCTTTTTCACCACGATTTCAATATAACGAGGGTCTGCGTTTAAGCCTGTCCCAACCGCCGTTGCACCCATATTCACTTCATATAAATGCTGTTTGGATTGGTTGATACGTTTGATATCACGACTTAGCACTCGACTGTATGCTTCAAATTCTTGTCCTAATCGAATCGGAACGGCATCCTGCAGGTGCGTACGTCCCATTTTAATCACATGATCAAATTCTTTTGCTTTCTTTTGAAACACATCATGCATCGCTTGCATTGTCTCAAGTAGGATATCGAGCTGTTTTAAAACCGCAATATGGATAGCAGTCGGGAATGAGTCATTTGTTGATTGCGACATGTTCACATGCGTGTTTGGACTTAAATGAATATATTCACCCTTTTGATGTCCCATGATCTCTAGGGCTCTGTTGCCAATCACTTCATTGGCATTCATATTCATTGACGTTCCGGCACCGCCTTGAATTGGATCTACAATGAAGTGTTCATGGAGTTTGCCTTCAATGACTTCATCAGAAGCTTGAACGATGGCATTTCCAATTCCTTCATATAAACGTCCCACTTCCATATTGGCTTGAGCTGCTGCTTTTTTGACGATAGCGAATGCTCGAATGAGTTCCTCATGCATACGGTACCCTGTAATCGGGAAGTTTTCTTTTGCACGAAGCGTTTGAACCCCATAATACACATCTGCTGGAATTTCTTTTTCACCAAGAAAATCCTTCTCATAGCGGTAAGTTGCTTGAACCATCTCATATGACCTGCTTTCTATAGAATAGTTAAATCACTAAATCTTCGGCGATCGGCGTTTCCATAATCTTCTTCACTTCTCTAGGATCTGTTGTTTTCCCTAGTGCCCACATGAGTTTCGGCACGATCGCTTCTGTGTTCATGTTTCTTGAACGCGCCACAAGTTCTTGGTTGATCTTACGTCCGACCTCATACACACTCATGTCCTCACCTTCTTCTAAACATTGAGTCGTGATGACGACAGAAATACCTTCTTCGAGCAATTCATTAATTTTTTCTAAAAGGTTTCTTCCTTCGAATGGAATTCCACCACTTCCGTAACTTTCAAGCACGAGTCCTTTATACACACCTTTGATGGCATCTAAAAACTCTGGCTTAAGACCCGGATGCAATTTTAACAAACAAACATCTGTATTCAATGAAGCGTCTAATTTAAGCGGTTTCATTGACGTTCTTTTTACTTTGCTATTGTATTCAATTTGATGGTTTTCAATTGAAGCAATATATGGGTAGTTAATACTTTCAAATGCATCATAGCTTTTCGTTCTGAGTTTGATCGCGCGCGTTCCTTGAATCACTCGTCCATCAAAGACGACATACACGCCACCTACACCGTCACATGCAAAACGGATGGCGTCTGTGATGTTCTTCTTGGCGTCTGTTTTCTTAAATGTGATGGGGATCTGTGATCCTGTAATCACTATCGGCTTATCTGGGTTTTGTAGCATATAGGAAAGGGCTGCTGACGTGTAAGCCATTGTATCCGTTCCATGAGTGACAACAAAGCCATCATAATGATCGTAATGTTCATAAATCGCTTCTGCGATATCAACCCAGTATTCAGGCTGCATATTTGTACTATCTATACTCATCAGGGACTTCGTGTCCATTGTATACTCTGCATTAATTTCGTTTAAATAGCTTAAAAGGTCTTCGGCTTTGACACCAGGAGCTAAGCCATTTCCACTTTCTACAGATGCAATCGTTCCACCAGTGGTTAAAAGCAATAGTTTCTTCAACAAGTCCACCTCTTTCAGTAAAATTACTCCGTTTGTCACACATATTATCAACTAGCTTGTGCTATTCTATTATATACGCTTATCGCGTACCTTTAATGTCATTATAGTCACATAACGCGAATTAATCAAGAAATTATTACGCATTACGCGTACACTCTTTGTCAAAATATGATATACTGTTGTTGAAAATAAAGGAGCGTTCATGTATGATACTCGATCGTTTAACCACCCTTAGAAAAAAGAAAAAATGGTCTCTCCAGCATACGGCAGATCGCTTAGGGATTGCTAAAAGCACCTATGCCGGTTACGAATCTGGGTACAGAAGGCCTTCGCTTGAAGCAGTGAAATTGCTGGCTGATTTGTATGATACTTCTATTGATTTTTTGCTTGGTAGAACGGACGAGCCAGAGATTCAGCGTAAAATCTCCGATATCAAAATTGAACTGACTGAAGCAAAAGAAGGAACGATCCTCGTAGACGATGTTCCACTAACAGATGAAGAAATCAAACAGCTTGTTGCCTTTATTCGCGCGAAAAACACGCTGAAAGTATAAAAAAGAGAGGCTGCCTATCCTACAGGTGCCTCTCTTTTCCTTATGGAGGAGATAGCTGATATAACTCCTCTAACCGCCGTTTGGCTTCTTCTTTATTAAATGAACTATAATACCGATAATTTTCATCATCTAAAATGCGGTAATGCTGGCTGAGCACGTTTTGTTGCAGACGAAACGCACCTTTTGTCACAGACGTTCGCCACCATACCTTTCCACCAATCGTACGTTCAATCGAGAGATGCAATTCATCATGTGCGACGACTTCCAGAATTTCAAGCGGATCATCTCCAAGCGTCCCTTTTAAAATGTCACTATCCCTAAATAAAGCACAGACGGCTGCAGATTGCGTCCAGTTCAGGCGCAGCTTGTTCTTTTCAACCTGCTGTAAATGCCGTTTCGATAAGCCGAGCACCTCCGCCATACGGTGTTGCGTATAATCTTTTTCTTGTCGAATCCGTGCCATTTGTTCTGTGACGAGGTCAATTACCATTTCTTTGTCCATCTCTCATCACCTCTTACATGTTCAGTCTATACTGATGATCATACATGATTTCACAGAAAAAGTGGCGTCCCACCCTATCGAGGGATGTTTTATCGTTCATCCATCCGCTCTTCCGCTTCGCCATGCTGTTGCCTCCAGTTCTTCTTCGCTGTTTCATTGAGGTACGGGTAGATCTCTTGCTTGACAGTTCCCTCAAATACTTCTTCATCTAAAATACTGTACGCTGGGATCTTGACTAACTTTCCATCCATTTTGCGAACAAGCACATCCATGAACAGATAGCCTCTCACAGTGTGGCGATGTCGTTTCATATCAATTGATTGAATCTCATGAAAAGGAATGGCTTGCTGACGATACAAGACAGCCCCTTTTTCCCCGCGCTGAATGCGAAAGATCACATTCCCTCTTTTCGTAAAAGCGGGGAGGATCATTAAAAAGGAAATAAACCCATAGACAATCCCTAATAAACCACCTAAAAATAAGAACAATGTATAATTTGATTCAAATGTCAGTGCTTCTGAAAAAAGCCAAATACCAATGATACCGAAGCCACCTGTTGCTAAGAATGCCCATACCCTTAAAAAGGTTCTGCTTCTCACTTCAATTACTTCACTTGGATTCAAGCGTCATTCTCCTTTTCTCCACTAAAATATAGAACGTAATCCGTCTCTATGAGCCGTCTCAATATGAAATTCGTTTTCCTTGATGCCAGATACTAGCCAAGAATGTCTTTTTCCCGGAATCACAAACATCATGGATTGTACATCAGGCATATTGTCTTTGTCATAGGTGACCTTCATGAGAGAGTCCATCTTCCCTTTTCTCTCCCATACATCTGCGACAAACGCCTTCACAAGATCTTGATTCTCTGCTTTTTGTAGGAATGGGAGTTTCTCATCTTTTCCTTCGCTTGCTTGTTCTAATAACCCTTCGAATTCTTCCGCATGCAGTGTGATCACAGGTACGCGGTCATGGCTCATTTGAATATTCATAAAGGAAGTGACTTGTTCCTCTGCTTGCTGATCATCCGCCAGCCTTTGGATCTGGTGCACCTGCTGATCGTATAACGTATGATGCATATACATACCGGTCTGTGTCTTATGAAAAGATGTACTGACTTCTTCACCTGTCTGACCAAATGTTGAAGCCTTGATGGTGTACGTTGCATCGTTCATCGCCTGAATGAAATGCCGATAATCTGCTTTATAACGATATTGTCTATTACGAAATTCGAGTACATCTTTTGCAAGCAAAGAACGACAGGCAATTTCAAACAAAAAACCAAGTCGCTCATCCTCTAATTCTGGATAATATGCTTCCTTTAACGACATCCCCTGCTCAAAATAGCCTTCACTATAAAAACTAAAGATGAGTTCTTCGATACTCAGACTTAGCTGATTCAATTTGATCTCTCCTTATCCAAAAGAAAATGCTCCCTTAAGGAAATCACCAGCACCCTTGATAAGAGAGTTTGCGGTTTCTTTTGTTTTTTCGATTCCTTTATGTATGGCCTGATTCGCCTGATGAATGGTGTCATTGACAGCCTTTACACCTTGTCCAGCAAGCTCAAAGGCTTTTTTTCCATGATCCACGACTGCATGAATCGGATCTTTGAGTTTCACCGCAACTTTTTCTGCAAAACCGGATGTAAATTTGGCGACTTTTTCACCAATAAATCCACCGACGACTGATCCGATTGTTCCTCCTACAACTGTTCCAATCGGTCCTGCAAAACTTCCGAGCGCACCGCCGACAACTGCACCTGCAACGGACCCTCCAGCGATAAAGACCGTATTATTGACTGCATTACCAACAGCTTTGGCGTTTTCACGTTTGAGTACCTCAGGCTGATCACCGAATTCTGCATAGTTCTCTGCAATTTTCAAGCCGCACCCAACGGTTTCCGTCGCACCTGTCACCACCGTTGCAATGAACGCATTTCCTTTCGCAAATTTTGAACCCGTTCTCAAAACTGATTTTAATCCAGCCGTATCCTTCCAATTGATCCTTCCTTTTGTAAAATCACGCACACTATTTGTAAATGCGACTGTGTCGTCTGGAAAAAACTTCGTAAATTTCTTATGGACCAAATCAGCCATTGACCAGTTCGATCTTTTTAATAATTCTTTTTTACTCAGCCAAATCCTTGCAGCTCGGTCAAATCTCGTTCCTTCTACCCGGCTTGTCACATCAATGAGTAACTTTGAATGTTGCGCGGCATATCGGCCATTTTCTTTTATAAAGGTCGTCATGCCAAGGCCGTAATATTTTGCCTGCATCATCATTATTCCAGTTAAGCTGGTAAGTGTTCCATATTGATCATAGATGCGATACATTTTCCTTAATACATCATCTGCCTCGACCATCTTATCTACAGCATGTCGAATCGCAATGTCATCACTGCTCAATTTGCTGATTAATGCATTCCCAGCGCTCCACGCATCTCCAACTCCAGAGAAACAACTTCTATACCGTGGATCACAGCCTAAAATCAGCGTATCCAATTCACGCTGTAACTCATGGTGCTTTGTCTCAATGGCGGAAAGCTCTCCAACGAAATCATTCGCCAGCCCTGTCAGCTGATCTGGATTAACCGCAATGCTATTTGCCATCGCCCTCATCTCCCTTCTCTGCTTCTCTCTCTCCGTTCTTCTCGTCTTTTCCTCTCAAGCTCTTCCATTCTCGCAATTTCAGCTTTTCGCTCTTCAATTTTCACTGCCGCTTCTCGCAGTTCCTGACTCGTTTCAAGCAAGTCTTTCTCAAATTGATCGTAGCGTGTGGCCGTTTCCTCAAAGCTCTGATCAAATTTTTTCCTTGCTTCTCCTTGCCAGCCTGACCCTACTGCCTTCAGCCGATTCTCCAGCAACTGCTTTGACTGCCGCATTTCATCTGCCGCTTCCTGATACTTTTGAGCGAGTGCCAGCGTTTGACTAGAATCCAACTTTCGCACCTCTTCCTCCTAAATTAACGTACAAATGGATGATTTTATATGTCCTAATTATAATTAAAAAGACACCCAGAAAAATCACCCTAAAGAACCATTCAGCACATCGCAACAATCGAGTAGGTCTTTTTAACCCCCTTCTTTCCCGGAGAAAACTCTTCTCAATTTGAAGCGCATTCAAGACATGATAAAATGAAGATATTCTACTCAAAGGAGTGACACATAGATGAAGGACGAAATGATCCAACGTTTCACTAGTTATGTGAAAGTGGATACCCAATCTGACGCAGATCAAGAAAGTTGTCCATCGACTGAAGGTCAGCTGAATTTAGCAAAACAGCTTGTGGAAGAAATGAAAGCCATTGGTATTCAAGAAGTCACAATGGATGAGAATGGTTACGTGATGGGGACGATCCCATCTAATACAGATAAAGACGTACCGACCATTGGTTTTCTGGCTCATGTCGACACTGCCACAGACTTTACAGGCAAGAACGTTAAACCGCAGCTCCATGAGAATTATCAAGGCGGTGACATCACATTAAATCAAGATCTACATATCGTTTTATCTCCAAAACAGTTTCCCAATTTACAACATTACAAAGGACATACGCTCATCACAACGGATGGCACGACCTTGCTCGGTGCAGATAACAAAGCAGGCATAGCAGAAATTATGACAGCGATGCATTATCTCATTTTGCACCCTGAAATCAAACACGGTAAGATTCGTGTCGCTTTCACACCAGATGAGGAAATTGGCAGAGGGCCACACAAGTTTGATGTCGATGCATTTGGCGCATCCTATGCCTACACCATTGACGGAGGACCACTTGGCGAACTTCAATATGAAAGTTTCAATGCAGCCGGTGCGAAAGTGTCTATTAAGGGAAACAACGTTCATCCCGGAACAGCGAAAGACAAGATGGTCAGTGCGGCTAAAATTGGCATGCTCTTTCATAACAAACTTCCTTCTGATGAATCTCCAGAGTATACAGAAGGATATGAAGGCTTTTACCATCTGACAAAGTTTGTAGGCGAGGTAGAAGAAGCAGAATTACAGTACATTATTCGAGATTTCGATAAAGAAGCATTCAACAACCGAAAAGCCCTTTTCGAAAAGATTGCCAATGACTTAAGAGCGATCTATGGCGAAAAGAGTATTACGCTCAATATTCAAGATCAGTATTATAATATGAGAGAAAAAATTGAGCCGGTGAAACATATTGTGGATATTGCCTATGAAGCGATGGAAAACCGATCTGTCACACCTGTCATAGAACCAATTCGTGGCGGTACAGATGGCTCTCAACTTTCATATAAAGGTCTTCCTACCCCTAACATCTTTACTGGCGGGGAGAACTTCCACGGAAAATATGAATTTATCTCTGTTGAGAACATGCTGAAAGCCACTGAAGTCATTGTTGAAATCGCCCGTTTATTTGAAGAAAAAGCATAGACATGTTTAAAACCGTTCCTGTTCGGGAACGGTTTTTTAATAAAAGTTTACAATTTTCTGAAACTTTTATGACAATTATTCGTACTAATAGAGACAACCCCAGAAAAATTCTTCTTGACGAGTGATAAAACTGGAAATATAATAGTTAAAAACAACCAGTATTTTAGTCCTATTACAACAAGAGATTTAATCCATAAGAACTAAAATCATGTTACTTCTTATTTTCAGTTATACACATCACTCACCCTGTCTACACTAAAGAATAGGATGAATTGGAGGAATGTCATATGATGATTTTGTTCATTATCGCTTCACTTTGCTGCTACTTACTATTCTCTTTCAAAAAAGATAACCGCACACCAAAACGAAAAAGCGCAGAGCTCTCAGAATTTGAAATCTTCCGTATGCGCCGCCACTACAACGGTAAACGCCGCCATCCACTAAACAATACACCCAAACAAGTTTAATTTTGAAAAGAAGAGCCTGCTAAAAGGCTCTTTTTATTGATAAGTCATCAAAAAAGCGACCATTTAAAGTGGTCGCTTTTTCATTATTTATACACTTTTGCTGGAACTTGAATGACAGGGATTCCTTGAGAATATGGTGCAATCTCATACGGCTGGAAAACGACTGCAAGTCCCTTTTTCGTGAAATAAAACTGTGTGTTGTCGTTGATTTCAATGTCACTCTTTTTCAAATTAGAATAAAATTTACTCTTATGTTTCTTCGTATACTTGTAGATATAGTCTCTCACTTTTGTTCGTTTTTTCTTTGTTTTTACAACATCAGTGAAGTATACGTATTTTGCCTTTTTCTTTGTTAATACATAGTTCATACTGCTAACGATTGTATCCCCATGATTCCCACCATCATTGATAAAATCATAGTTTAAAATACTCAATTTTTTTCCATCATTAAATTTTGTTTTAAAAGATCTTTCATAAGTGACCTTCCCAGTTCGATTCTTTTTTGCTTCGTCTCTTAAATACTCATAAATACTATAGGAAAATGCCACATCTTCTTTTAAATCACGGTTGATCGTTTTCGTTTGTGACTTGCTTAGGTTTTTCACCTGTGCATATTTAAACGTTTTTTTCTTTTTATAATAGTGTGTGCTTACTTTTGCCTTTTTCGCTTTTGCATCTACTGATCCAACTGGAGCAAATAGAGAGGCAATTAACGAAAAGACAAGCAGGCCTATTGTGATGCCTTTTTTCATACTCATAGTAAAAACCCCCATTTTTCTATGTTACCAAATGATTATACCATGACGAAAGAACCAAAAGAAGCATTATTTGCCAATTGATGAACTTTTTTAACATCGGGTTTGTTTACCATTCTCATGAGTTCCTGTATGCTTTATATAGAATGTTAGATGAAATGTGGTGTTTATCATGGAAGAGAATATTTTTAGTCATATACGGACAACTTTCCACAGTTTGTCCCCAACTCAAAAAAAGATCGCTGATTATATTTTGCAAAATCCCCAAAAGGTTGTGCTTCACTCAATTAGCGCACTTGCTGCAGAATGCAACACGAGTGAAACGACGATTTTTCGATTTTTACGGAAGATTGGCTATGAATCATACCAAGTTTTTCGTGTCCATGTCGCACAGGATATCGCCACCAACACACCTCAATCAATCTATGGAGAAATTGAGGCCTCTGATAGTGTGGCAGACATCAAGCATAAGGTCATCGAATTAACAACAAGCTCAATTCAGGACATGAAGCATATTTTAGAAGATCAAGCAGTGACTCAGTTTATTGAGCAAATAAAACGTGCAAATAAAACGGTCTTCTTTGGAGCAGGCGCGTCCAGTTTTATCGCTGGCGATGCTTATCATAAGTTCCTGCAGCTCGGCTTTGAAGTGACCCTGTGCAGTGATCCTCATATGATGAATATGATTGCGACTCACGCAACCGAGCATGATTTCATTGTTGCGATCTCTCACTCAGGTGAGAGTAGAGAGATTCTGGATGCCGTGCAATTTGCAAAAGAAAAAGGGGCAACCATCGCCTCAATCACAAGCTACCCGAAATCAGAGCTCGCAAAGCTTTCTGACTTTCATCTGCTTAGCTCATCGAGAGAAACCACCTATCGTTCCGACTCCATGATCTCCCGTATTAATCAACTAGTTATTATTGATGTACTGTATGTTTCGGCTGTTTTAGAACTAGGTTCAAATGCCATTACAAACGTCAAGCGATCCCGTTTAGCCGTTGCTAAAAATAAAACATAAACCCCAAAGACCAGAGTGATTCTGGTCTTTTTCCATGCTTTTACCCATATTTTCCGTTGACATGCTCCTCTCTCATCATGTACATTAAGTTCACAATAGTTTATTTCCTACTGTAGAAAACAAAAGATAGTATATAAACTAACAAAAGGGGATAAGAAAGCGCTTTATAAAATACTTCCCTTAATAGGAGGCATACAAATGGCACAGAAAATCGGATTTATCGGACTTGGAATTATGGGGAAACCTATGGCTTTGAACCTATTAAAAGCCGGCTATACTGTTACTGTTTTTGATATTAATCAAGAGGCTGTCCAAGTATTACAAGAAGCCGGTGCAGAAGGTGCGGGTTCAGCTGCTGAGGCAGCAATTGAAAGCGATATCATAATCACAATGCTACCTAAAGGGGAGCATGTTGAAGCAGTTGTTAAAGGGGAAAATGGGATTTTAGCAACGGCTAAGCCTGGCACAACGATCATTGATATGAGTTCAATTTCACCCGTTACCTCTAGAGCACTAGCTGCTCATGCAAAACAGCATCAAGTTGAATTTATAGACGCACCAGTTAGCGGCGGGGAACCGAAGGCGATTGATGGAACACTGGCCATTATGGCTGGTGGTGAAGAAAAGGTGTTTGAACAAGTGAAAGATGTGCTTCATGCCATGGGCAAAGATGTCGTTTTAGTTGGAGCGAGTGGAAGCGGAACAACAGCCAAGCTTGCCAATCAAATCATCGTCAACTTAAATATTGCAGCGATGTCCGAGGCACTCGTTCTTGCTGCTAAATCAGGCATTGCGGTTGATAAAATGTATGAAGCGATCCGAGGTGGACTAGCAGGAAGTGCGGTACTCGACGCAAAAGTCCCTCTCATTTTAGAACGAAACTTTGAGCCTGGTGGGCGCATTGATATCAACCTGAAGGACTTAACAAACGTCATGGAAACAGCACATGACATTGACGTTCCACTACCGCTCTCTAGTCATCTACTAGAAATATTCCACGCCCTCAAAGCCGATGGAAAAGCTGGACTTGATCACGGTGGAATCATTCAATATTACGAAAAATTGGCGCACGTTGAAGTCAAGAAAGGATGACCAATCATGAAACAAAGCATTGATTTACTACATGCCATTCCGAAAGCGGATTCCAGCACGGTACATTCCGCATATGAAAAGGCACTTAGCCATTTTCACCATAAAGTCATTGTATTAGATGATGATCCGACAGGTATCCAAACGGTACATGGTGTCTCTGTTTTTACTGATTGGTCAGAGGAAAGCATTGAAGCAGGCTTTCTAGAAGACAGTCGCATGTTCTTTATTCTAACGAACTCTCGCAGTATGACAGAAAAGGAAACAGCGGATGCACATGACACCATCGCATCAACGATTGTAAAAGTAGCGGAACGGCTTCAACAGGATTTTATCATTGTCAGTCGTGGGGATTCGACTCTACGTGGACACTTCCCGCTTGAAACCGATGTACTCCGAACAACCATTGAACAGCAGAGCGCCCGAACATTTGACGGAGAAATCATTCTTCCATTTTTCCAAGAAGGCGGACGTTTTACAATCAACAATATTCATTACGTACAGGAGGGACAAGAGTTAGTCCCTGCCGGTGACACAGAGTTTGCTCTAGATCGTACATTCGGGTTTAAGTCATCACATCTTGGAGAGTGGATAGAGGAAAAGTCTGGTGGCTCATTTACAAAAGAGAACACCACTTACATTTCATTAGAGGATCTAAGAGCATGTCGGATTGAACAAATTAGGGACCAACTGACTGCGGTGAAGGATTTCCAAAAGGTAGTGGTCAACGCAGCTGACTATGACGATGTGAAAGTCTTTGTCACCGCTCTGATTGATGCCATTCAAGCAGGTCAGCAATTTATATTCAGAAGTGCAGCAGCTCTCACCAAAATCTTAGGCGGAGTGACCGATCGTGCTTTATTAACGAGAAACGACTTGATTCAAGAAGAAAGTCCACATGGTGGTCTCATTATGATCGGCTCGCATGTCAAAAAGACAACGGAGCAACTAAGAGAGCTTCAAAAGAATGAACAAATGGCATTTATTGAATTCAATACACATCTCGTGTTAGAACCGATCGCATTTCAAGAAGAAATGGAACGTGTGATTCAACAAATTGAAACGCTGTTAACCTCAGGTCAATCTGTCACTGTTTATACAAGAAGAGAGCGTCTCGATCTTGGGGAAGGTCGTCAAGAAGAAGAATTAAAGCTTTCAGTTCAAATCAGTGATGCTGTCACAAGTATTGTCCAGCGTCTCTCAATTCGTCCTAAGTATTTCATTGCCAAAGGCGGGATTACATCTAGTGATATTGGGACAAGAGGACTCAGTGTAAAGCGTGCGACAGTCGCAGGTCAAATTAGACCAGGAGTTCCAGTTTGGCAAACAGGAGAAGAAAGTAAATTCCCATTCATCTCCTACGTCATTTTCCCGGGAAATGTTGGTTCAAAGGATACGTTAAAAGAAGCAGTTGAGATATTAGAGGGATAAAGCATAGGGAGTGTTTCTCGCTCCCTTATGCACCACAAAGGAGGAAGGGTTATGTCGTTAGTGTTTATTGGACTTGGCGTTTTATTATTACTATTACTTATGGTTGTATTAAAGTTAAACGCTTTTATTTCATTAATTATTGTTTCATTAATTGTCGCTGTGTTAGAGGGCATGTCCCCGATTGAAGCGATTGCTTCCGTCGAAAAAGGACTAGGCAGTACGCTTGGGCATCTAGCATTAATTCTAGGTTTTGGAGCGATGCTCGGTAAATTAATGGCCGATTCTGGCGGTGCACAACGTATTGCCATGACACTCATTGACCGATTTGGAATTGCAAAAATACAGTGGGCGACCATGCTAACTGGATTTGTCATCGGTATTGCACTCTTTTATGAAACCGGATTCATTATTCTGATTCCACTCGTTTTTACAATTGCACAATCCGCAAAACTTCCTGTGTTATATGTTGGGATGCCGCTCGTCGCTGCCCTCATTACAACACACGGCTTTCTCCCTCCTCACCCAGGGCCGACAGCCATTGCCAATGTGTTTCAAGCAAACATGGGACAAACATTATTAGTTGGGATTATATTAGCCATTCCTGCTGTATTAATAGGCGGACTGCTATTCACAAAATTATTTAAAAAAGATCAATTACACGCACACATTCCGAAGAATTTATTTAATCCAAAGGAATTTACAGAAGAGGAAATGCCAAGCTTCGGCATTAGTATCTTCACTGCTGTGTTACCTGTCATACTCATGACAATCAGAGCCGTTATAGAAATTTTCTTCCCGTCCTCTCCGCTGTTGCCAACAGCCGAGTTTTTAGGAGAACCTGCGGTTGCGTTACTACTCTCTGTCCTCCTTGCGATTTACACATTTGGACTTGGCAGAGGCAAGAGCATGCAAGAAGTCATGAAGTCCATCACAGACTCCATTGGCTCCATGGCGATGATTCTTTTAATCATTGCAGGTGGTGGTGCCTTTAAACAAGTCTTAATTGATAGTGGTGTAGATAAATATATTGCAGGAATTATGGATGGAAGTACACTTTCTCCCCTATTGCTCACGTGGCTCATCGCGGCTACCCTGCGTATCGCACTAGGATCAGCGACTGTAGCTGGACTGACAGCGGCAGGAATATCTGCACCACTGATTGGTTTGACTGGCGTCAGCCCAGAGCTTATGGTGATTGCAACAGGTGCTGGCAGTATAACGTTCTCACACGTCAATGATGCAGGATTTTGGATTTATAAAGAATACTTTAACCTGTCAATGGGCCAAACCTTTAAAACTTGGACATTAATGGTCACTGTTCTATCTCTTGTTGGACTAGCAGGTGTTCTCATCGCTGATTTGTTCATATAGGAAAATAAATAAGAAAAGCTATTGACTTTTTGTCGAAAAGATTGAATAATTGTGTTTATTAAGAAAATTTAATTAAAAGGTAACCTTATTAAGAGTGGTGGAGGGACTGGCCCTGTGAAACCCGGCAACCGCTGTTCCGTTGAACAGAATGGTGCTAATTCCTTAAGCAAGCCGATGTGCTTGTTTGAAGATAAGGTAGAGTTCTCACAGTATATGATGCTCTTCCTTATCAAAGGAAGAGCTTTTTTCATTGACTTTTATCTTTTAGAAAGAAGGGATTTAGAATGACAAACGTACAAACAATTGGGAAAAAAACGACGAAGCCGCCATTTCGAGCAGATCAAGTAGGAAGCTTGCTTCGGTCAGAGCGAATCAAGGAAGCACGCCAGCAAAGGGCAAACGGAGCGATCTCTTCAGAACAACTGCGTCAAATTGAAGATGAAGAAATTATACGCATTGTAGAAAAACAAAAAGAGATTGGACTTGAGGTTGTCACAGATGGAGAGTTTAGACGCGCGTGGTGGCACTTTGATTTTCTTGAGGGGCTTGATGGAGTGGAAGGCTTTGAAACAGAACAAGGAATTCAATTCCACAACACCACAACAAAAGCACGCGGCATCAAAGTAACAGGCAAGATTGATTTTACGGATCATCCAATGCTAGAAGATTACCGTTTCTTACATAGCATTGCCGGGGATCATACAGCCAAAATGACGATCCCAAGTCCGAATATGCTCTTCTTCCGTGGAAAGGTAGAAGAAAGTGTGTACGACAACTTAGATGAGTTCCATCATGATGTGGCACAAGCTTATAAAAAAGCCATCCGTGCCTTCTATGATGCAGGGTGTCGTTATTTACAGTTAGATGATACAGCATGGTCCGTCTTCTTTTCTGAAAAAGGGCATGAACAAATCAAAGCATTCGGTCGTGACGAGGACGAGCTACGTGAATCATTTGCGAAAACCATCAATGAAGCTGTTGCCGATCGTCCAGATGATTTGGTCATCACGATGCACATTTGCCGAGGGAATTTTAAATCTACGTGGGTGGCTGAAGGTGGCTATGAGGCGGCGGCAGAAACGATTTTTGCCGGTTTAGACCTTGATGGACTGTTTTTGGAATTTGATGATGAGCGATCTGGTGGATTTGAGCCCCTTCGATATGTCAAAAATCCAAATCTTCAAATCGTTCTTGGTCTCGTGACATCAAAGTACGGTGAACTCGAGCCAATCGAACAGATCAAAAAACGGATTGAAGAAGCAGCTAAATATGCGGATATCAATCAACTGTGTCTGAGTCCACAATGTGGGTTCGCTTCAACAGAAGAAGGAAATCTACTAACAGAAGAGCAGCAATGGGAAAAGCTACGTCATGTGATTGAGATTGCCGATCAAGTGTGGCGCCCATAATTCTATGCACAAAAAATGAGACAAACCGCCTGACGAGCGATTTGTCTCTTTTGTTTTACACATCTAAATGGTTGCCATTCGTCGCAATCACTTGTTTATACCAGTCAAAACTTTTCTTTTTCTTTCTATCAAATGTCCCGTTTCCTTCATTATCCCGATCTACATAAATGAACCCATATCGTTTTTTCATTTCAGCTGTGGATGCACTGATGAGATCGATCGGACCCCAGCTTGTATAGCCGATGAGCTCTACACCGTCTGCGATGGCTTCTCTCGCTTCTAGTAAGTGACTTCTAAGATAATCAATCCGATAATCGTCTTGAATAGATCCATCCTCTTCCACCTTATCAACAGCGCCCAAACCATTTTCTACGATAAACAATGGTTTTTGATAGCGATCATACAACTGATTAAGCGTTGTGCGAAGACCTTTCGGATCAATTTGCCAACCCCAATCACTGGCTTCTAAATACGGGTTTTTCACACCTGCAAATAGGTTCCCACCTTCAGCTTGATCAAGAATGGCTGGATCTGTACTTGCGACAAAACTCATGTAATAGCTAAAGCCGATATAGTCGACGGTATGGTTTCTTAAAATCTCTTCGTCACCGTCTTGAAACTCAATATCAATGCCGTTTTCACGGAAATACCGTTTCATGTACCCTGGGTAGTAACCTCTTGCTTGTACATCTGAGAAGAACAACGTTTTCCGGTCTTGCTCTAATGCAGCAAACATATCTTCTGGTCTTGAGCTGTACGGATATGTGGTCATCGCTGCGATCATACAGCCTATCTTCGCATCTGGAATGATTTCGTGTCCCGCTTTAACAGCTAGAGCACTAGCCACAAATTGGTGGTGCGCCGCTTGATATTGGATGCTTTTTTCATCTTCTCCTTCTTCGAAGACGAGACCTCCACCTGTAAAAGGTGCGTGTAACACGACATTGATTTCATTGAATGTCATCCAGTACTTCACTTTGTCTTTATATCGAGTAAATAGTGTTTTAGCATACGTCTCGTAAAGGTTCACGAGCTGACGGTTTCTCCATCCGCCATAATTCTTGACAAGCGCAAGCGGCATTTCATAATGAGATATGGTGACAACTGGCTCGATGCCATGTCGATGAAGTTCATCAAACACTTTGTCATAAAAAGCAAGACCCGCTTCATTCGGTTCAGCATCGTCCCCATTCGGGAAGATACGCGGCCAAGAAATGGATAATCGGAAACACTTAAAGCCCATTTCTGCAAAGAGCGCAATATCCTCTTTGTAACGATGATAAAAGTCGATCGCATCATGATACAAGTTGAGGTCTTTCATTGATTCATCGAACGGATGCATAATGCCGTTTGGAGATACATCAGCTGTAGATAAACCTTTTCCATCTTTGTTAAAAGCACCTTCAATTTGGTTAGCGGCTACAGCACCGCCCCATAAGAATCCTTTAGGAAATGTTTTTTCTAATTGTGTCATTGTAAATGCCCTCCTCATTTTCCTCTACACGAACTGTAAGCAGTGTTTCTTTTTCCGTAATGACTCCGTCTGTCATGGCATCAACCTGTGCATAGTCATTTGTATTCGTAATGATGACAGGTGTCGTCACATCAAAGCCCTCTTCTTGAATACCCTTGAGATCAAATTCCACCAATACGTCTCCTGCTTTTACAAGATCGCCGGTTTGCACATGGCTTGTAAAATACTTTCCGCCCAGTTTTACCGTATCAATCCCAACATGAATAAGTAGTTCGATCCCTTGATCACTCTTTAATCCGATGGCATGTTTCGTTTGGAAAATTGTTTCCACTTTGCCATTGAATGGGGCAACAACACGTCCAACTGCTGGCACGATGGCTACACCTTTGCCCATAATTTCATTGGAGAATGTCGCATCATTTACTTGGTTAAGTGGCTTTAATTGACCTTCTAACGGACTTTGCACCAATTCGTTTTGTACCACTGTTGAGTCTTTCTTTTCTTCTGGCTTCTCTGCTTTTGTTCCTTCTTTTACTGGGACATCTTTAAAACCAAGAATAAGAGTCATGATGGTTGCAACGACAAAGCCGATCACTAAACCAATGATAGAGTACACAAACGTTGGACCAATAAACGCTGGAATCCCCGGGATCCCTGCAGATCCAGACATAACATAAGCTTTTACTTTAAAAATGGACATGAACACGCCGCCTGTTGCTGCACCAATCAGAGCAGCGATGAACGGTTTTTTCAATCTCATGTTCACACCATACATAGCTGGTTCAGTGATTCCCATTAAGGCTGTGATACTTGTCGACATAGCCAGCGATTTAAATGTTTTGTTTCTTGATCTTAAGAAAACGCCAAATGCTGCACCTGCTTGCGCCATATTCGCTACAAACATCATTGGCATAATATAGTCAAATCCATTCAATGTAATGTTGTTGATCATAATCGGAATAAGTGCATAATGCATTCCTGTAATGATCAATGGAGACATGAAGCCACCAATCAACAGGCCAGCCAATATTCCTGCATGTTTAAACAATAAATCAATTCCGCCTGAAAGACCGTTCCCTAGAATTGCACCAATTGGACCTACACCCACTAACATAATTGGCACAACGGCTAAAAGTGTGACAGTTGGAACAAGAATGATCTTTAATGATTTCGGGCTATATTTTTCTGCAAATCTTTCAACATATGATCCAAGCCAGATTGTCAGTAGAATCGGAATAACCGATGAAGAGTACACCACTGCGATGACTGGCAAGCCTAGAAATTCTGTATTACCTGCACCCAATAAAGCAGTCAGCTGCGGATGAAGGACCGCTGCGGCAATAGCTGCTGCGATATACTGGTTCGTGCCAATCTTCTTGGCAACGCTTACAGCTAGTAGAATAGGTAAGAAATAAAAAGCACCGTCTCCAATTGCTGTTAAAATCGTATACGTACTGCTTTTGTCAGAGATCCACTGAAAAGTCAGCATAAGGGCCAATAACCCTTTGATCATACCGGCTCCAGCGATAGCTGGTAGAATCGGTGTGAAGACACCAGAGATAAAATCGAAAAGCTTTGAGATGACGTTTTGTTTTGTTGCTTCTTCCGCGTCACTTGTCTTCACATCTGCTGATAATCCTGAATCAGCAATCAGTGCTCGATAGACATTCGATACATCGTTTCCAATAATCACATGATATTGACCACCACTTTGATTCACACCCATGACGCCATCAGTTGATTGCAATTGCTCCTTATTGGCCTTGCTTTCATCGTATAAATTGAAACGAAGTCTTGTCATACAATGCGTGACTTGCTTCACGTTTTTTTCACCGCCGACAAGCTCTAGAACTTCTTTTGCTGTTTGTTTGTGGTTCATTGTATACCCTCCAATCGATGATTAAATCTTGATATAGAAAAAACCTAAACATCCATTAATGCCGAATACCTCCATTCAGACATTAATCGATATTTAGGTTTTGCCTGCCTCACCAGTAACAATCCTTCATAGCGATTGATCGTTATTCATTTATATAAGTCTTTAGATACAAAAAACCTAAATCACGCCTTATCATAGATAGGGACAATGATTTAGGTTTTGCCTGCTTTACCAGTAACAATCCTAAAAGATTGTGGTTATTTATAGTTATAAATTATCATGTCATTTTTGTTATGTCAACGCTTTCTTTTCAAATTATTTTCTTTTGATCACTCTATCAATGTGAAGTGTTAAGTACAACATCTCATCTTCTATGAGACTTCGGTTGTATTCTTTTAGAACATATTCATTGATTTTTTCTGTACACTTGAATGCTTCAGTGTTCTTCTCTTTCACGACTTCATAAAGAAATTCATTTTGATTTTCCATTTGTGTTTCGTTAAACAAACGCTGTCCAAAAAACTTTAAATGCGTGACAAAGCGGAAGTAATTTAATGATTCTTCATCTAAATCAATTTGAAAATGATACTTCACAATGTTCAAAATATCTTGTATGAGCTTCGTAATTTGAATCACATTTGGCATTTCGTCGTTGAGTTCTGCATTGACAATATGCATCGCAATAAAGCCTGCTTCATCCTCCGGAAGCTGGATATTCAGCTTCTGCTGAATGATGTGAATCGCTTCCACGCCGCACAAGAACTCGTCTTTATATAACCGTTTGATTTCCCAAAGCAATGCATTTTTGATGTCCATTCCTTTTTGATGTCGTTCAATGGCAAAGGTGATATGATCGGTCAATGCAACATAGATGCTATCATTTAAATTTTTATCCAGTGTCTTTCTTGCATGATCAATAATCGCCTCACACACTTGCATATACTCGATTGGAATTTCATACAGCAGGGTTTTGAATTTTTCTGAAATGTCTTTATTTTGAATGGAGAACACTTTTTCAATACGTTCTTCATCAATGGAGTCTCCACTCTTCTTTTGAAACGCGATGCCTCTGCCCATAATGACCAGCTCATGCTGCTCGTCATCAAACGCACTCACCACGTTATTATTAATTACTTTTGAAATGATCAATTGATCCCCTCCCCAGTACATTCCGCTTTTCCGAGCTTGTCCATCATAGTTAGTTGATATGCCATTTTTCAAAAAGAGGACTCTATGATGATTTTACCTCTTTTTTTGATACGGTCAACTAGTAAAAATGACTTATTGACTCTTGATAATGGGATATTGAGTCAATAAGTCTGAGGAAAAACGTGATTTCATAGATAGAACATACTAGAAAGAAGATAAAATACCGATTAGGAGCAATCCCAGTTATATACGACATTCTCGAAATTCTTCTGTTTAAGATCTTCCAGTGTGATAAAGAAATTGGCGATCCCGCAATCTCCCCACATGAGATCAACTTCATCATCTGAATCGATCTGTAATAAGAGAAGGGTATGCTTCTGATTCTCATAGGCTCGTGGATCTTCTTGTGTAAAGCCTGGATATCCCCCCACTTTATGACCAAAACCACTTTCTGTTTCATAAAATTCGTCCATTAGCGCTTCTACTTCTTCGTCATCATCACTCATCTCTTCAAAGAGGTCCCAGCTATGTTTCCCAACGACTTTCTCAAAACGAAAATCATCGGCGCTAATGGTCTCATTTATTAATTCACCTGTGATGGCGCCTTCTTTCCTAACTGGAAAATAAAAGTCCTCAGGTATTGTCACAAAGGAAAAGTCAGTGACCAACTCTTCTTCAGCTAAAAAAGGCGCTGCGATGAATTTGATACGAAAATCTTTTTGCTTCGTTTTTTGATCAATATTCATCCCATAAAGATCATCATGTACTGAAATGAAAATTTGTAGAAGGCCCGTTTCTGGATAATCTTTCAGCTTCGGAAGCTGACCGAAATTAATTTGAGCTAGTAGTTTCATAGGATGACCTTCACCATCCAACGGGTATTCGTCGTTTTTTGGAAAATATGGATCTCCAGCTATTTTGCTGTCATAAGGTCCTGTTTTCCCTTGTTTCATATGTAATTGGATCGCTTGTTTTTTTGTTTCTTCTAATAAAGGACGGTAAGGTGCTAGTTTTTCTTGTAGCTTTGCCGATTGTGACAAGTTATGTTCCTCCTTCAATTGATCATTTTTTTCTATCATACAGAAGTGTATTTGACCTGTCAGTAGTGAATCGGTCGATTTCATGTCAACATTCTTACAGAAAAACGCAAAAAAACCTCCATTAAACAAGAGGTCTTTTCCATCGCTTTCTTATTTCACTTGATATTTCACCAAGTCATCCGCCAATGTTTTCATTGTTTCATTTGTTTCATGAAGTCCTTCAATGATTTTAGTAAAGGTTCCTACAAGCTCTGCTTGATGTTCGGATGAAGCTACAATTTGTGCGATTTCTTCTTCCATTCCTTTAATCGATGTCTGCACATCTTTCAAGGCTGTTTCGATATCCGTCGTGGCTTGTTTTGCATGTGTTGAAAGTTTTCTTACCTCTGTTGCAACGACGCCAAAGCCCGCTCCAGCCTCACCAACGCGCGCTGCTTCTATCGATGCATTGAGTCCGAGTAAGTTCGTTTGATCAGAAATTCCTTTGATCAAATTGGACACTTGGTTGATTTTAGAAGAGTTTTCGACAGTGACTTTTGTATTTTGTAAAATTTGTTCACTTGTCGCTTGTAGCTCCTCTGAATGTGCTGCCACTTGCTGAACCATGGCAACTAGTTTTTCGGAAGTTCGATTGCTTTCTGACATGATGTGTTCTAAACGTTGTTGATTTGATTGATCATATGCAACACAGAAAGAAGCAACAACCTCTCCATTTTCATCCTTCACAGGGACAGCTACGATATCCATCGGAATGCCATATACTTCTTCCGGAACTTGAATAAACGCTGGATCTCTCCCATTTTTCAACATGGCAAAGTTTTGGAATCCTGCATCTACTTTATCCCCAACTTTAAATCCTAAGTTAATGTTTCCGTGTTGCTGATAATAAAGAACCGTCTCTTTCCCGATAACAGAAAAAGTCAATTGCTCTCTCATCGCTAGTCCAATCATCGGTAAAGCATCTATTAAATTTTCAATTTTCTGCGACATTTTCCATCTTCATCCTCTCTTTTTTGTATTACATGTTCTTTATCGGTTCTTCATACGATCTATTACAGCCTGAAATGTTCCCCAATAGTCATTACATGATCTAAGACATAGATAAAGCCCACATTCTATTAATGAATGTGGGCTTATCCTCACAAATACAGCATACATAATAGGACACTACTACCTATAAAAAATAGATACATATAGTCGATCCATGATGTACTGATGATATGGTAGTATGTGCGATCTCTCGTTCCCGTGAAGCCTCTGGCTTCCATCGCAACGGCTAGGCGCTCTGACTTTCTTACACCTTGAGTGAATAGAGGCAATGCATAGCGCACAAAGGCTTTCCAGCTATTCTTTTGCTTGTATCCTCTAATTTTATGTGCTGCTTTCATTTGCTTCAATTCACTTTGGAACAAAGGGATAAAACGAAAGCCTGCGAGCATACCATACGCCCATTTTGGAGACATGCGACATTGATGGATCAAACTCATCATAAATGCCGTCACATCTGTTGTGGATGTAAAAAGAAGGCCAAATGTGACAAAACCAAGCATCCTAAAAGAGATAGTAAATGCATTTCTCACACTCTCTTCTGTGATGTGAAACCATGCCCATTTCCAGATCGTATGATCGCCTTTTCCAAATGCCGCCATCATCCAAAATACGAGAACAAAAAAGAGCAGATAAGGAACGAGTCTTGTGATGAGATACTTGATATTCCAGCCACCAAGGACAAGTCCGATAACGAGTGCAAACAACCAAATCATGACCGTTGTCTTCGGGTCAGATATTGCCATCAAACAACACATCGCCAGAAGATGTGCAAACAACTTCAAAACTGGATTGACAGTCGATAGAAAGGAGTGATTACTTTGCAATCGTCAGCACTTCCTTTCTTTCAACGGCATATCGATAATGCAAAGGCACGCTAAGCTGATAGGTATGGACAAGTTCACGATTTGAAAATAAATCATAAGGGGTTCCATCATACACATGCTGCCCTTGATGAAAGAGTAGCACGTGATCCGCGCACTCATCAACGAGATCCATGTCATGGGTGACCATGATAATGGTCGTGCCTTGACGTTGACGCTCTTTCAAACATCTGATTAGTTCCTTCGCCGTTTTTTCGTCCTGTCCAAAAGTCGGTTCATCTAACAATAAAACATCTTGATCGAAGAGCAACATCGTTGCCACACTTAACCTTCTCTTTTGCCCTAGACTCAAGGTGAAAGGGTGTGACTGTGCGTGCCTCAATAAACCGAACTCTTCCAATAACTGATGCGTTTTTTCCTGCACAAGTGATTCTGGCCAATTTCGCTGTCTGCCTCCAAATGCGATTTCATCAAACACTGTATCTTGTATAAATTGAAGCTCAGGATTTTGAAAGACAAAGCCTGCTTTCTCATATAACAATCGGTCAGACCACTTTTTTAGGAGTTTCTCTTTTAAGAAAATTTGACCCTTTTTAATCGGCTCTAATCGAATCAAATGTTTTAGAAATGTACTTTTTCCGCTTCCATTCTCTCCAATGATCGACACCCAATCCCCTGCTTTGATTTCAAGCTGTAGGTCATTCATGACCAATTTACTTCCATAGCTTAATTGAAGCTGATCTGTTCGAATGAGTGTCTTTTGTTCTGTTAATGGCACTTTGTTTTGCTTGGCCTTTCTTGCTTCAAAGGTTTGCATCAAGGTTTGACTAATTGGATGAATTGGATCTTCGATGACATCTGACCATTTCTCGGGAAATAATTTCGGACGCCAAATGCCTGCCTCGATCATGTCTCTCTCATTTGCTGTGATGACATCTTTGGGAAGTCCATCAGCTAAAATGCGTCCTTCATGGTCTAATAAAATGACCCGATCCATCCATTCGATCACACCGTCTAGCACATGCTCCACAAAAATCATGGTTTGATTTTGATCAGTGGCCAGTTGCGAAAGTAGTCGAAATACCTCCATTCGCCCTGCTGGATCAAGTTGTGCAGTTGGTTCATCAAAAAACAGCACTTCTGGCTCAAGAGCTAGTAAACAGGCGAGAGCTAGACGCTGTTTCATGCCGCCTGACAATGTTTGAATTTCTGTATGCGGATCGACATTTAGTTGAACCTTTTGCATGAGATGATGGATGATGTCATCCATTTCTTCACGGGGTACGGAACGGTTCTCTAAACTAAATGCAATTTCTTCATTGACTCGATGCATACAAAATTGGGAGTCGGGGTCTTGGAACATGACACCTGTATGTTTTCTTAACATGACTTCTCCCTGCACCTCTGCTTCAATATGTTCTGGAATGATTCCGGATAAAACCGAGATGAGCGTAGATTTGCCGCTTCCGCTTGGTCCTAATATGAGCACCTTTTCCCCTTTTTGAATTGAAAGAGACACTTGATGCAAAACAGGCTTGGACTCTTCATAAAAACGGACAGTGAGGTTATTGCACGCGAGAAATGAAGTCATGCTTTTCACCCTTGTTTCGTCTACCTTTCATTAACGCATATTGATTCAATACACCTGTTTTTGATAAGGCATTCACTACTACTTTAGCCAAGCATCCCCCAAGGATCATCCCGCTAATGATTTGAGTAACGAGTGTCATCACGAGGACTTGAGGCGTGTAATACCCAAATCCATTGGCAATGAGGCTGTAACCCATCGCCCCGACCGCTGCAAAAGCACCTGACAGCATCAGCGTCCACAGATGATAACGTTTATACCTAAATAGAGCGAAGGCCACTTCTGCCCCAAGTCCTTGGCATACACCAATGAGCAGAGCTGACAGACCGAAGTGACTGCCTGTGAGTAATTCCACAGAAGCGGCTGCTGTCTCCGCGATTAGTGCAGCCCCTGGCTTCTGGATGATGTATGCGACAATGGGGCTGGCAATGACCCAAATCCCAAACATGATGCTACCTCCTGCCGGACCAACAAGTGCCGTTATTGGAAGGTAAAGAGTCGACCATCCTAAGTAGATAACACCACATGCAACAGATAAAATCACAGCAAGGACTACTTCTTTCATCTTCCATGTCATCGTATTTGCGCCTCCAATTTTATCGGCCAATCTTCCAAAGTGGATGCCATTTCCCAGAAACGATACTCCAGCTGACAGCTTAACAAAAAGTGTTGCCTCATTTTTTCCTTTTCTCTGTTACTGGCTTCTTCTGCCCACCGATCAAGGCGATTGCAAAGCTCCACTGTGATCGAGTCGGTTAATCCCCCATAAAACGTGATCCACTCGTAAAACGGGTGAGATGGTTCTGGTTGTACTTCCGCAATCAGTCGTTGGCCAATTTCCCAATATGTCCAAGGGCATGGAAGCAGAACTGCAATGATTTCTCCTAGACTGCCTTCTTTAGCGACTTGTAGCATGTGGTGAATATAATGGTGTGCACTCGGTGCTAAAGGTGCACCCTGCAAGTCATCGAAATTCACTCCTGCCACTCGGCAAAGATTTTGATGAGGATGCGTTTCACTATTTAGGACAAATGCCATCTGTTGATGAAAAAACGCAATGTCGCGTCGATCTGTACACCTGCTGACCGCTGCCGCATAAATTTTCACAAATGCATGCAAATATTCAACATCTTGTTTGACGTAATGAATCAGTTGTTCCTTTTTCAAGTCTCCTGATGCCAACCCTCTAACAAATGGATGCTGATAAATAGCTTCAAACACTGGCTCTGCTTCTCTTCTTAACTCAGTCGAAAATGTCATAAAAAAAGCCTCCTCTTTTTTAATGGATTAAATGAAAAAAGCCACCCCAAATGGAGCGGCCTTCTTATCGATTCAATCATGAATAAGACGAGGTCCAGCTCCACTTCCCTCCGCTAGTACGAACTAGATCAGGTTCAAAGGGTCCAAGATTTTCTCTTGTCTCAGTCATACATGACTCCCCTAGTGGACTTTTGTCATTTAATTATCTCTACTCTACACATGCGGCGATTTGATGTCAACCGCCTTTCTTAATTCAATGTTTTGATCGTTGGCAGTTTCTCGATACCCGCAGCATAGTAGAAATTAAGCACGCTGAAGAAATCAATGGGCTTACCTGTTTTTAGATCGACGGCTAAAATATGATCACCATAGTTCGTTAAATCATCAAGATCTAAGTATCTTGGTGTCGTCTTACCAAGTGTGTCGACAAAAGTATCGACATAATATTGCCCGCTTGCATACGAAGATTGATGGTACATAAACAATGTGTCCACATCTAAATAGACAAGAATGGCCTCTGATGAACTCCCATAAGAAGCTGAGTATGACACGGGTGCAGATATCTTTTTCACTTTCACATGTGAGATAGAATGTGTTCTTTGCTCAAATTTCCCGTCATATGGGAAATAAAAGACACGCTCCCATTCATAATCGGCAGTCTTGGATTGCTTGTTATATATTTTTATTCCATTGGCCATGACATCCCCATTCGCGTAATCGGCTACAAAATATTGTAGGGTTGAAGACAGGGAGACTGAACCTGTGAAGTTTGGTGGATTTTTCGCATTGACTTGTAAGGTGTATGAGTCACCGAATTCTTTACCACTTGTGACTCCAAATGCGTAATCACCCGCAGGTAAATTTGTAAGACCAAGCAAACGACCTGCCGGCTCTATAAGATCTGTCGGAAAAGCTTGTCCTGTTTCAAAATCAACAACAAATAGTTGGACGACATAATCAGCATTCGGAGAGGTGATACGACTGATGAGCGCCTGTGGTGATGACGTACTAAAAAACCAGAGATCAACCGGATCTTCCTCTGTTAAAACAACCGATTGATTGATTGCCAGTCCATCAATTGAACGAACGGCAGACGTACGAATCTTTCCATCTGGAGCCGATTTTCGCTTTATACTGATTGGATGTTTCTTATCTACTTTAAATGATTTGCTTACTTCCTTTTGTTGCATCTTCAAGCCTTCATCCTGCTTCAAAAGCGACTTTTGCTCTTCCTGAATTGCCTTTTCAGTCAGTGTCGATAACTTTCCATCTGACTTTGGTAATTCTTCTGCTTTTACTGCTGTTGAAAATAAGCCTGTAGTCACCAGTAAAACAGACAACATGGCTGCGGTGATTTTGACGTAAAATGCTTTCACAGGAACATCCCCTTTTTCCCTATTTTGGTTTTCTCTCCTGTGATCAGTTTACCATTTTTCCATTAATTGTTTTGTATTTTTTAGGAAGATTTTACGACAAAAAAACCAGCCGCCTGATTGACGACTGGTTTTGGTCATTTTATGAAAGGGCTTTGACAAATAGACGTGCTGTTTCAGCACTCGATCCTGGGTTTTGTCCTGTAATGATTTGTCCATCCGCAATGGCAAACGGCTCAAATAATTGACCTTTTTCAAACACTGCTCCTTGCTCACGAAGCTTCGTTTCCAATAAGAATGGAACCTTTGATGTCAGTTGAACAGCATCCTCTTCCTCGTTTGTGAAACCTGTGATTCTCTTACCTTCGATAAATGATTTCCCATCTTGATCCTTTACATCAACAAACGCAGAAACGCCATGACAAACGGCACCGACTGCCCCGTTATTTTCTGTAATGGCTAAGATCGCCTCCGCTACTAAAGGGTTAGAAGCAAAATCGATCATCGGACCATGTCCACCCGCAAAGAAGATCCCATCATAATCAGCTAGGTTTACATCAGTTAGTGCCTTTGTGTCTTGAAGTAAATCATGCACATCTTGATATTGAGCTGGAACACCTTCAGGAATAGAGTTTTTGTCAATCGGTACAGTTCCACCTTGAATCGAAACGATTTGTACGTCTAGTTCATTATCTTTGAAAATATGAAATGGCTCCGCCAATTCTTCCAACCATAAGCCTGTCGGATGTCCATTCATTTCATTTGTACTTGTTGATACTAATAATACTTTCTTACTCAACTTCATCATCCTTTCACATCATATGTCGCTATCTTATATTTTGCACAATTAAATTTCAAGCAATTAAACTTATGAGAACTCTCTATGTTATGTTATACCCGGTTTTCTAAAAAGTATGGCATTCTCTCAAAAACATCATCATTGTGGCGCATTTTATTGCTCGGGAAATTCATGTAAAATTGCCTTTATGCAGTGATATAATAAAAAATAGATAGATTGAGAGACCTCTTGTGTGAGAGGGGATGCTGAAGGAGTGAAACAAGATATGAAAACCTATTCGATTGTGATGATCATCATCACGCTCTGCATCATATTAGCTGTGTTTTTAATGAATTTATCAGGTGTCATGTATGGAAAAGTCATTTTGGCTGTTGCCGTTGCTCTTTGTCTGACATCTATTATTCGTTTGATGAGACTTCGAAAATAGTAAAAGCCGCCCTCTCTGGGGCGGCTTTTTTTAAAATCAAATAACCAGCATAAGCGCAACTAATGCGAGCAAGGCTGGTAATCCTTGTTTGATGATAATGGATTTATTGGATGTCACACCGCCAAATATCGCCGCAATGATGACACAAATTATGAAGAATAGTTGAATCATATATCCAACCGTATTTTGTCCAAGGATAAGCCCCCATATGAGTCCTGCAGCTAGAAATCCATTATACAGGCCTTGATTGGCAAACATCACTTTCACATTTGGGTCTCCTTGTAAATGCTCTGGTAAACGGAAAGACCTCTTTGCCATTTTTGATTCCATAAAAAACATTTCTAGTAACATGATAATGATGTGTTCTAAAGCGACAATACCTACTAAAATCATTGCCAAAATATTCAATTTAGTTAATTCCTTTCGTGTAGACGATTACGAATGTCTATTTTGTCCATGTACAAATCAAAGTCTTGTATTAATTCTAAAGCCTCATAAAAACGACTTTGTGGAATATCTTTCATTTTCCTTACACCAAATTCTCTTTTAATAAAAGCCATCATGGAATTGATATGTAACTTACCGTATCCATCATACTCCAAATGACTGCAAAAAGTCTGCATCGTTCCTCGAATCACCTTTAATTGCTTGGCAGTGAGAACACTCATTGGTAACGCTCATCCTTTCTGTTTTTTCACAATGAATAAGAAACATACTGGAAATAAAAACCTTACATTCCCTATTATATATTGATCTTATTAAGATATCAAAACAAAAAAGAACATACATTCGCCAAAATGAACCAATGAGCTTAAAAACACTTACTTACCACTTTAAAAAAGCCGAATTCAATAATAGAATTCGGCATTCTCATCACTCACTTTTGGAAATTAACACCTTTCCAACAGAGCGATCCTTACTTTCTCCAATGACTTTAAACGATAGACCGTATGTTGGCACGGCACGTCCTGCATCTGGATTGATAGGATTGACGTAATTCTTTTTATCACTAAATGTACGAGACGAGCGAATGTATCGATCTTCTAAAGTTAAGCCTGTTGTCGCTGTATAATCAATATTCAGCTTCGTACTTGGGTGAAGAGAAAAGGCTGCATCATGTACTTGGAAACCTGTGGCTGCAATGGAGCCGTCACTCCATTTCAGTACTTGCTGATCTGCGTCGACTACTCCAAGGAAGCCGTTCCCTGGATGTTCTCCTACCCAGTTATCACTATAAGATTGGTCCACATACCATACGACTAATCCTTTATTATAACTCATCAGACTAGCTCCTCGCTTGATATGCTTTAATCCTTTATCGACGTCAGCATAGTTGCGCCATTCTAGTAAATAGTATTGTGATGCATATTGTTTTCCATTAGATTGAGAGAAACCATTAAAAGTAAACGTAGACGTTCCTTCTGCATCATCTGACCACACGTTGGTTCCATCTGCTGTGATATGTAGGTCATCTACGAATAAACCTGGCAACGAATAGCCCGCATCCGTTGTGTAGCGGAATTGTAGATCAATCTTTTTCCCTGCATAATCAGATAGATCAAAGACTGCGTCTACCCACCCGTCTGATTTGCCATCGATGCCATTTCCTTCATTAGCACCTGCTTCATTTTTATCATTTGTAATATTCCCAGCAAGGGTTTTCCATTGATCAGTACCAGTTTCACGTACTTCTACATATGCATAATCATATTCTTCTTCAATGTCGTACCATGCTTTAAATGTTAGCTCTGCACTGCTTCCTTTCGATAGGTCAATGCCTGTTGTCGTCATCGTTGCATTTAAATTGTCACCCGTTCCGCTGAAGTAGGCGTAATCACCTTGGACAGGGTTTGTCACATCAATCTCTTTATCTGGTAAATCGACTCGAACAACATCATGGTTGGTTCCTTTTGTTGCTGCTTCATCAATCAATACCGTCTTACTCTTCTTTAAAGTTGTACTGTCAATCGTACGACCAGAAAGCCAGTTGCCACCATGTAGATTTTGGAGCATTTCTTTTGCATATGGGCTAAAACCTGTTGGCTCCGTACCTGGCACTTTACCAGCCCAACTCCCACTTGACATAATCGACCAATAAGACACAGGTTCGCCTCTGCCAGTGTATTGTGTATCATACTCGTCTGGGAGACCAAGATCATGCCCGAATTCATGTGTGAAGACGCCTGCGGCTCCGTCTTCAGGCTCAATGGTATAATCTAAGGCGCCTAATTTCCCGCCTTGACCAATTTCAGAAGCTGTATTCGGTATTTCAAAGACATCGCCAAGTGACCAGCGATGCGACCAAATCGCGTCAGAGCCAAGCTGTCCACCACCTGCTTCCTCACCTACGCCAGCGTGAACGACCATAAGATGATCGATGATGCCATCTGGCTCGTTATACACACCATCTCCATCCACATCATAACGGTCCCATTGATCATATTCACCGAGGTCAATATTCGGATCTTTTGCCGCTAATTCAAGTGCTTCCTTCACCAATTCACGCGGCCTACCATCACTGCCGTCTTCGTCCGGCTCGTTACCACCATAATAAGCTGCTTCATGCTTCGCTGTATACCAGCCAGCCACATTCCCACTTATCGTATAACTACCACCAGATTGCTTTTCATAATATTGCTTCATGGACACTTTACGCTTACCATCTGGTCCAATATAGCCATTATCTCCAAAAAGCATCTCTTGATAGTGCTTTTGATCAAACTTGTCATAGAACATATCTGTCTCTTCTTTTTTAATACTATTATGCTTATAATCTTTAAAATCTACTAATAAGACCAAGACTTTATCATTGCGAACTTCACCTTTATACGTTTCCTTCTTTACCGGCTTTATTTCATTGCCTTCTGTTCCTTTATGCTTCTTTAATTTTTTCTGATTGGTTAGTTTGTTATGCACTTCTTGTTTGTACTCTTTGAGGAATTCAGGCTCTTCTGTTATCGTGCTTGCACTTTGTTTCATAGCAGCTTCTTCTTTTTTCTTTAAATAGTTCTTTAATGCTTTTTGGGTTTCTGTCTCATTGGCATTCTTTTTGATGATCCCCCGTTTTTTCAAGGCTTTGATCAGACGGTCTTCGTTTACAACACTTGCATCAAATGGGATGCCTGAATAATGACCGCCATCTGAGGTGGTTGACTTCTCTGAGGTGTGTGCAGATAGAGGGGTACTAAAAGCTGTCAATGTGCTTAAACCGAGGACAGCCGTTAGTGCAATGCTTGTCCATTTCCCTTTATTCATCATGTGTTCCTCCCTGTTTTTGTCATAAATAATATTTAATTCTAGCATATTCCAATATCATTCAGTCTAAAAATATTTTATTTTTAGAAACTTTGTAGGAAAGGCACAATACAAGAATAAAAGGGATACACGATATATTGAAAACAAAAGAATCCTAGGTCATCACGACCTAGGGTCTTTGTTGTTTTTCTATGAAAGTTGTTCTCCGTTATATGCAACAACATCAAGTGGAGCAGCTAATAATTCTTTCGCTTTTGCCACAAAGGCTTGGAAATGTGGACTTGCATTATGACTCTGTACTGCGGCGTCATCTTTCCATACTTCAACCATTAAATAAGCATTTTCCTTTTCTGTATCCTTCAATAGGTTATAGGATACATTGCCTTCCTCAGCTTGTGACGCCTTGATTAAGCTGTTGATCTCCTCTAAGAAAATGTGTTCCTTATCTGGTTGAATGGTCATTCCTGCATGAATAATGATCATGTGATCGTCCTCCTTTTTTAAAAAAAGTTTATTTCCACTCAGTTATGCGGTCAATCGGTAAACGATATGATGCATAGCCTTCGTCCGCTGCTTTCCCAATTGATAGTAGCATCACTGGTACATAGCGTTCTTTATCCCAGCCAAATGCTTCAGCTATCTGGTCTTTTTCATAGCCTCCAATTGGGTTTGTATCGTAGCCATGTGCACGTGCAACAAGCATCAGTTGCATTGACACGATCCCGCCGTCAATTAAGATTGTTTCACGATTGACTTGCTCTGGTAGAGCATCAAAATGTGCCGTTAATGCAGCCAATTGTCTTTCTTTCACTTCTTGTGGCATGTAGCCATGTTCTACTGCTTTGGAATAAATTTCGTCTAAGTATTCGTTGTTTTTCATATCTGCAAAAATCGCAATGACAGCTGCTGATGTAGTCACTTGTGTTTGATTGAATTTGGCTAATGGTGCAAGCTTTTCTTTCCCTTCTGGGCTATCAATGACCATGAAGCGCCACGGCTGTGCATTCACTGATGATGGTGCAGTTGTTGCCTCTTCTAAAATCTCAGTCATTTCTTCTTTGCTAATTTTCACAGTTGGATCATATTGACGAATAGAGCGGCGTCCTTTCATAATGTCCATAAAATCGTTTGTTTTTAGTGTTGTTGCCATGTATGACACTCCTTTAGGTTGTTTGAATCTTTTCGATGTTTTTTTGTATACGGATGAGCACATCAGTGAGGAGTTTTCTTTCTTCCACACTTACGTTTTCAAGCATTTCTGAGATAAATCGTTCTTTTTCCTTTTTAGAAGATTCGATTCTCGTTCTACCTTCGTCTGTCAGACGAACAAGCGTGACTCGATTGTCTTCTGGCTTTCTTCTGCGTGAAATCATTCCTTTTGTTTCTAGCTGTTTTAAGTGACGCGTCACAGCCGCACTATCAATATTGACTTTTTTCTGTAAATCGGATTGGCTAATTTCATCCGCGTGGAATAACAGCGATAGTAACTCAAGTCTTGATTGGCTGACGCCCGTGCATGCTTCGAACTTCACGCCCATCATACGATTCACACACTGCAAACGATATAATATCTCTGCTTCTTCAGAGCAAAATGCAGTCAATGCCATCCCCTCATTTCTCTTTAAATCAATTAATTGATATATCAATCATTGATACGTCAATTAATATACACCCATCTTTTGATGATTGCAAGAAGTTTGTTTTATGAAGTGAATCGTTCCATCTCAATAGAAAAAGACGAGCTTTATACTCGTCTCGATCATGCCCCTGTGACTGGACCAATGTAATAACTGAAAACGCCTATGATGATTAATACGATTAAAATCCAAAAAAACATTTTAAGCATAGATGTTCCCTCCCATTTACATTAAATTACCACAAGGATCCTAGAATTTACATAAAAAAAGACAAAAGTGACGAATCACTTTTGTCTTTTTGGTTTTATTCTGTAATCACTGTGTGGATGAGTGTTGGTGCATCGGCTTTATCGGCGATACGGATGTTGTCATAAATTTTCTCCATGACATTTGCGACATCCTCACGATTTGCATGTAGCGTTACGAGAGAATCACCCTTTTCAACACGGTCGCCTACTTTTTTGTTCAGCATGATGCCGACAGATAGGTCGATAACATCCTCTTTTGTTGCACGTCCTGCTCCAAGAAGCATCGCTGCGACACCGATTTCGTCTGCGACAATTTCAGCGACCACACCAGATTCTTTTGCAGGTACTTCGATTTGGTATGGAGCTTGTGGCAATTTTTCAGGATTGTCCACAATTGAGCTATCTCCACCTTGATTTTCAAGGAATGCTTTGAATTTCTCAAGTGCTTTACCGTTCTTCATCACTTCTATCAGCTTTTCTCTCGCTTCTTCAAGTGTGTTTGCCTTTTTCCCTAGAACGACCATTTGACTTCCTAATGTGAGCACAAGTTCATTTAAATCTTCAGGTCCTTCGCCTCGAAGTGTTTCAATCGCCTCTTTGACTTCCAAGGAATTTCCGATGGCCAAACCAAGTGGCTGAGACATGTCAGAGATAACAGCCATTGTTTGTCTGCCTACATTGTTTCCAATGCGAACCATTGCTTTTGCAAGCTTCGCTGAATCCTCAGGTGTTTTCATGAAGGCACCTGCACCTGTTTTCACGTCAAGTACGATGGCATCTGCCCCTGCAGCGATCTTCTTACTCATAATCGAGCTAGCGATAAGCGGAATCGAGTTCACAGTTCCTGTTACATCACGAAGTGCATATAACTTTTTATCAGCAGGTGTGAGGTTACCTGATTGTCCAATAACCGCTACCTTATGACGATTAACGAGCTCGATAAACTCATCTTTTGTAATTTCTACGTGGAAGCCTTTCACTGCCTCAAGCTTGTCTACTGTTCCACCTGTATGACCAAGACCACGGCCAGACATTTTTGCAACAGGTACATCTAGTGCTGCGACAAGAGGAGCAAGGACAAGTGTTGTTGTATCGCCTACACCACCTGTTGAATGCTTATCTACTTTAATGCCTTCAATGGCAGAAAGATCAATTGTATCCCCAGAGTTCGCCATAGCGAGGGTTAAATCTGCACGTTCTTGATCCGTCATATCTTGGAAGAAAATTGCCATAGCCAAAGCACTTGCTTGGTAGTCAGGAATTGTTCCGTTCGTATATTCTTTGACAAAGAAAGAGATTTCTTCCGAAGTTAGTTCTTTTCCGTCACGTTTTTTTGCAATGATATCTACCATTCTCATTGTTTTCACCATTCCTTTTTTAAAATTAGTAAATCAAACCAACTATGCCTGCTGTTAAGAAGCTGACGAGTGTTGCGCCAAATAATAGCTTTAATCCAAAGCGTGCGACAGCGTTTCCTTGTTTCTCGTTTAAGCCTTTCACTGCACCAGCAATGATACCGATAGAAGAGAAGTTCGCAAACGATACGAGGAATACAGAGATAATGGCTTCTGTACGACCAGAGAACTGGAATGCATCACCAGAAAGGATTTGCATCGCCACAAATTCGTTCGATACCATTTTTGTTGCCATGATGCTTCCTGCTTGTACTGCTTCGCTCCAAGGAATACCAATAAGGAAAGCAAATGGAGCAAAGACATATCCAAGTACATCTTGGAATGAAATACCGATAGCAGCAACAAAGATTCCATTAATCATCGCAATTAATGCAACGAATCCAAGCAACATCGCTGCCACGACAACTGCTACTTTGAAACCATCCATAATATATTCGCCAAGCATTTCGAAGAACGATTGTCTTTCTTCTTCAACAACTTCTAGCATATCTTCATCTTTAGACACTTCATACGGGTTGATGATAGATGCAATAATAAATCCACCGAATAGGTTCAGTACAAGTGCCGTTACAACGTACTCTGGTTTAATCATTTGCATATAAGCACCAACAATGGACATTGACACAGTTGACATAGCTGATGCACACAACGTATAAAGACGTTGGTTTGGTAATAATCCAAGTTGCTTCTTAATTGAAATGAATACTTCTGATTGTCCTAAAATCGCAGATGCGACCGCGTTATATGATTCAAGTTTCCCCATACCATTTACTTTACTTAGTAAATAGCCAATTCCACGGACGATAAACGGAAGGATCCGCCAGTGTTGTAATATACCGATTAAAGCTGAGATAAAAACAATCGGTAACAATACGTTCATAAAGAAGGTTGACGCATTCTCATTCATTAAGCCGCCAAAGACGAAGTTAATCCCTTCACCGGCATAGCCGAGAAGCATTTGGAATCCTTTCGCAAAGCCTCCAACAAGGAAGTTACCAACACCTGTATTGAGCAGGATATAACCTAAAATAAATTGCAGAACGACCATGACAATGACCGGACGGAACTTCACGCGTTTTTTCCCGTTACTAGCTAACCAGGCAATGGCGAGAACCACCAGCAGACCGATGATACCAATCACATAATTCATGTTTTTCCTCCTTAAATGTATTCGTTTACATTAACACGTTTGTATCAGACAAACCCTATTTCGCAAACAAATCGCGGAAGATATTCCCAATTTGGGGGTCCTTCCGCAAATGACTTTTTGATCATGTTGAGTCACGATTGTTATCCTACCATAGGATCGTACGAATTAATAGTCTTTCGATGGAGCTGATTGATCTCCATTAATAATCGAAACGCCTGCACTAGCCCCGATGCGGGTTGCGCCATTAGCAGTCATTGTCTCGACGTCTTCTTTTGTTCTCACTCCGCCCGATGCTTTCACGCCAATGTCAGGTCCCACTGTTTTACGCATAAGTGCGATATCTTCAGCAGTTGCACCGCCTGTACTGAATCCAGTCGATGTTTTAACAAAATCAGCACCTGCTTTAACTGAAAGCTCACATGCGCGTACTTTCTCTTCATCAGTTAGTAGACATGTTTCAATGATCACCTTTACAAGGGCTTTCCCTTTTGCAGCTTCTACAACGGCACGAATATCTTGTTCAACCGTATCATGATCGCCATCTTTTAATGCCGCAATGTTGATGACCATATCCACTTCTGTTGCTCCGTTTTCAATGGCATCCTTTGTTTCGAATGCTTTGACAGCTGTTGTATTAGCCCCTAGTGGGAAACCAATCACTGTACACACATCAACACCAGTACCTGCTAGCTCTTTCGCTGCAAGAGATACCCATGTTGGATTTACACAAACAGAGGCAAACTGATGTGTTTTTGCTTCTTCAAGTAACTGCTGGATGGCAGCTCTCGATGTATCTGGTTTTAGTGCTGTATGATCAATGAGCTTTGCTATCGTCATGCTTCACACTTCCTTTTAGTTAAGATACTTACATCTTAAATGACTATTGAACAATTGTAAACACAGTTATGAAATTTTGTTCAGCTAATTTTTGACAGCTAAAAGAGCCTTTGCTGTATGCTGATCGATAATCAAGACGTTCGCATATTTTCCTCTAAGTGCTCCATGAATGGAGGCAGTCTTTCGATGTCCACCCGCCACAAGAATGGAGCGTTCTTTTGTTCTCAAGTCATCAAGCTCTACACCGATTGTCCGGTTGTTAATGGCTTCACTACAAATATTTCCCTCTTGGTCATAGAAACGTGAACAGATATCTCCGACGCTAGATGCTTTAAGCAATGCCTTTTCCTCTTCTCGAAAATAACCAAGCCGGAACAATAATGCCTCATCTCTCACTGTCCCAACTGTAAAGACAGCAATATTCGCCCGCTTTCCCATTTCAACGATGCGCTGAATATGTCGATCCTTTTCTACCATCTCTTTAACGGTTGCACTATCAAACACGACAGGTAGGGGCAAATAGCGCGGTGCGGTTTGGAAAGCTTCGGCAAAAAGCTGGATGGTTTCTGCAGAATATGTATTCACATGTGAGTGGCTAATTCCCCCTTTGAGCTGGACCACTTCCACCGCTTTTACTTGCTTAGGTTGCATCTTTTGTGCGATTTCATACATCGTAGTCCCCCAACTGACTCCTACGATATCTCCGTCTTTTACTGTTTCTTGCAAATAGTCCGCACCAAATTGGCTAATATACTCGGTAATGGTGGAGTAGTCGTCTCTTGGCGAGAAGACGACATGGGCCTCTAACAGGCCATACTTTTCCTTGAGCAATGATGACAGCTCATTCAAATCTTCAAATGGATCCATCACGGTAATTTGAACGTACCCTTTTTCTTTTGCATATTGAAGCAGCCGTGACACAGTCGGTCGCGATATGTGAAGCTGTTTGGCAATATCCTGCTGGCTGTAATCTGATAAGTAATAAAGCCTTGCAGCTTCAATACTTAATTGTTGTTTCTCCCGATCCATTCGAATGCCTCCCTTTTTTCTTCTATCATAACAAATTGTTCATCTATTGATGCACAAATGTTCAACTAAAGAAAAGAGTGTAGGCAGCGCGGAACGTATCGTTCTTTGTTAAAGCTTGAATGCCGAATTTCTCTTTCAACTGTCCATTTGTTCCTTCTACATCTGCAATGCCATACCACGGCTCAATACAAACAAAAGGAGCCATCGTCTTATTTTCTGAATGATAAGGCGACCAAATACCAACAAACGGAAAGCCTCTGAGATCGATCTCAACCCCATGTCCTGACGGGGAAGACAATGACACTCGGTTTATATCGCTAAAAATCATTGCGTCCTTTTGAAAAAGCGCAGCTCTTAGCTGAATAGGCTCAATCTGTACCACTTTTCCCTTCTCTCGCACAAGCGATTCGTGCAGTTCATATTGGACAGTTCCACGATCATTTGACGGTTCAAGCATGATTGTGTAGTCCTCTGTCTGCTCTCCATCAACAAGCGGAACATTGAATGCTGGATGTCCTCCAATGGAGAAATACATCGTGCCTTCACCGTTATGTTGAATTTCCCAGGAAATGATCAGTCCATTTTGTGAGAGCTCATAACGTATACGAGCTGTAAACTCATAAGGATACTGTGCTAGGTGTCGGCTATTTGATTGATATTGAAAAGTGATTGTACTCTCCGTTCCTTCATATACTTCAAAATCCACATCACGTAAAAACCCGTGCTGCGAGAGCTCATAGGTTCTATCTCCAAGCTTGTACTCGTCAATCTTCAACCGCCCTACGATAGGAAATAAGACTGGCGACACTCTGCCCCAATATGATGGGTTACCAGACCACATGTATTGAAGGCCATTCTCCTTGTGATGCACCTCTCTTACCTCCGCCCCTCTCTCATTGATTCGAACCAATAGCTGATCATTTTCAATTGTTCTCATCTCACACATCTCCTTTCCTTCTACTTTTATTATGGCAGGCGACGTTACATTTGAGTAGAAAAGTGCCGTTTAAATTTAAAAAAGCCTCTCTCCTTATTCAAACTTTTGTAAAATGAAAAACAAAATGTGATGTGCCAGCGTCTATTTATATATAAAATAGATAATAGCTGCCTTTTATTCACATAGGTACGTTTGATTGTAATGGGGGATTTATTTTCATGAACAGTAAGGAACAACGATTACGTTATATATTAGGATTAGATGGGCTAAGAGCCGTTGCCGTCTTGGCGGTCATTGCCTATCACTTACATATTGGACCTGCAGGCGGCGGGTTTCTTGGGGTTGATTTGTTTTTTGTCATTTCTGGTTACTTGATTACCACCATCTTGTTACATAAACACGAGGTCGGCTTTCAAGAACTGTTGCCTTTTTGGATGGGCCGCATTAGAAGGCTTCTTCCCGCTGCTTATGTGATGATCTTTATCACCGTGAGCTGGTGTGCCATTGCTGGATCGAATGCACTATTATCCATTCGTGGAGATGCCTTATCTTCATTTTTTTATGTCAGTAACTGGTGGTACATTTTCCATCAGCTCTCTTACTTTGACAGCTTCAATGCCATCTCTCCGCTGAAAAATTTGTGGTCTTTGGCCATTGAAGAGCAATTTTATATCATTTGGCCAGTGTTATTGATTGCTGGATTGAATTGGATAAAAAATAGAGCTCATCTTCCCTTGATCACCCTTTGTCTTGCACTGTGCTCCGCCTTGTGGATGGCGATTCTCTATTCACCAGATAACGATCCAAGCAGGATCTATTATGGATCAGATACACGAGCGTTTGCGCTCTTGATTGGATGTAGCCTTGCATTTGTCTGGCCAATGCAAAGACTCTCCAGTAAAAAATTACTTCCTATCGGCAGACGAATATTACAAACTGCCGGATTTGGCTCTTTTGCGATTTTCTTATTGTGTGTGTATGCAGTAGATGAATTTGACCGTTTTCTATATCAAGGTGGAATGCTGTTATTTTGTTTGAATGCGGCTATTTTGATTGCGTGTGTATGCCATCCTGCAAGTCTATTAGGGAAATGGTTATCCTGGCAACCGCTCGTCTGGCTTGGCAAGCGATCATATGGGATCTATTTATGGCATTATCCAATTATTGTGTTGACGACTCCCGTCATTGAAATCGGTGAGCCATCCATGTGGCGTGTTACCTTGCAGCTCATAGCTATTTTACTCATAGCAGAAGCGTCCTACCGTTGGATTGAACAACCCATTCGCCAGCTCGGATTCAAACAATATTTTGCCTCTTGGTCTATTTGGAAAAAAGGAATCAAACAATGGTCTGTTTTTCAAAAGGCGGCACTTGGTGTAGCGGCGATTCTCTTGGTTTTGTTTACGATCGGCATGTCAAGCTCGTTCAACACACCGCCACATGCCAAAGAAGTGACTCAAATGAAGACAGGGCAACAAGAAACGAAGGCCCCTTCAGAAACAAAAACACCAAAGAAAGAAAAGCAGGGGAAAAAAGCAGCCGATGATAAGCAATTTCATCAAGTTCTTGCGATTGGTGATTCCGTCATGCTCGATCTTGTCCCGAATCTTGAAAAGACATTTAAACAAATCACCATTGATGCAAAGGTTGGCAGACAAATGAGGGATGCCGTGCACCTCGCCCCTCAATACGCTTCATTTAACAAAAAAGAGACGGCTGTCATTATTGAACTTGGCACAAATGGTTATTTTACGGAGAAATCATTCACATCGTTCGTGCAACACTTTTCAAAAGCTCATATTTTCCTTGTGAATACGAGAGTCCCTAGAGCATGGGAGGATGATGTCAACGAAGTGATGGAGCGAGTCGCTAGTCAAAATGATCACATCACATTGATCGATTGGCATTCCGCCGCGAAAGGAATGCCCACCTATTTCCAATCAGATGGTGTCCACCTTACACCTAAGGGAGCTGACACGTTAGCACAACTGATCACAGCGACTATGAAGAAAACGGGCAAAGTCCGTTAACATCAAGAAGATATAAAAATAGCGGCTACCTCATCGGTAGACCGCTCTTCTTATTTCCCTAAGACAAGTTCATGTAGTATATGAGCTACTCCAGCCTCATTATTAGATTTTGTCACAACATCAGCGATGGCTTTGACATCATCTATGGCATTGTCCATTGCCACACCACAGCCTGCATACTCAATCATCGACAGATCGTTCCCATTGTCCCCAATGGCCATGACTTCTTCACGTGAAATTCCGAGTTTACTCGCTAGAAGTTTTACGGCATTTCCTTTACTTACGTCAGGATGAAGGATTTCAAGGAAGTAGTCTGTGCTTTTGACCATCATATACCGATCCTTTACGTCAGATGGAATCGCTTGTATGGTCTTTTCCAAACGTTCTGGATGATCCACATACATCATTTTCGGTAGTTTCATCGATGGATCTGCCTCTTCTACAGGTAAATACTGTAGCGGTAATTTTGTTAAATAAGATTCAAGCACTGTATACTCACTAATATCACGGTTTGGTGAATACAATCGAGCTGAATCGAAATAGTGCATCGGTGTATCCAGCTGACGACTTAATTCATATAGAGAAGTTAAATCATCATGGGATAAAGTCAGTTCTGACACAACTTCATTTGTATGGCTATTCTGAACGAGTGCCCCATTATAGGCAATCACGAAATCTCCCTCTTGATCGAGCTGAAGCTCCTTTAAATAGCGATGAACCCCGCCAATTGGTCTACCTGTGCATAAAACAATCTTGATCCCTTCTGCCTTCGCCTGTTGAATAGCTTCAAACGCTGCATCCGGTACCATATGCTGATCATTTAATAACGTACCATCCATATCAATTGCGACTAATTTATACATTGGTTACTCCCCTTCATCAGCAAAACGTGCTGTCACTATTTTTGTGTAATCTTCTACACTTAATCACGATACAATTTACCTATAATAGCCTATCTCTTTTTTCTCTCACTGTCTACTTGTTCACCTCTGTCATACCAAAACAACCTCAATTACCTCCATGAATCAAAAGGAACAAATGATTACTTTGAAACTAGCATATCTAATTGTATGATGGATAGCAAAGAGAGGAGGGATAGATATTGGTAACATTTACTAGGGGAAAATTATCCAAAATGTCTGGTGTACATATTGAAACCATTCGCTTTTACGAAAATGAAGGTGTATTGCCTGAACCAAAGAGAGCGCAGAATGGCTATCGTCTATATGATAAAAAATATCTACTCATGCTATCGTTTATCACCGAAGCCAGAAAGCTAGATTTTTCACTAAAAGAAATTAGTGAAATAATTCGTTCATTATTCGAAAAGCAATCTATCACTGAAGCAGAACAGTTACTCGAAAAAAAAGTAGCAGATATTCAAAAAACAATCCAAGAATTAAACAAACGAAAAGCTGCCATTCAATTGTTAACAAAACAAACTTTAGTCGACATTCGCTAATGAGAAAGACCGCCAACGCTGTGCCGATTGATGCAGTTAGTTCCTTTTCCACCCAGAGATCACATGCCCTTTCTATGACAACATCATGTATACTAGAGACAGCTTGACCTAACATCACATGAGCGAAAGGGGTTTACGTCGAATGAGGATTGCAACCATTGGAACAGGTGTGATTGTGGAACAGTTCCTACAAGCGATAGATCAGCTGGATGGGGCTTCTTGTCATGCCGTCTATTCAAGAAAAGAAGCTACAGCAAAGACACTCGCAGATCAATTTGGAGTGGAGCATACATATACAGATTTATCTGAAATGTTAAAAAATCCTAACATCGATGCGGTATATATTGCATCCCCCAATTCTCTACATAGCGAGCATGCCACGGCAGCATTGAAAAACGGGAAACATGTCATTTGCGAAAAGCCTTTCACCTCTAATGTCAAAGAATTGGAAGCCTTGATTGCTCTCGCAAAAGAACAGAAACTGCTATTATTTGAAGCCATTACGACGGTTCATATGCCTAACTATCATTTAATCAAAAAGCACCTTCATCAATTAGGTAGAATCAAACTAGTGCAATGCAACTATAGTCAGTATTCTAGTAAATATAATCGACTATTAGCTGGCGAAACGCCAAATGTCTTTAACCCTGCTTTTTCTGGAGGCGCTCTGATGGACATTAATATCTATAATGTCCACTTCATTATGAATCTATTTGGCACGCCAGAGCAGGTGCACTACCTGGCTAACCGTCATCCAAACGGCATTGACACATCAGGTGTTCTCACTTTCCATTATCATGATTTCATTGCGACAAGCGTTGGCAGTAAAGATACAAGTAGTATGAACTTCGCATTGATTCAAGGAGAAAAAGGATTCATTCATGTGAAAAATGGCGCCAATGGCTGCGAGGAAGTATTGCTACATATCGGGGACCAAGTGACCTCACTCAATGCACAAACAAACGCAAATCGATTATTTTATGAAGTAGAAGCTTTCCAACACATCATCGAAACAAAAGATCATGACACATGTTATGCATGGCTCGACGAAAGCCGCTCCGTCATGAACGTGCTAGAAGCAGCAAGAAAAGATGCAGGAATTGTCTTTCCAGCAGATCATGCCTAACGAAAAAACCGTCTTCTCATTGGAAGACGGTTTTTAAATTCATTCCTCTTTAAAGCTGAAACAAACTGTTAATAATAGAAATGAAAGGCTTATCATGGGGCATTATATAGATTCAACCGTACTTTTGTCTGAAAAATCTCTATTTTTTATATTGACACGTGCGGCCTGAAAAAAGACAATGGAACATAAGCATTTTGAAAAAAGGAGAACGTCATGAGCGCGAATCAAGAACAACATGAATTAAAAAAGCTATTAACGCCACGTCATATTCGTATGATTGCGATGGGCGGAGTCATTGGAACAGGAATTTTTAAAGGAAGTGCGGATACAATTGGTTTGGCTGGTCCTGGAGTCATCTTTTCCTATATATTTGCCGGCTTGTTATTACTCATTGTCATGGCCGCATTAGCGGAAATGGCCATTGTTTATCCAGGGAACAATCTCCGCGACCTGATACAGATTGCGCTTGGTCAACGTTTTTCATTTGTTGTCGGTTGGGTTTATTGTTTTATGTGGCTCACTGTATGTGTCATTGAAATCATTGCTGCAGGCAGTTTGCTTCAATATTGGATGCCGAATGTGCCGTTATGGTCACTCTGCTTACTTTGCTCGCTGTTGGTCATCGGCATTAACTTAAACAATGTAAAGTATTTTGGAGAAATTGAATATTGGTTTGCTGGAATGAAGATTTTTGTCATTATTGTCTTTATTATTCTCGGTGCTGCCTTATTATTGGGAATCATTCCAAGTGAACAAAGTGCGCCAGCGCTTACCAATTATCAAAACTTCATCCCGAACGGATGGGGGGCGATTTTCGCATCACTCCTTGTTGTCATCTTTTCTTATGGTGGTTCTGAATTAATTGGACTGACCATTACTGAAACAAAAGATGCTGAGAAGGTGTTACCTGGTGTGGTCAAAAGTATGATGTGGCGGATTATCTTATTTTACACGCTGCCAATTTTGATCATCTGCGGACTCATCCCTTGGAATCAAATCGACCCGAATAACAGTCCGTTTGTCCAAGTCTTTTCAGCCGCTGGTATGCAAGGTGCTTCTCACTTTATTAATTTCGTATTAATTACAGCTGTCCTTTCTGCGGCTAATTCAGGCATATACGGAACAACAAGAATGATTCACTCTTTAGCAAAATCAGACGGTGGTCCGAAAAAGCTAGCACAGGTTAACAAAAGAGGTGTGCCGGTTTTAAGTTTGTGGGTTACAGTCGCATTCCTTCTAGTTGGCACGTTTTTTGCTTATTTATATCCAGAGCAAATCTTCAGTTACATGCTTGCCATTCCTGGCTTTGCCGTGTCTCTGATTTGGATCAGCATTTGCATAGCACATGTCAAACTGCGTCCAACATATCCGCAAGAGCCGTACTTTAAGGTTTGGCTGTTTCCTTATTTGACTGTCTTTGCAGCGCTTGTCCTAAGTGTCAGCTTTGTCATTTTCCTGTTCAGAGCAGAAAACTTCCCAAGCTCCATCATTAGTATTGGTTTCTTAGTCGCTTCAATCATTGCATCGTTTTTAATGAAAAAGAAAGCATAAACATGAAAACCCGCCGGATTGGCGGGTTTTTAGTTTGTCGTTACTTCAAAATCGACGGATGCTTTTGGAATACCATTGATGATGATGGTGAGCGTATGCGTGCCCTCATAGTGCTTTCTCGTCGTCATATCTTGAAAGGACTGCGATCTAACAAACTCTCTATGTAGTGGCGAGTCACTTTCAAATTCGGTGATTTTAAACACCTTTTGATTCCGTGTTCCTCGAGATTTGACATAATCAATCGCATACTCCACACGTAGCTTCAAGGATGGATCCGCATGTAGAGTGAAAAGAAAGGTCATTTTCTCTCCGATGAAAACAGGATCGTCCACCAGCTTCAAATCCGTTACTCGAATGGACGGATCATCTCTATACCCAAACAAGCCCATGACCGCTGGATCTCCCTTTTTTAATAACGTCCGGGACGCATGCTTCACAATCCAATTCGTCTGTTCATTGGTGCCATACCATCTTGTCACCGTTTCTTTCATGACATCAGGCTGGATCACAGATATGTCATTTAAGTGATTGGCGACACTTTTTTGGACATATCGAGACGAATCTGACTTCAATTTTTCCAAAATAGGCAGCGTCACCGTTGGATCTTTTTTCAGCGCTGGAACGGACAATCCCCAAGGCAAACGTGGTCTGCAACCTTCACTGGCTAGTCTGCGGATATGCACATTTGGATCCTGTGACCACACAAGCATTTGCGCGAGCATCTTCTCTTGATCTTGGATCAAAAAAGGACGGACAGCAAATTCAGAAGTAGAAAAGGACGTAAAAAATGCTAACGCTTTGATCGAAACATCCCAATGCTCCAAACCATACACCTCGACAAAGTCCGGAAACACAAGCGCACTAAGCCCTGTAAAATGTGGAGCAACCCTGCACAACACATCAATCGATTCCTCATAATCCTCTGGCAAACAGGCATGTATTGACTCAGTGACTCTCCTCATCCGCCCTTTTAACTCAAGCTGCGACCAGTCCTCTTGGAACACAAGTCGTTCAAATTGATCTACCTCAAAACTAGGCGATTCTTTTGAAAGTTCGGTCGCTAACTCTTGAATGAATCCTTTATGATACACATTTTTTAATGGCTCCACTATCTCACCTCCATATATTCCTTAATAGATGAAAAAGAGATTTTTATGTTCAGTCTTTTAGAGTGATTTCAAGTGTATCTCCATCAAGTTCCAATTTCACATGTTGGTTATCGCCTAGAAACTCCTCGCAAGTGATCAATAACTTATGATGAGACCAATCATGAAACTGAATTTCATCTACTTCTATAGGACTTTTCAATAACATTTTATCATTTAATGTTGCGCCAATTTTTTCAATATGATAGTAGTCCGCGATAACGAAATCACCTGATGGCGTGACGGTTAAACATTGATAGTGCGTATTGGATTCATATTCAATTAAATCTCCGCTATCAACATCCACCTGATACAAATAATCAGACGTGAGGACAAGAATTTTATTGTACTTTCTTGATAGAGACACAGCCCTTGGTGAACCCCTAAATTCACCACACCATTCATGAAAATCATCTTCTTCAAATTTTACCCATGTCCAACCTGAAGAGTTCCACGAACTTCGTATATCATAAATTCTTTCTTTATATTTTCCCGAATACGGTTGGTTGATTATTTCTGCTTTGGTTATCAATTTTTCCTCCAAAATGCTCGTACTCATTCTACATGTTGTACACGTTAAACTTTAGTCTAGTGAATAGTGAGGTCTAATTGTCAGAAATGATCTCAATTAAAACCCGTATTATTTTTCTCCTATATCTTTGAGATATTGTTCTCGTTCTATTTTAGAGAGACTATTCAAAAAGTCTTCTTTGACTTGCGGGTCAAAATCATCCCAGTTCTCGAAACGGTCTGATAAATCAGGGGAATGACTCATTGAACCTATTTCCTTAGTTCTATATTCTAATGATGCTGAGAAATCATACTTTTCTGGCTCACCATTAATATATCCTCTCACTTCAATATAGCCAACTGGACTAATGATTACATCCTTTTCAAACGTTATGGTTTTGATAAATTCGTGAATATCTCTTTTATGTAAATGCTCCTCAATCCTAGGCTTCATCTGCTCAGCGAACTCCTCCGCTTTTTCTCGCTCACTTTTCTTTTTCATCACATAATTTGAGCTGACTCTATTTTGGTGAACAACTATAGCGGTCACTGATATAAGCATGATCACTATTAAAACTGATACAAGCTTTATTGTGTTTTTCACTAAAGCATCACTCTTCCATTCCTTTAAAGTAGACAAAAATAAAACAGGTAGATGAATACCTGTTTTACTCCTTTTCCCCAATATCCTTAAGATACTCTTCGCGTTCCTTTTTAGAAAGACTATTCAAAAAGTCTTCTTTCACTTGCGGATCAAAATCAGCCCAATTCTCAAAACGGTCTGATAAATCAGGAGAATAACTAATCCAACCTATTTCATTAGTATTATATATTAAAGATGCAGTAAAATGGAATTTTTCGGGTTCGTTATTTACATATCCATCAACTACTACATTTCCCATTGGACTGATTGACACTTCTTTTTCAAACGTGATACTTTTTATAAATTGGTGGATATCTTCTTTGCGTAAATCTTTTTCAATTTTCGATTTCATCTTTTCTGCGAACTCTTCTGCTTTTTCTTGATCACTCTTCTCTTGCATGATAGTTTTACCTCCTGAATCACTGGATTTGCTTACCTTTCCTTGTTGTAGTATCAGTAGCACTACCAAAATGATAACAATAGTAAACAAAATAAGCACAACTTTTAATGTGTTTTTCATAAGTAGAATCCCCACTTTAAATTTATAATTAATTGAAAGTATTTTCTCTACATTCTTTATAGATATTTAGCATGCTATATCTTATAATACATATGATAATTATTACAGAGGTGACAAATTTGTCTAAAAATTTATCACAAAACCAATTTACTGAAAAAGACTTTCAAATGATTTCAGATGCATCTTATGCAATAACTAATTTTAAAAATTCTAGTGAAATAAAAATAAGTAATGGCCGTAAATTGTATGTCGTTGACTATCAAGAAACAAAAAATGGGCTTAACGCACTAACTCTTGTCTCAAGAGAGGATTATCGTAATTCAAACGAGGGAAAAGACCTCAGCAAAATCAAAAACGCCGTCATTGCCTACCGTGGTTCTGAACCTATTAGTTACGAACAATATAAGAATACCATTAAAAAACATGGAACAAAAGAGGATGGATTGGCTGCATATAAAAATGAAATTATGCAAGATTGGTTGGTTGCAGATACGAAGTATTTGGTCTTTAATGTCCCTTTTGAAAATGGCGAAGAGAATCAGATGGTTCAAGCCGATCGTTATGCAAAGAATATACATAAGAAGATGCCCAATGCCAATATGTATGTGACTGGGCATTCTTTGGGTGGATCTAATGCCTCCTATGTTGTTGCCAACAATGATTTTATTAAGAGTGGCGTGACGTTTGAGAATCCAAATATCTACCCAAACTTACCACCTGATCTACAAGCAAAAGCATTAAAAGGGGATTATCAAGATAGATTAACAGAATATATCAATCTAAATGATGGACTTTCCCTCTTAAATCGACATAACGCAGAAATAGGTCGAGTGGAAGTCATGTATGATGCTGCTCTACCTCATGGTGTTAATTACTCTAACCCTAAAAAAATCCAAGACTTGATAAATGTTTTTAATTTCATAGCAAATGGTGTCAATTCTTCACTGGACGGCGACTTGTTTATCGAAGCCTTAAAAGGAGCCCATAACTTAGGTCGTTATTCCTTTTCATCAGATGGTTCCGTTAAGACCCTTGATGATATGTTAAGAAAAAATCCTAACCTTACGATGGCGATGCTGAAACAATTGAAGAAAGCCAATGTAGCACAAAATAGCGCAGTGGCTATTTTAATTAAATCACACGTGCTGATGAATATAGGGCAGAGATTCTCGAGTCTTGGTGAACACAATATGCAGAAAATCGTTCGTAAAATCGAGAAACTAGATAACAAAGTCGATCAATCTGTGGAAAGTGTTCGCTCAAGATTTAAACAAATTGTTGGCTTTGGTGCGTATGATCAATTAAATGCCGCGGATGTTGATACTGTGATTTCTCACTTAAAAACAGAGACGAAAGAGAACGAATTTTATTCTGTTAAATCACATGATATCGCCATCGATGCCGCCATGAACATGAAGAGATGGATCGATTCTGTGTCCGAAGATATAAGCGAACTAGGGAATCAATACCATGATGCAGATACAGCTCTTGCGAAGAATATGGGTATTTCTTAAGGAGAACAAAAATGGAATTTACAAAGAAGAAACCAACAGATGCAGATCGTTTTTTACAGAGATTAACAGATACACATACGACAACATCCATTTTCTCTAATGCGAATTTTGACACAGAGAACATGACCCCAGCGGAACTTGCCGCTTTGAAAGCAAAGATAAAAGAGGAACAGAAAACAGCCTTAGCTCAAGCCATTCGTCAATATCTTCAGAATGAATTTGCAGAAGACCGTCAACATGCACAAGCCATTATAGAGCAGCTTGATACCCTTCAATCTAAAGTTAGACAGTATAAGGAGCAAATTAGCTCTAATATGAAAGGAAAAGCCATCGATTCTATCACAGAGAAAATCGATCAAAGACTCAAGTTCAACGAAGTGAAAGAAGATGTCCAAGCTGTCATCGACTCTATCGGCCTTTAAATGAACCTTCGATCAGATGAATCTTTTCCCCCTCTCACTCGTATATAATAAAAGAGTGTCTGATTTGAAAGGAGAACTGTTTGTGGGATATATTTTATTATTTTCGGTTGTGATTGGACTTGTTTTGACCCTCTTGCTCACACCACTTCGCTTGATCATCAAAAGGAAAGATGCTGAAAACCAAGTGCCGCTCATTTGGATTGCGGGTCTTGCTTTGGTCTTCATCATCGGGATTTTTGCCTTCTACTACATCACAAATGTAGATCGGAATCTATCATCGCTTTGGCTCGTTGGCCTGATTGTAACGGCAGTAGGTACCCTATTAACAGTGGGCGTCGAGCGGAAAATCAAAGGCGTGTTGTTTCTGATTTTTTTGCTGTTGGGCGTTTATATGGCCACAGCGTTTCTATTCAATGCAAATGAGAAATACGATGTCTCTAAAATGGAGCAAAAAGTAGAAATTAAAGCATTTGAAGAAACGGAAACACCTGCAAGTGTGCCGCCACAGTTTGCTCGAAATAAGATGAAGAAGTCGTTCGGACAAGTACCAAATACAAGCTATTATGAGCTTGGAAATCTACAAATTCAAAAGGTAAATGGGGAGTATGTGTACATTGCACCAGTAGAATTCTCGGATTTCTTTAAATGGATTCGATCAGGCAGTACACCAGGTTACTTTACGTTAAGTGCAACCGACTCTTCTGCCAATCCAAAGTTTGTGAAAACAGAGATGATTTATACACCTTCCTCTTATTTCAACAAACAAATTGAACGACACATCCGTCTCCAATATCCAGAGTTGATTTTCTATGGAGACACGCAGCTTGAAATCAATGATGATGGGAAGCCATATTATGTACAGACATACGGTGATTTCATCTCTGCTAGAAACGGCTTTAAGGCTTCAGGCGTGGTCGTCGTGGATGCCAAGACAGGTCATACGAAAAAGTACGCATTACATCAAGTGCCTGCGTTTATTGATGGTGCTGTTTCCCCAGAGGCGGTCAGCCTGCAAAATAGTTACTTCGGAAACTATGTTCATGGATTCTGGAACAGCCTATTTGGAAAATCAGATGTGAAGCTTCCTTCAGATGAAGGAACAGAAGCCAATGTGAGCCCAGTGTTTGACTCAAAAGGGGATATGTATTATTTTACAGATTTCACGAGTCCAAAAGAGGGCGTTGATTCCATGCTTGGATATGCATTAACGAATGCCCGCACAGGAAAAGCTACCTATTATACAGGGAATCTCGAAGAGTCTTACATGGATTCTCAAGGTGCTCTTCAAATTATTGAAAAACGATTTATCGAGAAGAAGTGGAAAGGGCGCATGCCCATCCTCTATAACTTCTATGGAGAAGCTAGCTGGCTCACGCCTGTCCTTGATTCAAATGGGTTCCTGCAAAACTACTTTATTGTCTCTGCGGCAAACCCAGAAATCGCTGCCTTCGCTTCCACACCAAACGAAGCATTAAGAGCGTATAAAACTGCTCTTCAAAAGGGCGGTGGCACAGTCAACAGTTCGTCGAAGCAAGAAAAGAAAGATACTGCTGGCAAAGTCAAACGTGTCTATAAAGAAAAGACCGGTGATTATACGACCGTTACGTTCCTATTAGATGACGGGAAAAATTACACGATGTCATCTGAAAAAGAGCCTCTCGTTATTTACTTAACTGAAGGGGATGAAGTGACGATCAAATACACAGATACCGGCGAAATCTTCCTTCCAGTCGATGAGTTAAAGATCAAAGGTTTATAAAAAAAGACGTTTCTCCTATCGTGGAGAAGCGTCTTTTCTCTCTTTTTTCAGCAATTCAACAAGCAATTCTTTGTTTTTATTCCCACCTGTCATCGGAGACTCTACATATGAAAAAGTCCGCTTAAAGTCCATTCCTCTCACAGATATCACAGCCAATTCACCGCCAATGCTTCCTCGCTGTAAAACATATTTTGATAAAACGGACAATCCCATGCCGTGAATAACAGCTTCTTTGATGGCTTGATTGCTGCTAAAGGTGACAAAGGTTCGTGCCTTCAGTCCGTTTGATTTTAGGACATGCTGTAAATACTCCCCTGTACCTGATCCTTCTTCTCTTGTAATCCATGTCTCATTTTGCAACTGATCAATCGTGACATCCTTTTTCTTTGCAAAAGGGTGATCTAATGGCGCTACGATGTAGAGCTCGTCTTCTAAAAAAGTATCGACAGACAATTCCTTGTCGTTGGTTTGACCTTCGATGAGACCAATGTCCACATGGAACAAACGGACATGTCTTGCGATCGCTTCTGTATTATCGATGACCACCTCAATATCAACATGAGGGTATAGCTCATGAAATTCTGCTAATATTTGCGGCAGCACATACTCTCCAATGGTAAAGCTCGCCCCAATCGTCAATTTTCCTCGCGCGAGATGATGATGCTCATAAATATCCTGTTTCGCTTGTTCATATAAACGAATGATTTGCTTCGATCTGTGATATAACATGTCCCCAGTTGGTGTTACGGTTAATTGTTTCGGCGAACGATTGAGCAAGACGGTCTGGAATTCCTGCTCCAAGTTTTTAATATGAAGACTGACACTCGGTTGAGAAATTCGGAGCTTTTGCGCTGCTTTTGTAAAATTCTTCTCCTCCACGACTGTCACAAATGTCTTCAGTGCATCGTAATACATCTGTCCCTCTCCCATCAGAAATCTTAATCCCATGCCTACCTATCATATATCTTACTAATTCCCTCCTAACTCGTAAAGGAGGAGCCGAACAGAATGATTTTAATAAAATTATTTACTAATATTTTTAAAAACTCTATACTGTAAGCAAATACTTTCTATAGGAGGTGCTGACTTGGCAGCAAAAATAAAGGACATTGCTGAAAAAGCCGGACTATCGATTGCAACTGTATCTCGCGTTCTCAATCAAGACCCCAACCTGTCTGTGACAGATCAAACTCGTGAAAAAGTATATGCCGCCGCCGAAGCTCTGTCCTATCAAAAAAAGACATTCAAGCATTCTCTAAAAAAGATCGCCTTTCTCTATTGGGTGACTGAGAAGGAAGAGCTTGAGGATATTTATTTTAAATCCATCCGTCTCGGCATTGAGGAACTAACCCATACTCGGAGTTTAAATGTTTCCGCCTACAAACCAACTGATGGACTACATTCCATTGATCCTTCTACAGATGGAATCATAGCCATCGGCCGATTTAAACAATCAGAGCTTGATCATTTATATAGCATTACACCACACATTGTCTTTATTGATACGTCTCCAGATGAAGACCGATTTGATTCTGTAAAGCCGAATCTCAAACGAATTGTTGAAAAGATTATCGATTCCTTCGTTGAAAAACAGCACAACACAATTGGCTTTATTGGAGGGACAGATATCGACCTGAACACGAATCAGCGTATCCCTGATATTCGAGAAACGACCTTCCGCACATATATGACGGAAAAACATCTGTTGGATGAACGTTTGGTGTACGTCGGTCACCAATTTTCTGTAGGCGAAGGGTATTCCTTGATGATGAAGGCCATCCATGAGCTTGGCGACGATTTACCAACTGCTTTTTGCGTAGCCAGTGATCCGCTTGCAATCGGTTGTTTACAGGCATTAAATGAGCGCGGATTTTCTCTTCCGAATCGAGTCAGTGTTTTTAGCATCAATGACATTCACGTGTCTCAATATGTCTCGCCACCACTCACAACCTATCATATCCATACATCATTGCTTTGCGAGACAGCTGTCGATTTGCTTTTAGAAAGGCTTGTTGACGGAAGAACTTTGACCAAAACCGTACTGATTGCCTCAGAACCTGTCTTTCGAAAAAGCACGATCTAAACACCAAGAAGCCCAACCTGATGAAGGAGGGCTTTTTTCTCTCCATTTGAGTAAAAAATTTTACTTAATAAATTTAATAAAATATATTTACTTTTTTTACTTAAGTTGTTATTCTCACATTAAGAAAGCGTTTTCTTATTACCTATGAAAAAAGGACGAGAGGGGATAAGCAATGAAAAAGGGGAAATGGGCGCTGTTATCGGCAGTCGTTGGTACTGCCGTTCTGCTACTGTCGGCATGCGGACCAGGGGATGACAATTCAAGCAGTACACAGACGTCAACGAATGGGACACAGACTTTGCTCGTGTGGGAAGATGTCAAAAAGTCTGAAGGCATTCAAGAGGCTGTGCAGGAATTTGAAAAACAACACAATGTGAAAATCAAAGTGGTAGAAAAGGCATATGCCGACCAACTAGAAGCTCTTCGTCTTGATGGGGCGGCTGGAACAGGCCCAGATGTCATCACGATGCCTCATGATCAAATTGGATCTGCTGTCACAGAGGGACTTTTACAGGAAATCAAACCTGATCAAAAGGTCATCAATACTTTTACAGACGAATCGATTCAATCACAGACGATCAATGGCAAGCTATACGGTCTCCCAAAGTCCGTCGAAACAACTGTGCTTTTCTACAATAAAGACATGGTCAAAAGCGCGCCAACGACACTGGATGGCTGGTATGACCTTTCGAAAAAGCTGACAAAGGATGGGAAGTACGGTTTTGTCGCGAAATGGGATGAGATTTACTATGCACAAAGTGTGTTAGGCGGATCAGGGGGCTACATTTTCAAACAGAATAATGACGGCTCCTATGATGTCAATGATATCGGCCTACATAACGATGGTGCCGTGGAAGGCGGAGAGTATATTCAGACATTCTTTCGCGAAGGACTTTTCCCGAAAGGCATTATTGGGGAACAAGGCATCAACGTGCTGAACTCTTTATTTACAGAGAAAAAGGCGGCGGCTGTCATTTCAGGTCCATGGTCATTTGGCCCATTTAAAGAAGCGGGCATTGACTATGGTGTGAGCGAACTGCCTACACTTCCTAACGGAAAGCATATGAGCTCATTCTTAGGGGTGAAGAGCTACAACGTCTCTTCTTACTCAAAAAATAAAGACCTCGCTGAGACTTTTGTTGAATTTATCACAAACGAAACCAACGCAAAAAAACGGTTTGAAATCACAGAAGAAATTCCTCCAGTGAAACAATTGATGACAGATCCAATCATTACAGAAAACGCAAACGCTGATGCGGTATCGAAACAAACGAAGTATGCCACGCTAACACCGAATAACCCAGAAATGGCTGAGGTGTGGAAGCCGATTGACAGTGCTTTAGGGCTGATTGCAACTGGACGTACCGATGTCAAGAAGGCCTTCGATGATGCGGTCAAACAAATTGACTCTCAAATCAAAGCAAATCATGCCAAATAAACTTTTTCAGTGGGGCAGTGTTGTTGCATACAGCTGCCCAGTCTGGATCTCATTTCAATATGAAGTAGGTGTTCGACATGACGGGTCATCTTGAACTAGACCGCACACACACAGTGGAGTCAAAAACACACCGGAAGCGGGCATTCATGTTCTCCTTTATACCCGGGATGGGGCAAATATACAACAAACAGTATGGAAAGGGGACACTTTTCTTCCTGTTTGGCGTCTCCTTCCTCGTTGTGTTTTATGATTTATTCAATATGGGCTTCTGGGGGCTGTTTACACTCGGCACCATGCTGCCTCGTGACAATTCAGTTTTCCTTTTAGCAAAAGGAATTATCGCGCTGTTAACTGCTGGATTTGGTATTGGCTTTTACATTCTGATGATGCGTGATGCATTTATCAATGGGAAAAGGCGTGATCAAGGGGTTCCGCTTCATTCCATTCGTGCCCAATATCATCAGCTCATTGACCAAGGGTTTCCTTACTTGATGAGCACTCCTGCTTTCTTTTTACTCCTATTTTCTGTCGTTTTCCCTATTATGTTTAGCTTTGCGCTGGCCTTTACGAATTATGATTTATATCATTCACCCCCTGCTAATCTCATAGATTGGGTGGGAATGAAGAACTTTCAAAATATCTTTTCAATTGATATTTGGAGAGACACCTTTATCGATGTCCTTGGCTGGACTGTTGTCTGGACATTGGCCGCATCTACACTTCAATGTGCCGTCGGTATCTTTCTTGCCGTTCTGCTCAATCAAAAGGATTTAAGAGGGAAACGGTTTTTTAGAACCATTTTGATTCTTCCTTGGGCTGTTCCAGGCTTTGTGACCATTCTGGTGTTTGCAGGACTATTCAACGATACATTTGGTGCTATCAACAATACACTTTTTGCATCGATTGGCATTGATCCGAAGCCTTGGCTAACAGATCCATTTTGGAGCAAAATCGCTCTCATTGCGTTGCAGACATGGCTTGGGTTTCCTTTTGTATTCATTATGACAACAGGTGTTTTGCAAGCGATTCCTGAGGATTTATATGAAGCTGCGACCATTGACGGGGCCAACTTCTTTCAGAAGTTCCGCTCCATCACATTACCGCTTGTTCTTTATTCCATTGCACCGATCTTAATCACGCAATATACCTTTAACTTTAACAACTTTAATATCATTTACTTATTCAATGGCGGGGGACCGCCTGTTGCCGGTTCGACAGCCGGAGGAACAGACATCTTGGTTTCTTGGATTTATAAATTAACCATGCAATCCTCTCAATATGCACTGGCGGCGGCTGTGACCATCTTGCTTTCTATCTTTGTGATTGCCATTGCACTTTGGCAATTCAAGAGAACCAGTTCATTCAAAGAGGAGGACATGATGTGATATGGGATCAAAACAGAAAAAGCTTATTCGTCTAAGTATCACGTATTTTATCCTGTTCATTGTCTCGATCTGTATTATGTACCCGCTTCTTTGGACCATTGGGGCTTCTTTTAACCCTGGGAATAGCCTCATGAGTACGAGTATGTTTCCGAAGAACCCTACATTTAGTCACTTTACAGAACTGTTCTTTGGTCAAGGTGCACTGTATGCCAATTGGTATTGGAACTCAATGAAGATCAGCATAGCAACGATGCTCTTAACCTTGGTCCTCGTCAGCTTTACTGGCTATGCCTTTTCAAGATTCCGCTTCAAAGGACGGAAGAATGGGCTCATGCTTTTCTTACTGCTACAAATGATTCCTCAGTTTTCAGCGTTGATTGCGATTTTTGTGCTCGCCCAAATGCTTGGGCTCATTAATAGCCATCTTGCACTGATTTTGATTTATGCAGGTGGACAAATTCCAATGAATACGTATTTAATGAAAGGCTATCTTGATGCGATTCCGAAGGATCTGGACGAATCAGCCAGAATGGATGGCGCCGGGCACTTTCGGATTTTCATTCAAATTATTATGCCACTCGCTAAACCCATTTTAGCGGTTGTCGCCATCAACTCATTTACTGGACCATTAGGTGATTTCATCATCTCAAGTGTCATTGTCCGTTCCCCAGAAATGTATACGCTCCCAATCGGACTGTACAATCTTGTTTCAGATAAAATGGGGGCCAGCTACACGACCTTTGCAGCCGGGGCTTTACTGATCGCCATTCCAGTTGCTTTATTGTTTCTTGTTTTACAAAAACAATTTGTGTCTGGCCTTATACAAGGCGGGACAAAAGGATAAGGAGAGATTGAATGAAAAAGTGGGGGCTCGTCATTGTTGTCGTTTTCTTGATGATGGGAGTAGGGGTTCTACCAAAAGCAGAAGCAGCAGAAACGATTTCTGTGAAACCGATCAATGGATTACAAAGGGACTTCATCAAAGGGGCAGATATTTCGATGCTCGCAGAAGTAGAAAAAAGTGGGGGCAGATACTTCGATCAGAATGGCAAGCAAGTTGATCCAATCAAACACTTAAAGGATAAAGGCGTCAACTACGTACGCATTAGACTGTGGCATAACCCATACGACAATCAGGGCCGTGCCTATCTTGGCGGAACGAATGATCTAAACACCGCCATCGCTTTATCAAAACGGGCAAAGGCACAAAACATGAAAGTGCTGCTCGATTTTCATTACAGTGATTTCTGGACTGATCCTGGTAAACAGTTCAAACCAAAAGCCTGGGTCTCTCTCACACAAAGCGATTTGGAAAAAGCAGTCAGCACGTACACAAGTGATGTCTTGAAAGCCATGAAAGCGCAAAATGTCCTTCCAAATATGGTGCAGGTCGGAAATGAACTGAACTCAGGCATGCTTTGGCCGAACGGGAAAAGCTGGGGTGAAGGCGGCGGTGAATTTGACAGACTCTCTGCTTTGCTAAAAGCCGGCACAAATGCAGTTCGCTCTGTTGATTCGAATATCAATATCATGCTTCACCTTGCCCATGGAGGAGACAACGGTGCTTTCCGTTGGTGGTTTGATGAAATCACAAAACGAGGCGTCTCATTCAATACGATTGGTTTATCTTATTACCCTTATTGGGACGGTGGTTTGAGCGGACTTTCTTCTAATATGAACGATATCAGCGCCCGCTATAACAAAGACGTCATCGTGGTAGAAACCGCTTATGGTTTTACGACAGCAAATGGTGACAACTTAGAAAACACATTTAATCAAGACGCTGTGAAAACAACAGGGTATCCGGCCTCTCCTCAAGGTCAGGCTTCGTTTATACGAGATGTATCAGAAAAAATTTCTCAAGTGAGAAACAATCGGGGGAAAGGGTTCTTTTACTGGGAACCGCTTTGGATTCCTGCAAAGGGAGCTCCTTGGTCTAGTCAATATGGTTTAACCTATATTCAAACGAGCGGTACGGTTGGGAATGCATGGGAAAACCAAGCCATGTTTGATTTCAATGGAAAAGCATTGCCTTCTCTCGATGTCTTTAAACAAATGACACCTTAAACTAAAACGATAGGACGTGACATAATGGAAAAGCGTTATCCTCTTGTTCACCCAAATGTCAAAGGATTTTTGCACGGCGGGGATTACAATCCAGATCAATGGCTTCATATGCCAGACATCATTGACGAAGACTTTCGACTAATGAAACTGGCACACTGCCAAACATTTTCAATCAGTATCTTCGGATGGAGTAAATTAGAACCGACAGAAGGTCAGTATGACTTTGCATGGCTAGATGACATCATGGATCGTTTAGCAGAGCAGGGGGCGCACGCCATTCTCGCAACACCAAGTGGCGCAAGACCTGCCTGGCTATCACAAAAATATCCAGAAGTATTGCGGGTGGAAGCCAACCGGCAGCGTAACCTACATGGCCTGCGCCATAATCATTGCTTCACATCACCTGTTTATAGAGAGAAAACAAATCAGCTCAATCGTTTGCTTGCTGAACGCTACAAAGATCACCCAGCACTGATCATGTGGCACATTTCGAATGAGTACGGTGGTGAATGTCACTGCGATCTTTGCCAAGAGGCATTCCGGACGTATCTGAAAAACAAATACAACGACGACCTTGAAGCACTGAATCAGGCATGGTGGACAGGATTTTGGAGCCATACATTCAGCGATTGGTCACAAATCGAATCACCAGCACCGCATGGAGAGCACATGATTCATGGCATGAACTTAGACTGGAAGCGCTTTGTCACAGCGCAAACGATCCATTTTTATCAAAATGAAATTGAGCCACTCAGAGAGCTGACTCCAAATATCCCGGTGACAACCAACTTTATGGGCGACTATCCGCATATGCGTCCATACCTGGGGCTTGATTATCATCAATTCGCGAAAGAAGTTGACGTGATTTCATGGGATAGCTATCCGGCATGGCATAGCGGCAGAGAAACGACTGCAGAATTAGCTTCTAATGTCGCCTTCGTCCACGATCTTTATCGCTCATTAAAGAACGGTCAGCCGTTTCTCTTAATGGAAAGCACACCGAGTCTTGTGAACTGGCATGAAGTGAATAAAGTCAAACACAAAGGCATGGCACACCTATCTGCCATGCAGGCCATTGCCCATGGATCAGATTCTGTTCTTTATTTTCAGTGGAGACAAGGACGCGGCGCTTCTGAGAAATTACACGGAGCTGTCGTGAGTCATGCAGGACATGAGAACACACGCGTTTTTCAAGAAGTTGCTGATCTAGGGAAGCAATTAGAAAAGTTGCAACCGATTGCGGGTACATCCGTTCAACCAGAAGTCGCCATCATCTATGATTGGGAGAACCACTGGGCCATTGATGACGCACAAGCTCTAAACAATACAAACAAACGCTATGTGGAGGCTTGTCAAACTCACTATCGCAGCTTCTGGAAAAAGGGAATCCCTGTTGACATTGTCGGGATGGAGAAAGATTTCTCATCCTATCGCGTGCTTATTGGACCCATGCTTTACATGGTCAAACCAGGCGTAGCAGAGAAAATTGAGGCATTTGTCAAATCAGGTGGCGTCTTTGTGGCGACATATTGGAGCGGCATCGTAGACGAAAATGATCTCTGTATCCTCGGTGGTTTCCCAGGTCCTCTACGCAATGTACTTGGCATTTGGGCTGAAGAAATCAACACATTCATGCCGGATGAGCATGTCATGATGTCCACAGGCAATGGACGCACTTACGATGTGGGGCAATATGGCGAATTGATTCATGTAGAAAGTGCCGCCGCCTTAGGACACTTTGAGAACGGCTGCTATGAAGGTCAACCAGCACTGACTGTCCATCAATTTGGAGACGGAAAAGCCTATTATATGGCTTCTGAGAATGTGCAGGCTTTTTACGATGAGTTCTATGAAGATCTGATGAGAGACATTGGAATAAAACCTGTCATCTCCTCTGCTATACCAGAAGGAGTCAGTGTACAAAGAAGGACGGATGGCGCGCAGGACTATGTGTTTATGATGAACTTTACAGAACAGCAACAACATGTTCCACTTCCATCAGGTGAAAACTATGAAAATATGCTGACTGCACAACATACATCTCAACAGGTTCAACTCGCCCCTTATGAATATGTCATTTTGAAGAAATAAATGGTGGAGCGTCTGCATAGACGCTCTTCTTTTCTTCATCATAAATACCTATAAAAATCATTGTAGGTTTATTTTTATCTAAATTTTTTGACATATTCAATCCCGCTCTACAACTGGTACGAAGCCCCTATTTTACCATTGTATAGGTATGAAAGCAGTTGTCGGTCATTCTTATTTTTGATACTCTTTTTTCAATGCAGCTTGGGAATTGCATTGTCATAAACGGGATCGTAGGGGGATTGTTTTATGTTAACATTCATTGGCTTACTCATTATTTTAACAATTGTCGTATTGCTCATCTGGGGGAAAGCAAGCCCGATTGTTGCCATGGTCATGGTGCCTTTTATTGGGGCGCTCATCGCTGGATTCAGTATCAATGACATTCAAGGCTTTTTTGAAGAAGGGATTATCAAAGTACTGCCAGTGGCGACCATGTTTATCTTCGCTATTTTATTTTTTGGTATTTTACAAGATACAGGGTTCTTTGAACCTGTCATTAAAACATTAATCAAGCTGACAAAAGGAAATGTTGTTACGGTCGCAATGGGAACAGCTTTAATCGGAATCATTGCACACTTAGATGGAGCAGGGGCGACGACCTTTTTATTAACCGTACCCGCACTGCTTCCGCTCTATAAAAAACTACATATGAGTCCATATTTATTGCTTTTATTAATCGGGACAAGTGCCGGCTTAACCAATATGATTCCATGGGCTGGTCCAACTGGACGTGCAGCAAGTGTCCTAAACATGGATCCATCTGAACTATGGGTCCCACTCATCCCCATCCAGCTAATTGGGGTTGTTCTTGTCTTGGGGATGGCTCTCATCTTAGGAAAAAGGGAAGAAAAACGAATTCGGGTAAAAATTGCTGCAAACGAAATTGCCGCAGTTCAACTAGAAGGCGAAGATTGGGATCGTGCCATTCAGTCGATCAGCGAAACAGGTGACGCCTCATTAAAGCGCTATCATCTCATCTGGGTCAATTTCTTTCTGTTCGCGGCTGTCGTTGTCCTTCTAGTGCTGAACGTCATTCCGGCTAGCTATATGTTTATGATCGGCCTGTCACTTGCACTTCTGATTAACTTCCCACAAGTGAAGGTGCAAATGGAAAGAATCAAAGCTCACTCACCTAGTGCACTGATGATGGCAGCAGTCATTTTCTCAGCAGGTTCATTTTTAGGGATTCTTGAAGGAACTGGTATGCTAAAAGCCATCGCAGTTGATAGCATTCATATTCTACCTGCTTTCTTACTACCATTTTTACATATCATCATTGGCATATTAGGCGTTCCACTAGATATGCTGACAAGTACAGATGCCTATTATTATGCACTTCTGCCCATTGTCCAATCCATTACATCTGAGGTCGGAGTGCCTGGGACTTCAGCGGCATACGCCATGATGATCGGGAATATCATCGGAACATTTGTGAGTCCACTCGCTCCCGCTGTTTGGCTCGCTGTCGGACTTGCAGGTGTCGACATAGGGAAACATATCCGCTACTCCTTCTTTTGGATGTGGGGATTCAGTATCGTCTTACTCATCGTTGCAAAACTGATTGGAATTATTTAAAAAAACAAAAGACATGCACATATGTATGCATGTCTTTGTTTCATTTAAGATGGATACTCACTCATATGAGCCTCTGTTTTCGGCTTTCTGATCAATGACATTAAGCCAATCACAATCAACAAGACCATTGGAATGAAGGCAAAACCAACTGTTCCAATTAAAAGAGCTATAGCAGAAACCAAGAATAGAATGCCAGAAATCACGGCACGACGGTCTTTTTTCAACAGAATCACACCCACAAGTGTTAACACAGCCGCCACAGCAGAAACAATCAAATACTGGGTTCCAAAGGCTTTGGCTCCAGCCTCTAGTGCTTCCATCGACATCGGCACTGTCTCGCCTTCCTCTTCTAAAAATTGATAAAAATCATTATAAACAGATCGATCTACCGAAAGCATCAATGCACCAAAACCAACACCGATTAGATTGAGGACAATACTAATAATCCCCATAATTTTTTCACCTTTACGTTTAATCATATGTCAACCTCCTAAAAGATTAATTGAATTAACTGCCTGTTTTCACTTCACGCTTTTGAAACACAAGTAAAGCAATGGCCAAGAAAATAGCCCAATAGATTGTAAGGACGATTAATGAGAAACCTAAAGTTACGCCTTCGGTTAGCATAGAAGGATCACTAAAGTATAATGATGGATCATTGGCAAATAATAAATATTTTGCCCAATCAAAGTAGAACATGAGAATGGCAGTGATGCTTCCACCCACAACATAAAATAACACACTAATAGCGATAGACATAGCTTCACTTCTAAACACCGTTGAAATCGCAAAAGATAGCGTACCTAGCACAACAAACATAGCACAATGGGCAAGATAATAATAGATCATATGCACAAAATGCGATCGTTCGATCACTTCACCATTTTGATAGACCAAATGCACATAGTCGTTATTAAGCCCGAAGAAAATAGCGCCTAAGATAAATGACAGGACAAATAGGACCGCAACTAGTAAAAGAGAATAGAGCTGAACCGTTATATACTTAGATATTAGGACCTTTAACCTTGACGGTGGACGAATCAATAACAATTTAATTGTACCATGCTTATACTCAGCTGACACAATTGTAGATGCAATAATAATGACAAATACTCCCACTAACTGGAGCAACGCAGCATTTGAATTTACATATGTCCATGCATTTTTACCGAAATGTTCGGCGGGTGGCAAATCATGCTTGATACGGTACTCATTAATGGCAGTTTCCCTTTCAAGCTCTCTTTTAAAGTAACCCTCTTCATCTTTGAGAGTTTTCTTGTTTTCTGCATTCATCATTTGAAGCTCGGCTTTCCAATCACCTGACGCTTGCTCTTTGTTTGTTGTGATACCAAAGATCAGCGTAGCAATCATGCCTAATACAAGTAGCCCAACCATCACCCAAGTACCAATACGATAACTGATTTTCATCCATTCGTTTTGAATGAGGCGAATCATACGTCTGCCTCCTTTTTACCTGTTAGACTTAAAAACTTATCTTCCAGCGTCTGTTTTTCAATTTTGATCTCATATAAATGAATGGAAGCATCGCTCAAATAACGAATCAATTCAGGCATTTTCGCTTCTGGTAAGGAGAAGAATACGTACTGCTCCTCTTCCCTTACTGTGAGACCTTCCTCGAATGCCCCAATGAGTTTTTGCGTTTCTTCAAGCTCGTCTGCTGCAACTTTCATTCGATAATTGGTCAAACCATCCTGCTTCGCCTCCGCACGCTGATCTTCAATCGCTATCAGCTTGCCTGTTTGGATAATAGCAAAACGATCACACATCAATTCCATTTCTGACATGAGGTGACTTGAAACAATAACAGCTAGACCTTCTTCCTTAGCAAGCCTTCTCAAGTAATCTCGTATCATTCGAATACCCTCTGGATCAAGTCCATTGGTCGGCTCGTCTAATATAAGCAATTTCGGTTTATGTATGAGTGCCTGTGCAATGCCCAAACGTTGCTTCATACCTAATGAAAACGTGCGGACACGCTTATGTTTCACATGCTGTAGACTCACCAGTTGCAGCAACTCATCAATGCGCCCTTCATCTACTTTCCCATTCATTCTTGCAAAATGGACAAGATTTTGTCTGGCTGTTAAATGATTATACATTTCTGGATTTTCAATAATGGCACCGACATCTTGGATAGCGTGCTGATATGAACTTTGAATACTATGTCCATTTATCAGAATATCACCAGATGTTATTGGAGAAAGCCCCACCATCATACGAATCGTCGTTGTTTTACCTGCGCCGTTCGGTCCTAAAAATCCAAAGACTTCGCCCGCTTGGACAGAAAAACTTAAATCTTGAACAATCTTTTTCCCACGAATATGTCTAGATACATTATGCAATTCTAAAACGTTCGTCACATTACCTCTCCTTCTTTGTCACATGATCATCTATTATCAAACACCATGAATCACCAAAAATATGAGAACACTTCCAATATGGTACAGCAATCACAGAAGGTTGTGAAGGGGGTTAACCAAAATTTAGAGAATCATCTGTCTTTTTTAAGGTTTTGTTAAGAGAAATATGATTTTTTATGTGAAACGAGGCTTATTTTTTATCCCACACCTTTTGTATATATGGGTCTCATATCATCATTATTCCTTCATTCGGGGGATAGTGAAAAGAGACCGTCCAATGACAGTCTCCCTCCATAATCTATATTTTTTTCACAAACTCGGATTTCAGTTTCATGGCACCAAAGCCAGGAATCTTACAATCAATATTATGATCGCCTTCAACTAAACGAATGCCTTTGACTTTTGTTCCTATTTTTAAAACTGAAGAAGAGCCTTTTACTTTTAAATCTTTAATGACAGAGACCGTATCGCCATCATTTAAGATGTTGCCATTAGCATCTTTGACAATCAGCTCATCATCTGTCACTTGTTCTTGTTCAAGTGACCATTCATGCGCACATTCTGGGCAAATGAGTAGGCTGCCATCTTCGTATGTATACGATGATTGACAAGAAGGACAATTCGGTAAATTAGACATTTATATTTCCTCCATATTTCTATTTCATTTATCATAATACTACCACACTTCAATAGAAAGAAACGTGATAAAAAAGGAAACGTTTTTCATCATTTACTTTTGGTTACCAATTGTTATCAAAGACGCAATATTTCTCGCTGTTCTCTCCACATTCAGACTCGCCTCTTGTATGGCATCTGATAATGTTGTGATGCCTGGAACGATACTAAATAACGCATCAATTCCATGAATATGAACAATTTCACTGTCTTTCGAGATTGACCCTGCGATGCCAATGACAGGGATGTCGAATTTTTTTGCGGCTTTTGCTACACCGATAGGCGTTTTTCCATAGATGGTCTGCTGGTCAATACGCCCTTCCCCTGTGATGACGAGGTCAGCATCCTTGATCACCTCATCAAAATGGACTGCATTTAAAACAATATTTATTCCTCTTTGTAAATCGGCATGTAAAAACCCTATGAGGCTAGCACCAAGTCCTCCAGCAGCTCCTGCACCTGCTTCATCACAAATAGATACATTCAATTGATTTTCAACAACATGGGCAAAATGAGATAAATTTTTGTCTAGCAACCGAACCATTTCCTCATCCGCCCCCTTTTGAGGACCGAATACAGCAGATGCTCCTCTCTCACCAGTTAACGGATTGTCAACATCACAAGCCACCTCCAGCTGAGTGGCATGAAGTCTTGGCTCAAGATGAGTGAGGTCAATTGATGCTAATCGATGAAGAGAGCCACCACCTGGCAATAACTCCAGTCCTTCTGAATCAAGGAATGAGGCACCCAAGCCCTGCATCATGCCAGCTCCCCCATCATTCGTTGCACTACCACCGAGTCCAATGATTAAATGAGTGGCACCCTTATCAAGCGCCGCAAGCATTAATTCTCCGGTTCCTCTTGACGTCGTGACCAAGGGATTACGCTTTTCAGGCGGAACAAGATGTAATCCTGAAGCCGCGGACATCTCAATGACAGCAGTCTGACCATCTCCCAACATACCAAAAAAGGCCTCTACAGGTTCACCAAGGGGACCTGTCACCACTTGATTTACAATGTGTCCACCTGTTGCATCAACCATAGATTGAACAGTACCCTCACCACCATCTGCCATTGGAATTTTCATATACTCTGCGTTTGGCAAGATTGAGCGAAACCCCCGCTCAATCGCATGTGCCGTCTCTAATGCCGATAAACTTTCTTTAAATGAATCAGGTGCGATCACAATTTTCATCCAAAAGCCTCCTCGGTTCACACAATATATTTTCAGCCCTCACCAGAAAAGTGGTTAATGTTGCAAAACCTATGGGTTCAACATTCATTTCAGATATTCAGTTAATTTGGGTTATTATCCCTTTTGTCATTACTCTATAGAAAAAATACTTTTGAATGTGAAGAGCCAAAGACTCAAACCTTTTATTCGACAATTACTATTTGTCACTATCATAACTGATTTTCCCACTAGATCGACCTTGTTACTTTCTCATCTAGACTTTAAATTTACCTTTTCTGAGGGAAATGTGCAGCATTTTTAAAACAAATTAACAACATATATTACAAATTCCTTCTATTTATACGTTTAAAAAATCATTTTATAGATTTGTAACAACGTTGTTAATCGAATACAATACGATAAATCACACGATATACGCACTTTTTATTACCTATTGTCAATCACCTCTTGAAAACGATTATATTTTACCAAAAATTGTGATATTGTTTTTTTTGAAACAGGCGAAAGGATTATAAGAGGTGAAATTACATGGTGATCATTTCAGCTGAACAGGTGGGGAACCGTTTAAATGATTGGCGAATTGCCATTCGTAAGCATGATGTACACAATGCACGTTTAATCTACAAAGAATTAAAAGGCTTACTTCAACAAATGGAAGAAAATCAGGAAGTCTTAACTTACTATTCGTTACTCGAGGGCAAATATAAACTGATGCTTTTTGAAAGAAGAGGTAAGAAACTCAATGTGCAGACAGAACTGGATTATCCCTCTAAAACAAATGATTTAATTGAATACTACTTCTACTTGTACAAAGCACTCTACGCATCATATCAGAGAGAATATACATCAGCGATCGGTCTATTTAAAGTTGCAGAGAAAAAACTACAGAACATTCCTGATGAAATAGAAGTTGCAGAATTCCATACAAAAATAGCCAATCTATATATGCATCTTCGTCAAAGTCTGATCTCACTCCACTATATTCAGAATGCCATTGAAATTTTCAAGAGTCACGAAGGGTATGAAAGAAGACTTTCAACTGCCTTTGTGATCGCCGCTACAAATTTTATGGATATTGGCGACTTCAATAGAGCAGAGAACTATTACGATCAAGCGATTCACATCGCAAAACAGCTAAACGATCAATTTCTAACATCACAGCTTTACCATAACATCAGCATCTTGTACGCAGAAGTAGGCGAATCACAAAAATGTATTCATGCCTTAGAAAAGGCACTTCGTCATGATGATTACCTGTCATCGTGTTACTTCCAACACTCTATGTTTATGTTAATAAAAGAACTGCTTTCTATCGATGAACGATCGCAAGCTCTTTATTATTACGATTTAGCAAAAAAAGCACAAGCAACAGAGGCAGATCCCATCTATACAGCAAAAATGAATTTTCTTTATCATCTATATTTCACTGAAGATATCACAACTAAAGCCCAAACCTGTTTCGATGATTTAACCCTATTAAAAGAATTAAAGGATGTTGAAGGTATTCGTGAATTAGGAACACTTGCGGCTAATTACTTTGAAGAACTCGGTTCGACTCATCATGCCTATCTCTTTTTAAAGGAAGCCTGTCACATCGAAAATACTACACATGACTGGGGGAATTTTGATGAAAAAAATGAGTTTATTGATTCTAACTGTAGTCCTTATTGGCTTCGTACAAACAGTAACAAGCAGTCCATTAAGTCAACCTGATGCTAGTACCACTGAACGGCCTATTGGAACCTAATTAAAAAAAGAACCACTCGCCCGATCATGGCAGGTGGTTCTACATTTTTATAAGCACAAGATTCAAGGAAACCATCAGATCCTAGTCAGCCACCCTCTAGGAATTGGTTTTGACGACGGAAACAAAGTGCTTTAAAATGCGTGCGGTTAGTCCCCAAATGGTGTAGTTTCCATAATCATAAAACCACTCTTCAATTGAACGACTCCCCCAGCTGTAGTTCTCCCCATTCATAATTTTTTCAAAAGGAAAATCCTCTGCTGGCGTTGGTTTTACAGATACATGATGTAAATACGGCTCATATTGGCAAAGCCACGTGACAGGAACAGTAAATGTCTCCTCCACTTCTTCTTGATTAAAAGAATGCCTGATTTTCTCCTCATCAATAATTCCAACATACGGATATACCACAAAAGACGGAGAAACAACGTATGGGCTTAGCTTTCCAACAATATGAATTGATTCTGGCGGAATGCCAAGTTCCTCGTAAGTTTCACGTAATGCAGCTTCTTGTGGTGTTTCACCGCTATCAAGTTTTCCTCCTGGGAAGCTAATATCACCAGGCTGTTTTCTCATAATGAGCGATCTCACCTCAAATAAAACATGCCATTCGTCTTTCGAACGCACAAGTGGGATAAGAACCGCCGCTTTAGTAGCCGTCTCTTCTCCGATAAATAGCGGTTGAGGTTCATGTAATTTATTCTTTAATTGATCAATGAACATGTGTATCACCTGTTTTCTATTTCGCTTTTTACTAGCGTATCACTGTTCGTCGTTTGAATAAAGATGATCTTTCTGACAATTATTCTTCTCATTTTGACAAATATAATTGTCAAAATGAATACAATACTTTACAATAGAGGAAAGATTCCGTATGAGGTGACATGATGAAAAATCGACTAAAAGAGCTACGCGCACGTGATGGATTGAACCAAACAGAGCTCGCAAAGCGTGCAAAGGTTTCTCGACAGACAATTAGCTTATTGGAACGGGACGAATTAATGCCCTCTCTCATACTCGCTGTAAAACTTTCACGCATTTTTCACGAACCCATTGAACGCATCTTTCTATTTGAGGAGGAGGAACTTTCATGAAAACTGTATTTAAAATGTTATGTGGTGCACTCATTGGTTTTCTTGGGGCTTACTGTTTGTTGGCTGCCGATCTAGAGATGACCCTTCTTGATTTTGCATTCGAGGCAACACTTGGTATTACTGCATTGGCTACGATATTAATGATTTATAGTTTTTCATTGATTTCACGTATCAAAAGGAGAACTTCTTTCACACTTTCTGGTGATGAAGAGGATGAACTGGAAGCGAAGCAATATCGCACCTACTCTGACTTGGCATTAGGCAATACAGGTAGTATGATTTTATCAATTATTGGAATTGGTGTTGCCATTGTGACTGATCAAGAACTTTGGCTCATTCTTGTGAATGTTGCTTTATTCATTATGACAATTGTCTGTTCTTATATGGCCATTTCCATGCTTAAGCTTGTCTATCCTGACCGTGATCTCCCAAGTGCGACAGACAAAGATTATGCCAAAAAACTACTCGCCATTTCTGATGAAGGCGAGAAACACGTGATGCTAGAAGGACTATATTCCACATTTCAAATCATGAATATGCTGTTAACTGGTGCTATGTTCATTCTAATTGTCTATTCAATCGGGTCTTATCACTCTCAGCTCTTCTCCATTATTTTGATTGGAATTGTTCTGATCATTCTAAATGCACATTACACGCTTAAGATTAGAAATCGTTAAACTAAAAAAAGCACAGCCTTTTGAAGTAGCTGTGCTTTTTCTCTCTATGCTGCACGACGTTTCTTTCGTGTATAAATCAGAAATAATAACCCAAACCATACCGGTGTTAATAATAGCGCTGGTCTTGTTGCGTCAGCAAATAACATAATCACAAGGATCGCAGCAAATAGCACAAGCACGCAAATATTCACAAAAGGTGTGAATGGAGCTTTAAATGTAGATGCCGCATGAAGGGCTGGGCGTGTTTTTTTATATTTCAGGTGACAAATTAAAATAATACTCCATACCCAAATGAAACAAATCGCACTAATCGTTGTGACAATGCCAAAAGCTTGTTCTGGAATCAACTTGCTTAAAAGAGCCCCAACAGAAACCACGATCGTTGACACAAATAAAGCATTACTTGGAACTGCCTGCTTATTCAGACGACCAAAGGAAGCAGGTCCCTGCTTTTGATGACTCAAATTATACAAAATTCGGCTCGTAGAGAACATGCCGCTATTACAAGCAGAAGCCGCAGAGGTCAATACCACAAAGTTAATGAGCCCCGCCGCTACTGGTATACCAATCAGTCCGAAGGTTTTCACAAAAGGACTTTCTGATGCGCTCAACTCTGTCCATGGATTGAAAGTTAATAAAACAAAGATCGCGCCAACATAGAAGAATAAAATTCTTAAAGGGATTTTGTTAATCGCTGACGGGATGTTCTTTTGGGGATTTGCTGTTTCAGCCGCGGAAACCCCAACAAGCTCAACGCCCACATAGGCAAAGACCACCATTTGGAAAGACAGTAAAAAGCCAGTTATACCATTTGGGAAAAAGCCGCCATGTGACCAAAGATTCGTCACTGTCACAGGCCCGGCATCTGTTTGAAATCCAATTATTAATAAGACAATCCCTACGCCGATTAATACTAGAATCGTCATCACTTTGATCAGGGCAAACCAAAATTCCATTTCCCCAAAAAGCTTCACCGTTAATAAGTTAAAGCCTAATAAAATCAATAAACAAATGAGTGCTGGGATCCATTGCGGGATATCAAACCAATACTGCACATATACCCCCACAGCAATGACATCCGCCATGGCTGTCATAATCCAGCAAAACCAATACGTCCATCCTGTCACAAAGGAAGCCCATGGACCCAGATATTCCTCAGCAATATCGGTTAAAGATTGATAGCCTGCTTTAGATAAAAGCAATTCTCCAAGTGCCCTCATAACAAAAAAGATCGCGATTCCTACAAGTAAATAGGCAAAAATAATCGAGGGTCCTGCCAATTGAATGGCCTTACCTGAGCCTAAAAATAGCCCTGTTCCGATCGTTCCGCCAATCGCTATTAATTGTACATGACGATTTGATAAATCTCGTCTCAACTCTTGTTGTGCCAATGTCAACGCCCTCCTATATTACAGTATTATCCTGAAATATTGAACTCTTAAAAAAGTCCATAAAAAAAGAGATTGGATGCGCTCCAATCTCATGGTCATAAAAGAATAGCAAAATAGAGAAAAGCAATACACGGGCATGATCCATGCATTACAAATACAATATTCTGTACTCTTCTGTCCTTTTGCCTGAGATTGTGAACCCTTCGGCGCCGCATATACATGCGGTCTCTCCAGAAGCTGCTCCTGCCATAGTGTGACCCACAGCAATCATAGCCTTCGTTATTTACTTAAATTGTTGCTATTTCTGAATAATTTCATATTTTACGCTTTAAGGAGGGAACTGTCAATGAAAATATGTACGCATATCTTAACTTGAAGAAAAGCCTCCTATTGATTAGGAGACTTTTCTCTTACTACTTTCTAACAGAAAGCTTCTTTAAAAAATTAATCATGCACGATTTTTTCAATCTTCACACCTGGAATCGTAATGTCACCATCTGTTGTTGATTCGTCGTAATGACCCCTACAGAAGTACCCATGAATGTCACTTATATCAAATAATTATTTAGCTTTTGATTATAAAAAACCCAACAAGTAATATACCACACTCATTCGGATTAACCTATTCTACTTAATAGTGTTTTATCTAACGAACTTTATATAACATAACTTTCAACATCTCATGTTTTTTAACATTAATTATTTATTAAGTATATCTTATAATAATTGAACTTACACACCCTTTTTTATCAAAAATAGATTCTACATAACCCCATGAATAATCATATGGTTTTTCCCCTAAACTAGTTAACAACCACTGATCATGACTTTTCTTCTTTGCTAGCTCAACATCCTCAGTCCAATTATCCCAAGATAGTCCATTTATAAATTCTGATAGATGCACCTCTTTAAGTTTTTCATTATCAAAAAATAAAGTTATCAGAAATTCCTTCCCGTTTATCAAATGAGTATCTATTAGTTGATAATTAGTATGAATAATTCCTCCTTTGTACAAAGAAGTAGTTTTAAAAACCTCAGAAGACATTCTTGAGTTTATAACTTTATTTACATTATCTAATATTATTGAACCAGTTGTTTTATCAATCATCTTATTTTACCTCTTATTATTTAAAATTTGTAAGACGTTGAGACTCGATTGGTTTAAGAATTCCCTTTTCAATTAATTCGTTTGCATCTGGAACAAACATTTGTGGTAAATTTCCTGTACCATATTGCGGGTTGGCTTTAGTAATTCCAAATGCCGCTTCTATTTTATCATCTACGACATATGCTGTCATACCGGGTCTATATCCGAATTGCGGATGTTTTTGCACTTGCAAACCTTCAAATAAGGCTCTTGCATCATTGCCAGACCTTTGAATAGCACGGCCTGTTGTGAAATATTCAGATCCAAATGGTTCACCTCTGTAAATTACGGTTCCCCTTTTCAAGCTAATATCTCTATATTTATCAATACCGGGGTATGCTCCTTGTCCTTGCCAACTTCTTGCAATTTCAGAGGGACTTTTGTTTTCACTTTGCCCATTACTCTTAACCCCCATCTTACCATGAAACCCTTTCACCCCAAACGGTAAAAGTGCCCCAAGCGCCGCATCCATACTCGCTTGCTGTTGTTCCTTCGAGATCTTATTCCCAAACATATCTCTACCAATAATCGCTTCGCTGAATCCGTTCGCGGCAGTGATGCCATATAAGCCTTTTTCAGCTGTCTTTAGTGCATCAAAAGACTTTTGTGATGATTTGTAAATATCCACTGCACTGACTGCGGCTGATGAGGCTTTAGACGTTTTATAGATAGCTTTTCCGCCTTTGAAAATGCGCCCAGCCCAGCCGACAACTGGGATGTAGCCAGCTGCTGCCATGCCACCTGCGGCGACTCGTTGACCTGAGGTGAGCTGTTCACCCGTGATCGGGTCAACGCCTGTTGCCGCTCGTTGTGCGTCGTTTACCCCTGTCAGTTCATTCACGAGCATTCCGCCATAATCAAGTGCTTTTTCATGCCAAGGGCGGTTGGCGAGGGCTTCTTGTTCCTTCGCAATTTTGCGGGCTTCTTCTTGTTCTTTCTTGATTTTGATATATTCAGCTGTTTGCTTTTCAATATCGTCTTTTATCTTGTAGATTTCGCTATTTTGATACGCTTTCTTGTCAAAATTCATAGGCGAAATGCTTTTTCCGTTATTTGTCGCATTGATCATTGCAGC